>JAWVEM010000116.1:0-18915 GCA_033856735.1 Blastocatellia bacterium
CTCTTATCCCGGTCGCTACCGCTCCCGGTTCTGTACCTGAGCCCTCCCTGACGGTCGCGCTACCGCCCCGACGTCTCCAGCAATTCCTTCAAATACCCTTGCCAGATCGCCGGCAGCGTGTGCGTGCCGTGCCCGCGTGTTTGATCCGTAATCGGCAGCAAAATGTAGCGGCCACGTTTCACGCGTTTGATTTCTCGGTCCATTAAACCCAACTCAGGTGGGTTGATGAAATCGTCCGCCGAGTTGATCGCGAACAGCGGTGCCTTTATCGTTTCCAGCTTCGGTGATGGATTGTATTCGCGCGAAGAATCGAGCTGATAAAGCAGATCATTTGCATCAAGCCGCGCCACCGCGGCCTTCAGGCGGTCGGCGTAAAATTTGTCACCGGCTTCACGCGTCGGCGCTTGCTTCTGCCAGAATAAAGGCGCGCTGCCCGCTAACAACAAAAGATTTTCGGCAGCGACCAGCGCTCGCATCGGTTGCGTCTTGTATTCGCCGCCGAGCCATTCCGGATCGTCGCGAATCGCGTCCATAGCCATGCGCCGCCAGACACGATTGCGGCCGGCAATCTCGACGGGATTGCTGGCGAGCGGCATTAACGCATCCATGAAATCCGGATAGGTCTCACCCCAAACCCAGCTTTGCATGCCGCCCATCGAGGTGCCCATGACCAGCCGCAGATGGTTCACGCCCAGCTTCTTTGTCAGCAGTTCGTACTGCGCCCCGACCATGTCGTCATAGGTGTAATGCGGAAAGCGCACGTGCAGGCCGTCACTCGGCTTGCTCGAACCGCCATGACCGATACCGTCAGGTAGAATGATGTAATACTTCGTCGCATCGAGTAGCTGTCCCGGTCCAAACAGGACATTCGCAAACTGTGGCGAGAGAAACTGCGTTCCCGCTCCGCCCGTGCCATGTCCAATCAGGACCGCATTACGCACCAAGCCCGCGCTGTCCGGCTTGGGTGTGCCGATGGTGCGGTAGTGAATCGTAAGTTCGGGCAGAACCTCGCCACTGTGAAAATGAAAGTTTGGAATGACGAAGTCGCCTTCGATCGGCGCGGGATAATTTCGCGGCGCCGGTGTCGGGCTGGGCGTTTGCGCAAACCCGGCGCCGGCAGTAATGAAGATCAGGATACTCAGCAGGGCAGATTGCATGGGTACGCTCCTTTGATTGATAGTACGTAGTCTTTCCAATATCTCATCAGCACCTGGCTTCAGTCAGATGGCAGGCGTTACCCAATTGGAAACCGTTTGAAACGGTTTAGCCGTAGTCGTCCATCACCCAGCTGAAGCCGGATGCTAATGAGATCGAATCTACGATGAGCCGGAAACAGCAGCTTAACACCATGAACGACAAAAGCCGTTCGGTTGACCTGTTACGTTGCACTTACGCGAGACTTTTGACACGAAACAGGTACAGTCTCGCGAAACGTAGGTCTGATCAACAAACTGATTGAGAGGAACGAACGTTTTGATCCTTTGGTGGTTTGCGTCCCCGACGAAGTGTCCGCTGGCGTTCGGCGGCGTTTTCATTCGCGCCCGTAGGCGGTCGAACACCGCCCTTGGCGCCGGCTTCTTATTGGCATTGTCTTTGGGTCACCTGACCCAGGGTCAAACATTGCAACCCGGTCAAAGTCAGCCGAGCCAGAGACAAACGCCAACAGGTTCGCAGCCGGGTCAAATGGGTGGGCCGTCCTCACAGAGAACGGTCCCGGCGGCGCCGATTACGAACCCACAGCAAGTGCCGGGCGCGGCCAAAATCGTGGCGGGACCATCCGCGTTAAGTCTCGAAGAAGCCATCAAGCTCGCGTTGGAAAACAATCTCGCGACCTTGCTGGCCAAAGAGCGACGCAACGAAGCGCGCGGATTCGAGAAGGAGGCGCGCGCGGGTTTGCTGCCGAATATCTATGGCGCTGCTTATCAGGCCAGCGTCACCGAGAATCTCGCCGCCCTCGGTTTCACTCCGGGAAAATTTCCCGGCTTCACCTCCACCTTCATCGGACCCTTTAAGAACTTTGACGCGCGGGTGCGACTGGAGCAGACAATTTTCAGTTTAAGCGCGCTGAGAACTTTCCAGGCCGGTCGCGCGGGCGTGCGCGTTGCCGAGATGGAAGAAGCCCTGGCTCGCGAACAAGTCGCGACCGCCACCGCGCTGGCTTATCTGGAGACGCTGCGGTCCGACCGCGCCGTCTCGGCAGCGCAGGCAAACGTGACGCTGGCGCAAACGTTGTTCAAGCTGGCGCAGGACCAGCGCGACGCGGGTGTTGCTACCGGCGTGGACGTGACCCGCGCAGAGACACGGCTGGCGCAGGAACAGGTCCGCCTGTCGCGAGCGCAGACGGATTCGGAAGAAGGGCGTCTGCAGCTTCAGCGCATAGTCGGATTGCGGCTGGGCAGTCCGCTTACGCTCACTGATCCGTTGCGTTTCGTGCCTTCGATTTTGCCGGAAATTGAAACAGCGGTTGCCCAGGCCGAAGACACTCGCCCCGAAGTTCGCGTCGCCCAGGCGCAGGTGACCGAAGCTGCTTACCAGAGACGAGCCGCACAAGCAGAGCAATTGCCGTCGCTTGAATTCCTGGGCGACTATGGGGTCAGCGGGATTACTCCCACTGAAAGCGCGCTGCCGACGCGCCGCGCGGCAATTCAATTGAACGTGCCAATTTTCAATGGGGGGTTGACGCGCGGTCGAATGCAGGTTGCCAACAGCCGTGCGAATGAAGCGGAGCTGCAGCTCGCGAGCATCCGCGGCCAGGTCGAAGAGGACGTGCGTCTGGCCTTTGCCGGCTTGCGCACCACGGCTGAGACGGTGCGCGCGGCGGACCTCGCGGTGACGCTGGCTGAACGCGAATTAGAGATGGCTCGCGATCGTTTTCGGGCCGGTGTCGGCGATAACCTCGAAGTCGTAAATGCCCAGACGGTTCTGGCGAATGCGCGTTTGGATCAAGTTACGGCGCTCGCAGCTTACAACGGCGCGCGATTGAATTTGGCTGCGGCGCTGGGAAGATCGCAGACCTTTCGTTGGTAGGAAGAAGAGAAAATCACGGGTGATAGCCCGTCTCCAGACAAACTGATATGGCGAACTCGGACGAAGTTAAAAATCCAGCAAAGCGGCCTGTCGACGACGAGGCGTCGTCACCCGCCGATCATGATCAAGAATCCGCTCGAGACAGTGACGAGCCTGTCGATGAATACGGCGAGCCGCTTAACGGTGGGGCGCATGAACATGCCCGCAAGCGTCCAGTTTACAAACGCCCGGCGTTCTTGATAGGCGGTGCTGTGGTGCTTTTGATCGCGGCTGTCGTAGGTGTGCGCTATTGGCTCTATGCGCGCTCTCATGAAACAACCGACGATGCTTTCATCGACGGCCATATTGTTCAGGTAAGTCCCAAGGCCGCGGGCTATATAGCCAAAGTTTACGTAACCGACAACCAGAACGTGAAGGCCGGCGACCTCGTAGCCGAGATTGATCCGAGGGATTACGAGGCAAAAGTTGTTCAGGCCAAAGCGGCGCTCGACGCGGGTCGCGCGCAACAGAAACAAGCACAAACCCAGGTGACTCTGACGCGGGCCGTGGGGCGCGCCAATGTGCAGCAAGCGGCGGCCGGCGTGCAGCAGGCGCGTTCCGCGGTGGCCGGCGCGCGGGCCGGCGCGGCGTCTGAGCGCAGTCGCACGACTGAGGCGTCGGCGGGAGTCGGGGCCGCCCAAGCGAACGTCCAGCAGGCGCAAGCGCAGGTGTCGGCGGCGGTCGCCGAAGCCCAGCGCGCCAGTGCGGACGTGCAGCGTTATCAAATGCTTTTTGAGAAGGACGAGATTTCGCATCAGCGTCTGGATCAGGCAATCGCGACCGCGCGCACGGCCAACGCCCAAGTGGATGCCGCGAGGGAGAGAGTTGCGGCCGCCGAGGCGCAGGTCAACGCCGCTCGGGCGGCTACTTCAGCGGCGTCGCAAAATGCTCAGCGTGCCCAGACCCAAGTTGGCGGCGCGCAGGCACAGGTGAACGAAGCGGTGGGCAAACTCGCGCAAGCCAACACTGCTCCGCAACAGGTCGCAGTCAGCCAGGCCCAGGCCACCGCGGCCGGCGCAACCCTCGAACAGCTACAGGCCGCGGTCGATCAGGCAGAGTTGGATCTTTCCTACACCAAGGTGTACGCGCCGGAATCAGGACGGATCGCGCGCAAATCGATCGAGGTCGGCGCGCTGGTCCAGGTCGGCCAACCGCTGATGGCGGTGGTTCCGGGCGATGTGTGGGTGACCGCGAACTTCAAGGAAAGCCAGATCGGCCAACTGCGTCCGGGTGAGCCGGTCGATATCACGATCGACGCCTATCCCGACAAAGTTTTCAAGGGACACGTGGACAGCATACAAGCCGGGACCGGCGCGCGCTTCAGTTTGATTCCACCCGAGAACGCGACCGGCAGCTACGTGAAAGTCGTGCAACGCGTGCCCGTCAAAATTGTCTTTGAGCCAAACCAGATCGAACCACAGCACGTGCTGGCGCCGGGCATGTCGGTCGTGCCGGAAGTTAAGGTGAAGTGACTTTGGAGTGGGGTGGCAAGCGAAGCGAGACACCGCTTTGGATCTCTCGATGCACCGGCGACTAAACCAAAGCGCCGTCGCCGCTTCGCTCTGCCGGCGCACTCCAAATTAAGATCCGATGAGCACGATTGCTGAAAGAATAAAACCTGCGGCGAGCCGAGCTGCCTCAGCGGCTCGCGAGTGGACGCCCAGCTTCAATCCCTGGCTGATCGCGGCCGCGGTAATGCTGGCTACCTTCATGGAAGTGCTCGACACTTCGGTGGCCAACGTTGCGCTGCCGCACATTGCCGGAAACCTTTCCGCGACACCCGAAGAGGCAACCTGGGTCCTGACCAGTTACCTGGTATCAAACGCGATAATCCTGCCCGCCGCGAACTGGCTGGGCCGCTATTTTGGGCGCAAGAGATTCTTGATTGTTTGTATCGCGATCTTCACCTTGTCGTCGATCATGTGCGGGGCCGCCGCCAGTTTGGGAATGCTGATCGTCGCGCGCATCGCCCAAGGCGCAGGCGGTGGCGCCCTGCAACCGATTGCTCAAGCAGTGTTGATGGAAAGTTTCCCCGTCGAGAAGCGGGGTTCGGCAATGGCCGTGTTCGGTTTGGGAGTGGTGGTCGCGCCGATCATCGGCCCTACACTCGGCGGATGGATCACGGATAATTATTCGTGGCGCTGGATTTTTTACATCAACATTCCTATCGGAATACTCGCGATCTTTATGGCGCGAACTTTCATAGAAGATCCGCCCTACATCAAGAATCAAAGACCGGGCCGCATTGACTACATCGGCTTTGGATTGATGGCCCTGGCTTTGGGAGCAGTGCAGTTGGTCCTGGATAAAGGTCAGGAAGCAGAATGGTTCGCCTCGTCTTTCATTACCTGGGTTACCATTTTTTCCGTCGTCACGGCAATTTCATTCGTCATTTGGGAACTGAGATCGAACGACCCCATTGTCGACTTACGCGTGCTGGTCAATCGCAACTTCGCGGTAGGCACGTCGCTGATGGTTGTAATGGGCATTGTGCTTTACGGCACGATTGCGCTCTTGCCTTTGTTTCTGCAGACGCTCTTGGGTTATCCCGCAGTGTCCAGCGGCATGGCAGTCAGCCCCAGAGGCTTCGGCGCGATCGTATCCATGCTGATCGTGGGTCGCCTCATCGGCAAGGTCAATAGCCGTTACCTCATCATGTTTGGGTTTGCCGTGCTCGGCTATTCAACTTACCAGTTCAGTAATATCAATTTGGAAATCTCCATTAGCAGTATTGTTTGGCCCAGCATCACCAGTGGATTTGCGATGGGCTTCATCTTCGTTCCCTTAACCACGATGGCCCTGGGCACTTTGAGCAACGAGCAGATGGGCAATGCCTCAGGCGTCTTCAATCTAATGCGAAACTCCGGCGGCAGCATCGGCATCGCCACCGTCACAACCTTGCTGGCCCGCGGCGCGCAGGTTCATCAGGCGGCGATGGTGTCGCATCTAACGCCTTACGATCCAGCTTATCAGGAACGCTTAAAACAAATGACCGAGGGGTTCGCCGCGCGTGGCGGCTCGGTCGTGGCCGGGCAGCAGGCTTATGCCGGACTATATGGAACCGTGGTGCGCCAGGCAATGTTACTATCGTACATTGACGTCTTTCGCCTGCTCGCGTTTCTGTGTTTGTTGTGCATTCCGGCCACGCTCTTGTTCAAGCAGGTGAGGGCAAAGCCCGGCAGCGTCGCGATGCACTAAGGGCACTAGCGCATTAACGACGCTAATAATTTAGTTGGAGAAGGAGCATCCGTTTTTGTCGATGAGCGCGTCTCAGGGAATGTCGTTCGGTGGACGGACTTTCTTAGCGATGATGATCTCGATGATCCTGGCCGGCGGCGTTTACGCGCAGAAGAAAGCGGCAAAACCCGCTGCCAAGCCCAAAACTGTGCCGGCTCAGAATGACAACGAACTATCGAAACTCCGCGACAGTTACGTTAAGAGTACTAAAGAATACAAGGCGAGTCTGGAAAAGCTTTTGGCTCTGTACCAGGCGAGCGCGCGCAAGACTGAAGAGCGCCGGAATCAATCGAAAAAACTGGTGGCGGATGGGCTGCTCTCGCAACGCGATCTCGATCAAAGCGAACGCGCGCTGGCCGACGCTAATCTGAAAATTCTCGGAGTCCAACAACAGATTGCCACTGCGGACACACAAATTGCCCAGGTGCTGATTGAGGTCGAAGCCGAGAAACAAATCGCGAAGCTTGGCCCCACGCCCAAGGGCGGCCTGATCAAAACCAGTTCGTTCATCCGTTATAATGGCGCGGGTCCCTGGGTGCTTTCGCAGGCCGGCCGGATCGAGACTTTCTTTCAACAGACATTCAAGCGGCCTTTGCCAATCGCTGTATTCGGACAGGGCGCGATTCATAACCAGTGGCACCTCGATCATCGTAACGCGATGGACATCTCGCTGAATCCGGATGGGCCCGAAGGCCAGGCGCTTTTGGAATTTCTCCGCGCCAATGGCATTCCGTTCTCGGCTTTTCGCGGCGCGATTCCCGGCGTGGCCACAGGGCCGCACATACACATCGGCTTGCCTTCGCATCGTTATTAATGGCATAGACTTCAGTCTGTGATAACGGACAACTGAATCACAGACTGAAGTCTGTGCCACCATAAAGTCATGATTCGCACAACTATTACGATTTCGCGGCAGATGGGCACCGGCGGTTCGTATATCGGCCAGTTAGTCGCGACGCGGCTGGGGCTCAAGTACGTCGATCGCGAAGTGTTGCACCTGGCCGCCGAAGAGTTTGGCTGTGATGAAGAGACGGTGGCCGCGCACTCGGAGCGCATCTCTTCATTTTGGGAAAGAATCCTCGGCGGTCTGTCGTTTGGCGCGGCCGACTCGCATTACAACCCGCCGCCGCTGCGAACGTTTTCCGACCGTGAACTCTTTGAAAAGCAGAAGGAAATCATGAAGCGAATCGCCGGCAAGCACGATTGTGTCGTAGTGGGCTGGGCGGGTGTTTTTCTGCTGCCGCGACATCGCGGTATGTTCACGACTTTCTGTCATGCGCCAAAAAGTTTTCGCGCCCGGCGAGTGATGAGCGTGTATCCGGATTTAACTGAAGAGCAGGCGCGCGAGCTGATTGCCGAATCAGATCGGACCCGGGAGATTTATTTTAACGAGATGACCGCCCACGATTGGACCTGCGCGCGAAACTATCACCTTTCGATCGATACCAGCCGGCAGCCGCTGGAAGAGATCGCCGACCTGATCATCAAACTCTCCGAACGCCAACGATCTTAGTACTGACCTCAATGCGCGCGTTGCCTACTTAATCTCGTCGAGTCTGTCCTTGGCTTGTGCGATCATCCAGCGCAGCTTCGTAAAATCATCCAGCGTCATTAACAGCCGCGATCGATCGAAGAACCCGCCCTCGACCGTCGCCGCCACGCCGCCGGTGACTTGCTTGAAGACCATGATCTCAAAGTCGCCTTTGGTGCGATAGCGCGCTTCAAAATGGGTGAGCCTGGTAAGGGAGTCATCCGATTTGGCGATCGTATCGAACGCCTTGATCAGCGCGTCGATCTCTTCATAGTCGATCAACGAGCGAATCTCGCCCGGCGGCCCGCCGTCGGCAACGATCGTGATCACGACTCCCGTGACCCGAGTCGAGTTGCCGGTGTCGCGAATTTCAGTCGCCTCGACGCGGGCGTAACCATTCTGCGCCCGCAACGTCGCCACATAAGTGCGTCCCTTGATCAGGATGGTTTCCATGCGGCCTTCGAAATCCTCGAGCTTGTTTCGCGGGACATAGAATTGTGCGTCTCGCGGCGGCGGTATCCGCTCCCAGCGCCGCTGAGCACCGGCCGAACCAAAACACGCGGCGATGACTAAGGCTGAGAGAAGTAATGAGCGAGTCGAGCCCATAGATCAATCCTTTCGTTTTGTCTTAAGTCAGACGGAGCTGGAAAAGCTCGGGAGAGAAGAACCTGTTGAGTGTAACCTACGAACGAAGGAAGAGTTCCAAAAAAAGTGGCCCAGACTTCCGTCTGTGATTACTTCCGGTGGCGCGATCACAGTCTGAAGTCTGTGCCACTATCGCTCTTTCGCGATCAGCGGTTCGGGGTCCTGATCGTGTCGGTCCCTCACGCCGGTAGTAACCGGCAGTGGCGGTGGTGGGTTGGCGACCAGCTTCTCCAGCGCCGCGTCGACTACTTCGTTGATGCGCGTGACCGGAACGATCTGCAACTCGCGGCGGACGTCTTCGGGAATGTCTTTCAGATCGGCTTCATTACGCGCCGGCAGGATGATGCGATGAATCCCGGCCCGATGCGCCGCCAAAACTTTTTCTTTGATTCCGCCGACGGGAAACACCAGGCCAGAGAGCGTGATCTCGCCGGTCATAGAGGTGTCGGGCCGCACGCGACGGCCGGTGTAAAGCGAGGCGAGCGCGGCGGTGATGGTCACGCCCGCGCTGGGTCCATCCTTCGGAATAGCGCCGGCCGGAACGTGCATGTGCACGCCATAGCTCTTGAACATTTCCGGGCCAATGCCAAACTCTTCCGCATGCGACCAGAGATACGAACGCGCCGCGCGCGCCGACTCTTGCATCACTTCGCCGAGCTGTCCCGTGATCGTCAACCCACTGCCGCCCGGCAAGAGCGACGCTTCAATGAAAAGGATCTCGCCGCCCATTTCAGTCCAGGCCATGCCCGTCGCCACGCCAGCCGGTAGTTCCTTGCGCGCTTCTTCGGGATAGAATCTCGGCGCGCCGAGAAAGTCAGGAATGTCTCCCGCGTCGACCGTGATCTTTTCCGTTTGTCCCTGGGCGATCTTCAAAGCGACTTTGCGCCCCAGTCGGCCGATGGTCCGTTCGAGCTGGCGCACGCCGGCCTCACGCGTGTAACGCGTGGCAATCAGACTTATGGCGGCGTCGGTGATTTCAAATTGCTCGGGCGTCAATCCGTTCTCGCGCACCTGCCGCGGCACCAGGTAACGGCGGGCTATTTGCAGCTTCTCTCGATCGCTGTAACCGACCAGTTGGATCACTTCCATACGATCGCGCAGGGGCGGCGGAATCGGTCCAAGCTGATTTGCGGTGGCGATAAAGAAAGCCTTTGAAAGATCGAACGGCAGATCCAGATAATGATCAGTAAAAGTATTGTTCTGTTCGGGATCTAAAATTTCCAAAAGCGCCGACGCTGGATCGCCGCGGTAGTCGTTGCCCAGTTTGTCGATCTCGTCGAGCATCATCACCGGGTTGTTCACTCCGGCGCGGCGGATTGATTGAATAATGCGCCCGGGCATCGCGCCGACGTACGTGCGGCGATGGCCGCGCAATTCCGCTTCGTCGCGCACGCCGCCCAGGCTCAAACGCTCAAAGTGTCGGCCCATCGCGCGGGCAATGGAACGGCCGAGGGAGGTCTTGCCTACGCCCGGAGGTCCGATAAAGCAAAGAATCGGACTCTTGGCGTCGGGCCGCAGCTTGATCACCGCCAGGAATTCCAGGATGCGTTCTTTGACGTCCTGAATGTCATAGTGGTCTTCGTCCAGGACCTTCTGTGCTTCATTCAAATCAAGTCGATCTTCGGAAGAAGTTTTCCACGGCAACTCGAGAATGAAATCGAGGTACGTGCGGATGACGTGATAGTCCGGCGCCATTGCCGGCAGCTTCTCCATCCGGCTGAGCTCGCGTTCTGCTTCCTTGCGAACGTCGTCGGGCAGATCGGCTTTCGCCAGCCGCTCGCGCAACTGCGCGGCTTCGGCCTGCTCGCCGCCCTCGTCGTCGCCCAGCTCTTTTTGGATCGCCTTCATTTGCTGGCGCAGCACGTAATCGCGTTGCGCCTTGTCCATTTCGGTCTGGGCTTCGCTGGCAATTTTGGAACGCAGGCGAATGATCTCGACTTCGTGCGCGAGAAAATCGTGAGCGAGGTGCATCAGCTCGTCGACCGTGTTGGCTTCGAGCATCTGCTGCTCTTTATCAACGCCCAGACTGAGGATCGAGCCGAGGAAGTATGCGAGCCGAACCGGATCGTCCGCGCTGAGCACGACCATCCGGACTTCCGGCGGCACCTGTGGCAGGTAAGCCAGCGCCTGTTGAATCAACTGCTGCACATTGCGCTTGGCTGCCTCGACTTCATCATTGTTCTTTATTGTCAGCTCGGGAAGAATCTGCACCCGGGCGCGCAGGAACGGCTCGCGTTGCACCCACTCGAGCACGCGGATCCGATCGGCGCCCTGGACGATCAGGTGAAGTGTGTCTTCGACGCGCTCCATCCGCTTGATCATTACGAGGCTGCCGACTTCATAAAGATCCTCGGGCTTCGAGTCACCGTCCGCGGTCTTATCAGGACGCACACTGATGCACGCCAACAATTTTTCTTCGCTGGAAAGAGCGGCTTCGACCGCGGCTATCGACGACGGTCGACCGACCGCCAGCGGCACCATAGTTTCAGGAAAAAGCGTGGTGTTCTGCAGCGGCAGAACTGGAATCTCAAACGGCACGCCTTCACGTTTGGCGGACGGTTGTGGTGCGGCTTTCTTGTCGGAAATTATTTCTGCTTCGGCCATGTTTTAAGAGATAAATCTCGGTCAATAATAAGTAAGCTGCAAAGATCACTCACTGGCAGCGCGAGCCCGGCCTTTGCTTCCAGCTTCTTCTTCCTCGTGCAAACGTAGGGTTAAGAGCCCGTCATTGTAGTCGCGTTCGATCGTTGCATGCTCGATCGAACGCGGAAACTGAATCATCTTTTCAAACCGGCTGTAGGTGATCTCGAGCTGATAATGCGAGATGCCTTCGCCGCAAGTGCGATCGCGGCGCAATCCGCTGATGCGCAGGACTCGGCCGTCGAGCGTGATCTCAATATCCCCGGGACGAATCCCGGCGAGGTCTACCTTCACGATCCAGCCGTTGTCCGTGCGATAGACGTCGGCCGCCGGGCACCACAAACGTCCCGAAGGCCGCTTGTCACGCGCGCCCTGGACCAAACGAAAGTAACGCTCAAGCGATTCGCCGGACATAAGGACAGCTCCGTTCAGAAATCACTAAGAAAGTTTCAGGGGGAAATCGATGTCCGAATTATAAAGGTTTGTGGCGCAAATTGGTAATTTGCGCTCTCAAGTTAACAACTTGCGCTACATTACCCGTCATTCCCAATCGCTTCGACCGGACAGCACGCCAGCGCTTCCTCGCAAGCTCTAAGCTCGATTTCGTTTTCGGGCTGCTTGCTGACGTAAGAATAGGCGTTCTTGAAAGAGCGGGCGAAGTTGTTGGGTGCAGTCTCGCGGCAGACATCACAATCGATGCACGTGGAATCGACATAGAAACCGCCGTCGATATTCTCCTGGACTTTTTCGTTTGGGTCAGGCACAGAGTCCGCAGATTACGCAGATTTCACAGATTAGACAAACTCAGCAGAAGTGCTGTGCACTCAAGCTCACTCGTGCAAGTTCGTGTGATTTCATGGTTCGTTCATGCTTTGATAGCCAAACTTCTAAGTCATACGAATCAACCCGTACTTACGTGTCTTAGCGGCAAGCTTTTCAAAACTATTTTCGGCGACCGTGCAGCACCAACCACGCAGCGGTCGCAGCCTGCTTCTCGTCCGTTCGCCACGGAGGCGGCAGTGTGCGGCCCAGGTCGTTTAGCTTTGGCTTGATCCCGGGGCTAAGTTCGATCCCAACCAATTCTGCAAACTCTCGATCGGGAAATGTTCGTCTCTTCATTCCGTTCGCGTCCGCCGCGAGATCCAGCACGCGGCGAAATAATACTCCCTCGGCGGCATGCGCGCGGATGTGAAAGTTGCCGATCCGATCCAGCTCCTTGTCTTTGGCGCCGACAATTCCAATTCCCGACACTTCCATTCCGGCGGACTGAAGTTCTTTAATCAAACGCGCCAGAGCTTTGCGGGCGATGGCCTCGATCGCGCTGGCGGATTTCCGCACGGCCTGCTGACTTTCTTCCCACGACAGTTCCATTACTTCGTGATAGGGCTGGGCCGTAGAGGCGACCTTCGGATCAGCCAGCGCAATTTCAAGTTTCTTGAAGACAAGTGGTGAATCGCTCGGCCCCCCCAGGACGACTGCGATCGCGCGTGCCGTCTTGGCGCGAAGACCAATTGCGACGAGGTTGGACTTGTTCATGCTGGACAGCTTAATCCGCAGATTACGCAGATTTCAGATTAGAAAAACTCAGCACAGAGATTGCGAAGCCGAACTTTTGGAGTGCGCCGGCAGAGCGAAGCGGCGGCGGCGCTTTGGATCAATGAAAATCAAAGCGGTGTGTCGCGCTACGCTTGCCACCGCACTCCAAAGTCATTCGCACATACGCTGAATTAATTTGACGCTTATCTGTGGAATTTGCCGACGAAGTTAATCACGAATGCGTCATCTCTTCCGGCTTAACCAGTTCGTCGAATCTTTCGCCGGTTAAAAGGCCGAGTGCGATTGCCGACTCGCGCAAGCTAATCCCTTCCTTATGCGCGTGCTTGGCAATCTTGGCTGAGTTGTCATAGCCGATATGCGGATTCAAAGCAGTGACCAGCATTAGAGAGTCGCGCAGATACTCGTCTATCTGTTCGCGATTGATCGTCATGCCGGCGATGCAGTATTCGACAAAGCCGTGACTCGCATCGTGCAGCAAACGAATCGAATGCAGCAGGTTGTGAATCATCACCGGCTTGAAAACGTTCAATTCAAAGTTGCCCTGCGAGCCGGCGAAACCGACGGCCGCATCGTTGCCCATCACCTGCACCGCGACCATGGTCATCGCTTCGCTCTGAGTCGGATTAACTTTGCCGGGCATGATCGATGAGCCGGGTTCGTTCTCGGGGATGATCAGTTCGCCCAGGCCACAGCGCGGTCCGGAAGCCAGCCAGCGAATGTCGTTGGCGATCTTCATCAAAGAAGCCGCCAAGGTTTTCAAGCCGCCGCTACAAAAAACAATTTCATCGTGAGCCGATAGCGCCGCGAACTTGTTGGGATGCGATTTGAAAGGCAGCCCGGTCAACTCCGCAATCTTTTTCGCCGCCCGTTCACCGAATTCCGGTGGTGAGTTCAAGCCAGTGCCCACCGCCGTGCCGCCAATCGCCAGTTCGTAGAGCCCCGGCAGCGTGGCGTTCATCCGGACGATGTCGCGTTCGAGCAGGCTGGACCAACCGGACATTTCCTGGCCGACAGTTAACGGGGTGGCATCCATTAAGTGCGTGCGGCCAATCTTCACCACGTCCTTGAATTCTTCGGCCTTCGCATCGATGGCGCTTTTTACCTCCTGAACGCGCGGTATTAACTTGTTCATCTGCTCGGCTGCGGCGATGTGCATCGCGGTGGGGAATGTGTCGTTCGACGATTGCGACATGTTCACGTCGTCGTTGGGGTGAATCGGTTTTTTACTGCCTAGAACGCCTCCGGCAATCTCAATCGCGCGATTCCAAATCACTTCGTTGGCGTTCATGTTGGTCTGGGTTCCGCTGCCCGTCTGCCACACGCGCAAAGGAAAATGCTCGTCCAGCTTGCCTTCGATCACTTCGTCGCAGGCCTGCACGATCAGCTTGGCCTTTTCCTCAGGCAGCTTGCCAAGATCCTGATTCACGATCGCGGCGGCTTTCTTGAGTATGCCAAACGCGCGAATCATCTCGCGCGGCATGACGTCGTTGCCAATATTAAAGTGAAGCAAAGAGCGCTGTGTCTGCGCGCCCCAATATTTGTCGGCAGGCACTTCGATCTCGCCCATCGAATCGGTTTCGACGCGGGTTCTTGGTTTAGTGGATTCTGGCATTTAACCTCTCGCGCAATGAAAGCCGCTCGCTGCCGCGAGCGGTTCCGTATCGGTCGAGCCGCGCCGCGGCAGGATGTTTATGGCCCAAGGATGTTTCAATAATAACATCTTGCCGTCAGTGCGGGTCACGCTTCAAGGCTTCACTGGTTTCCTGATCGGCGGCACGGCTTTGGGAATGTCGCCGTCGTCGAGATTCAGTTGTTGCGTGTTTTCCTGTCCTCTCAATTTCGGAGCGCCACGCAGGCCGGGAGGATTTTTCGGATTTGGAATTTTCACCGTTGCCAGGGCATCGGTGCGGCGCAGGATCGCGCCGCCGCGGCCGGCCACCCAGGCGTTCGCGCCGCCGCGATAGGCGACCGCGAACAATGGCGAACTCGTAATAGTCGGCTGCGTTTCCCAAGTCAGGCCGCCGTCTCGCGAAGCCAGCACGCGGCCCTGCTCGCCGGCAATCAGGACGTCATCGCGCGACGCGACTGAGATCGCAAACAGCGTCGTCTTCACACTGCTCTCCTGGTCTTTCCAGGTCAGGCCGCCGTCGTCGGTGCGCAAGATGATTCCTTTTTCGCCGACGGCATAGCCACGTGTTTTGTCGGCGAACGCCACGGCGTAAAGCCACTCGCGCACATTATGGGAAATGTCTTTCCAGGTTTCGCCGCCATCTTCGGTGCGCAGGATTGTGCCGCCTGACCCTACTGCGACGCCGTGCTTTTCATCCAGAAAATGAACGTCTTCCAGCCAGGCTCTCGTCAGCGAGGGAACCTGCCGCCAGACGTCGCCACCGTCTTCAGTCTTGAACACGGTGCCGCCCGCGCCGACGGCCCAGCCGAGCTTTGCCGAGACAAAACTGACGCCCAGCAATTCCTGTTTGGTGTCAGCCTGTTGTGGCGTCCAGATGACGCCGCCGTTGCCGGTGTGCAGAATCGTTCCCTGTGCGCCTACGGCCCAACCGTTGTTTTCATCGATGAAGGTGATCGCGTCCAGGCGCGCATTCGTGCCCGATGGCCGTACCGTCCAGAACTTGCCACCCGATCGGGTCTCGAGAATTTTTCCGTGCTGGCCCACGGCCCAGCCACGGGCATTGCCCAGAAAGAAGATGTCCGCCAGATCGTCGCGCCCGCCTTCGGTCAGCCGCTGCCAGCCGATGCCGCCATCATCGCTGCGTAAGACCAAGCCGTCGGTGCCCGCGGTCCAACCAGTATTTTCATCGGCAAAGTAAACAGTCACCAGCCGCGGATTAGTGCGCACGCTCGCCGGTATCCAAAGCTTGCCGCCGTTCGCCGTGCTGAGCACGAGGCCATTGTCTGCTGAGATCCAACCGTGTTGTTCGTCGGAAAAAAAGACCGCAAGCAAATCGTTAGTCATGAGAACGTCGACGGGTTCCCAGGTGAGACCGGCGTCCTCACTCAAGATCACATGTCCGCCATAGCCGACCGCCATAGCGCGTTTCGGGGTGATGAAAGTCACGCTCGTAAAAGGTTGCGAGCCCCGCGCTATGGATTCTTTCCAATGGCGGCCGCCATCAATTGTCCGCAGCACAGTCCCGCGATCTCCCGCGGCCAATCCCGTGTTCTTGTTGGCAAACGAAACTGAGTAGAGATGGATGCGGGTCCCACTGCTCTGCCAGGCCCACGTTTCACCGCCGTCGGTCGTGGCCATAATGAAGCCGTAAGTGCCGACGGCCCAGCCGCGCGCCGGACTGTCGGGAGCGAAAGAGATCGAATAAAGATGGTCTTTCGTAGGCGTGCGGATCTCAGTCCATCTGTTTCCGCCGTTCCTGGTCAACACGGCCGTACCACGCGCGCCGACCGCAATCGCGTGTTGCCGGTCCCAAACGTACAATCCATTAAAAGCCACGACCACCCGGGTCGGCTGGCTCTCCCACTGAAAGCCGCCGTCCGCGGTATAAAGAATCACTCCGTCGGCGCCCACTGCCCAACCGTGGAGTTTGTCGCTGGCGAAACGGATGGCGCTGATGGCGTTACCTTGCGGCCGCGGGTTCTGCCATTCCCAGCCGCGGTCGGCGATTTGCGCTAAGGCAGGGAGGGCGAAGATTAGAAGCATGCCAAGACTTCCAAACAGCTTTACTGTGATCAAGCTGCGAGTCATTGGGAGCAGGAAATTAAGACGCAAATTACGCGAAGGTTTTCGCAATGAGCGCGAAGGAGTGTGCGTGCTTGTGCGGCATTCCTTTGCGGTCTTTGCGTGAAGATTGATCGCAACTTCAGCGCTCAAGAAAGTCTGTTCAGGGGTTCTGCTACGCCTCACCCGCATCGCCGGAGAGTGCGACCTACACTGATTATCTGGTTTTGGGGACTGTGGTAACACGTGCTCTCGTTGAGAAGTGACGCCCGGGTTTGTTGGTTGCCCGATTATAGATTTGTGAATGCAGGAAAGCGAGCGCGACGCGAGGTCAGGCTGAGTCCGCAGATTGCTCAGATTCAGAAAAAGAGCATGGCCACGCAGGCGGTTTAGCGAATGTACTCATTCTGATTATCTCGGATGATAATCGGTGAAATCTGCGTAATCTGTGGATTAGATAAGCCTCAAAACAGTTCCGGCTCTTCGGCAGGCTCATCCTGGGGCTCAGTCACTCCCACTCGATCCACGGCATCCTGCAGGACGCTGGGTTCGACGTGGCCCAACGCAGCGATCTTGCGCGCGGCGCGATCGGCGGCTTCCTGAATCACATGCCCGGCGTGCCCTTGCTCCCAGATCCACGCGACTTCGTGGCGCTCGGACGCATTGTCCAGACGCTTCCACCATTCGTGATTTGTCTTACGACGAAAACGGCCGCACATCGTCTCGACGACATAACGCGAGTCGGTGAACAGACGCACCACACAGGGTTCGGTTAAGGCTTCGAGGCCGAGCGCGGCGGCGGCAATCTCAGCCTGCTGGTTGGTCGCGTGGCCCAGATAAGTTCCGAAAGCGCGCCAAAGTCCGCGAAAGCCGAGCAGCGCTACCGCGGCAGCTCGCGTTTCTTCGCGGCCGTTGCCGAGGCTCGATCCATCGCAATAGATGGTGACGGATTTGGCTGGTCTGTGATTGGAAGTAGTTTTGGTCACACTTAGATTCAAAGGTCCGAGATGCTCAGTCTTGTGTCCGCGTTCTTCCAGGCAGTTTCAAATTCCTTTTGCGCGGCTGCAGCAGCTTTACTCTTCTTTTGCGCCTTCAGACTTTCCATCAATCCAAACAGAGAACGCCCGCTGTGTTTGTTTCTTTCCAAATCGTTGCGAAAGATTCCCTCGGCGTCGACGTAGTTTCCGCGCCGCAGCAAATAGCCGCCGAACGCTTCGCGCACCGGATGAAACCATTGTGGAGGTTCATCATAGGCCAGCGAGTCTTCGTCTTTGATTCCTTTAGAGAAAAAATCGAGAGCTCTCTGGTAATCGTGTTTCGCTTCGGCAACGCGAGCGCCTAGCACATCTGCCGCGATCGCCAGAACCTTGCTGGTGGGATTCAATGACGACATTGAATCAGGCGGAACTGACTTGGCAGTCTCCAGGAATGCCTTATGCTCCGATTCAGCGTTGCCTACGTCGCCCCGCGCGACAAACGCCATCGCGCGCGCAAAATGCCAGACAGCAAGTGTTGCCGGCAGTGAAGCGTCGGGCTGAGGGGCTTTTATGATTTCGTCCCAGCGATGAAAGCGTTCCCACATGAGGATTGGTTTTGCCAGAATCGGCTCGAACATCGGCATGCCTTTAATCATTGGCCGGGTGAAGTCAGCCAGCTTGTTCGCGGCGTCGATCGCCTCGCGATAACGGCCCTGCATGCTATTGGCAATCGCCAGGAAGTCGAGGTTGTGCGCGTAATACATCGAATAGTATCCCTGCATTCCCGTCGCCTTGAAATAGGCCTCATCCGCGGCGGCGGCTTCCGCGTTGCTGCGGGCGGCTGACTGATAATCGCCGACGCGTTCGTAGATGTGCGCGGGCATGTGCACCAGATGACCGGCCATGGGCATCAACTGCGGCAGCTTTGGCGCGTAAGCGAGCGCTCGCTCGGGATGCGGTGAAGCTTCGACGGCATGAATGTAGTAGTGAATCGCGCCGGGATGATTAGGATTTCGCTGCAAGACTGATTCGAGCACCGCAATGACTTCTTCCGTGCCTTCAGCGGGTTTTCCGTCGGCGCTCCAAAGCTGCCACGGCCGCAGGTCCATCATGCTTTCAGCGTAAAGCGTGGCGGCATCGAGATCGTCTGGATACCTCCTGCTCAGCTCGCCCATCGCATTCTTGTAATCGACGGCGAGCTTTTTCAGATCCGCTTTCGGATCGTTCGAATAGCGTTTCGCGAGCGCTTCGATGTAGGCACGTTCATTAGCAGGCGCATCCTTTGTCAGTGCGAGCGCCTTTTGCACTGCGTCAAATGCCGACCTTTCGTGATCGGGATCGACTTCGTAATTAATGTTTGGACCGAGCGCGTACGCCACGCCCCACCAGGCCATAGCCATCTGCGGATCGATTTCGGCGGCGCGCTTGAACGAACGAACTGCCTCTTCATGATTGAACCCGTAGATCATTCGGAAACCCTGATCGAAATAATGCTGGGCTTCAGGGTTCGTCGTCGAAGTAGGATGGTGCCAAGAGCCGAGGCCTGATAGAAGAGTCACGGGCGTCTCGGC
>JAWVEM010000117.1:0-2861 GCA_033856735.1 Blastocatellia bacterium
TAGACGTGAATGCCCTTCGAACCCGTCGTCTTTGCATAGCACGGCATCTTTAAAGATTCGAGAGCGTCGCGAACCACCAGGGCTGATTCCCTCACCTGCTCGAACTTCGCTCCCGGTACCGGATCGAGATCAAAGTGCAGATAGTCCGGCCGATCCACGTCGTCACAGCGCGCGTACCATTGATTCAGATCGATGCAACCCAGATTGATTACCCAGAGCAAGGCCGGCAAATCCTGGATCATGGGAAAGTCCACCACGTTCCCCGAGCCGTGTTCGATCGAACATATTTCAATCCACGGCGGCCGCGGCGAAGGCGCACGCTTCATGAAAAAGAATTCGCCGGCGGCGCCGTTCGGATAACGCTTCATCACCATCGCGCGATCCTGTAGATGAGGGAGCAGCACGGCCGCAACGTCTGCGTAATATTGGAGCAGGTCGCGCTTGGTTATCTTCAGCTCGGGCCAGAAGAGCTTGTTCAGGTTCGTCAGCTTTACCTGCCGATCGCCAAAACTGACTTCGATTTGCTCGATGCCAGGCGGGATTTCCACGCGACCGCTCGGGACGCGCTTCGTCGTCTTCGCGGCGCGCTTGAGTTTGGCAGGATGATAGTCGCGGGTTGCCTTTGCCATAGATTGCTCAGTGAAAACTCTACCATGAGGGCGGGCGAAATTTGGAGTGCGGCGGCTAGTTGCCGCTTTCAAAAGCGCTGACTAGTCAGCGCGCTCCACAAACTGCACGGCTACTTGAAAGGCGCGCCCAAAATAGCTACGCTAATTCCTAGTCTCCGTCTTAACACGTTGTTTCATTCATGGTACACTGGCAGCCTTCATGAAAGAGCTTGAATATTTCCATCCGGCAGTCCGCGACTGGTTCCTGAAAAGGTTCCCGGCTGCGACTGAGCCGCAGGTCCTCGCCTGGCCCGCTATCAAACGCGGCGAGCATACGCTGATCGCAGCGCCGACGGGTTCGGGCAAAACGCTCTCAGCGTTTCTTTCGGCGATCGACGATCTCGTTTGGAAAGCAGTTGACGGAAAGCTGGTCGATGAAACGCAGGTGGTTTATGTTTCGCCGTTGAAAGCTTTGAGTAACGACATTCAGATCAATCTGCAGGAACCGCTGCGCGGCATTCAGCAAAATCTGGAGGCGATGGGCATAGCCGGTGTCGAGATTCGCACGCTGGTTAGAACCGGCGACACGCCGCAGAAAGATCGCGTGGCGATGACGAAGAAGCCGCCGCACATCATCGTCACCACGCCTGAATCTCTCTACATCCTGCTGACCAGCGAAGGCGGCCGCCGGATCCTGAGCACGACGCGCACTTTGATCGTCGACGAGATTCACGCCATGGTCGATGATAAGCGCGGCTCTCATCTGTCCCTGTCGATCGAAAGATTACAGGCACTGGTCAAAGAGCCTCTGGTGCGCATCGGGCTTTCGGCAACGCAGAAACCCATAGCCGAGGTCGCCCGCTTTCTGGTTGGCACGGCGAATCTTGCCGCGGACAGCACGCCTCGGTGCACGATCATCGACACAGGCCACTCCCGCAAGCTTGACCTCGCAATCGAGATTCCCAGTTCGCCTTTGGAAGCGTTAATGTCGAACGAAGTTTGGGAAGAAATCTATGAACGCGTCGCCGCGCTGATTCGCGAGCACAAGACTACGCTCGTGTTCGTTAACACTCGGCGGATGGCTGAGCGGGTCGCGCGGCACCTGGGCGAAAGACTGGGCGACGAGAACGTCACGGCGCATCACGGCAGTCTGGCTCGCGAGCTACGTCTGTCGGCTGAGCAACGTTTGAAGTCAGGCGAGCTGAGCGCGCTGGTGGCGACTGCTTCACTTGAACTCGGGATTGATGTGGGCGCAGTTGATCTGGTGATTCAAATTGGATCGACGCGCGCGATTTCTACTCTGCTCCAGCGCACCGGGCGGTCGAATCACACGGTCAGCGGCTTTCCCAAAGGGCGAATTTTCCCGATGTCGCGCGACGAGCTGGTCGAATGCGCCGCTCTGCTGGATGCAGTCCGGCGTGGCGAACTCGATCATCTGACGATTCCTGAACAGCCGTTCGACATCCTCGCGCAGCAGATTGTCGCGGCCGTTGCCGCAGAAGAATGGACGGAAGACGCGCTGTTCGAAATGGTCCGGGGCGCCTATCCGTTCCGTAATCTGTCCCGCGAAAATTTCGACGCGGTTGTGCGGATGCTCTCTGAAGGCTTCGCCACTCGACGCGGCCGGCGCGGCGCTTACCTGCATCACGACGCGGTGAATCAACGCCTGCGGGCCCGGCGTGGAGCGCGTCTGGCCGCGATTACCAGCGGCGGCGCGATACCCGATACGTCTGACTATCGAGTCATCCTCGAGCCTTCAGAAACGTTTGTCGGGACTTTGAACGAAGACTTCGCAATCGAAAGTCTCGCGGGCGACATCTTTCAACTTGGCAACACTTCATATCGCATCAAGCGAGTAGGGACCGGCGTTGTTCGGGTGGAAGACGCGCACGGCCAGCCTCCTTCGATTCCCTTCTGGCTGGGCGAAGCTCCGGGGCGAAGCGAGGAGCTTTCCATCGCAGTCTCGCGATTGCGGACTGAGATTTCTGAGAAGCTTGAAAGTGGCACAGACTTCAGCTTGTGTTCTGATTCAAAAGATCCACTCGTGGAAGAGGCAATCACAGACTTAAGTCTGAGTGGCACAGACTTCGGTCTGTGTTCTGATTCAAAAGATCCCCTCGTGGAAGGGGCAATCACAGACTTAAGTCTGTCCCACTCAGGGCGCGCTCCGAGTATTAGCTGGCTGGTTGATGTCGTCGGGATTAGCCAGGGTGCGGCTGAACACATCGTCGAATATCTCGCGATGACAAAGTT
>JAWVEM010000118.1:0-10059 GCA_033856735.1 Blastocatellia bacterium
AACCAGACCTCAATTACGCGCACAGCAATTCCCTTAACTCCCATACATGACTCGTTATACCCGCTTCCATTGCCGGAGTACAACGGATCGAACTGTGAATCCGGCAGAAGTTGTAGTAAGCGAAGTATACCGCCAGCATCGCTTTTAGATGTTCCCACTTCTTGCTGAAAGCATTAGTCAAGCGAGTAAGACGGCGGATCGATGTCCTCATGCTGAGGTTTGAACGCTCAACGATTGAAGTACATATTCTGCTAGGGTCAGGGTTGCCGATCATTATCTTCGTTGCTGTTTCCACCACGACGGGTGGCGAGTATCTTTGTTCGCCGTCAGGGTTCGCGCCATAAACTTTAATCAGCATCGCATAGTCAACGCGGGTTCCGAGTGAGTAGCTGACCGCATTCTCATAAGGCCGGAAGCCGTCTGTAGTCAGTTGGAATTGGCCGCTGGTTGCATCGTGTAGCTTCTCAGTGAAAGCCTCAGTATCTTCCATTCCACGCTCGCCTAGATGCCACGCAAGGACAAGCTTTGTGTTGCGTTCGATTCCCACAAACGTATAAGCATCACCCAACTTCGGATCGGTGATTCCTTTGTTCAGCTTGTGGCGATTCTTACAACCCACGAATCCCCAAATCTCATCAGCCTCAACATCCTTGACTGCTACGCCTTTGATCTTCCGAGCCATTAGTTGTTCGCAATGCTCGCCAGCATTGAGCAGAACGCGGGTGATAGTTTTCTTCTCAATGCCCGTGATCCGTTCAATGGATCGAATGCTATTGCCCTCAAGCAAAAGCCTCAGAACCATCAAAGACTTTTCTTCGCTCAGGTACATGTTACCGAGTAGTCTTTCGGCCTCTGCCTGAAAGTAACGCTTGCAATTGCGACAGAGGAAACGCTGATCGCCTTTACGGTTTTTCCCGGCTTTGACGGCTTTGAGTTGGCAGTTATGGCAGGTCATTATGAGCCTTGATTCTTTCTGCGATTAGGCTCACAATGCCGGTGCTGATTCGGGCGTGAGCAATCGCGTCTGTTTTCAAATGGCCCCGTTAGTCGTTAGCGCGACTGGCGGGGCTTAAATTCAAAGGCCCAGCAACAAACCAACACAAGGGGACGTTCGCTGGGTTTTCTCTTTGGCAGCTTCCACTTGCAGAATATAGCAAATTTGCTATACTGCCGTCAAGTGTTTAATGCTTGCAATATAGCAATTTTGATATATACTATGGGTCGCTCGATTTGGACGTTTGTGGAGATTGAAACCGTGGGCGGCAGGGGTGTCATTACCGACTGGGTAGAGGATTTGGATATGGAGGCTGAGGAGGATTTCCACGGCATCCTGAGAGGCTTGGAAGTTGCGCCACGAGCGCTTTGGGTGCGCCCTGTATACGACGTATTTGACCCCGAAATTGGTGAAATTAGATTTAAGGCTAACGGCCTTCAGCATCGCGTTTTTGGTTTTTTCTTAACAGAACTAAGTCGGTATGTAATGCTGATAGGGGCCACGAAGAAGGGGCGAAGCTACAATCCACGTGACGCTGTTAATACTGCACGAAAACGGAAGAAGCTAATTCAATCTGATAGGAGTCAACTTCGTGATTACACGGATCACAAATTCTAGGCTATTCCGAAAACTGAAAGACAAGAAGTATCGCCAGACGTTCATTGCCGGGGAGGTAAGGCGAACCGTGCCCTTTCAGCTCCGCGCATTGCGATCAGAGCGGAAGTGGACACAAGCCGATTTAGGGAAAGAGGCAGAGATGCCGCAAACTGTCATTTCTCGTATAGAAAACGGAGACGCGGCAAGTTTAAGCATCAAAACGCTTCTCAAATTAGCGGCGGCTTTTGACGTTGCTTTGGTTGTTAGGTTTGAACCAATAGATAAGCTAGTTCATTGGGTAGATAACCTTTCCCCTGAGGCCATGTCGCCCAAGAGGGCGACAGAGGTGCTTGCTGAAATGGAAAGTGAGACTGTAACTATCGCGGCCGCGCCAGCTCGAAGCGCAAGTGCCACGGGCCATCTGAGAGTTGTAGCGATCAATGCCGCGCCGACTCAAGCGGATTTGGGATTCACAAGGCAGTTAAGAGAAGTGCCCTCGCCTAGTGGCTCACTCGCAACACGAAACACTGAATACAGTACGATGGCCGTTGCCGTCGCGGGAGGTCAATAACTTGGAAAGCAAAGCAGAAGGAACGCCCATGCCCTCAGGCAAGATTGAGAAGTCTAAAGTAATCGACCCGGCAGTGCCGCCAACGTTGACACGAGCCGAAGGGTTCCGAATCATTTACGCTGATACTTCAAAGCTTGGATATTCGCCCTGGGATATTCGACTGACCTTTGGGCTACTCTTGGAGGATCAGCCCGAGCGCACTGTCAATCAAGAGCAAGTTGCAATTATCCTATCACCCGGCCACGCTAAAACCCTTCAACGTATTCTCAACGAGCAAATACCTGTCTGGGAAGAGCAGTTTGGCAGTGTTCGTGATCCCCTCGCGCCAGAAAACCTCGGCAAGCCTTAGCGGGCTCTTGCTGTGGTTAGGCTTATTACATAGCCAATTATGTCGGTGGATATTGTGCCCCCAGCGGCGGCCACAGTATCGAGTCTAGATTTCGGCGATCTCGGTGAAGTTATGTTCGCCTGATTTGATGACAAGCGCTTTACCCTGCTTTTTGGCTTGGATGGCAATAGCCATAAGAGCAAGAGATTTTACCAGTATATCGCCTTCGCTGTCGCCTGTTTCACGGGCAAGACCAGACAGTAGCGACTCGAAGCCCGGCGAGGCATCAAAGAAGATCTCCACGGATTCCGATGTTTTAGCTCGAGACACCATGTTTTCAATAGTGTATATCATTGACACAAAGGAGCTGAATCGAAATGGCGAGTAGAACCTTTAACATGCCAGCTAGCAATGGATTCGTCGCTATCTCCATTGACAATATTGCATCAGTCCAAGACTTTGGAGATCGAATAGCGGCAAAGCTTATTCGACCAATTAGCATCGACGTAAACGGAATCACTCGGCTTCTCGATCTCTGTGAAGTCACAGGGGCTGGCGTTCCGAGTTTTAGAGCTTGGCTTGTCGAACACAAAAGACTGCCATAACCACAGCTTTACCCCATTAAAGGCCCAGCAACACGCCAGTATCCCGACACCCGAAGTTGGGGGTTTATGACTGGATCAGTGATATAAGCCCAGCACGGTCATCATGAGTGAAGCTGCACCAATCCTCGTTCTCCTGCTTCTCTTCAGCGTCGCATGTTGGTGGTTAGTCTTTAAGCGATCAGCGCGCGACAAATTTCAGAAAAGTGCTTACCGCCTGTACAGACTGGAGAAGCAAGAACAGAAAGACGCATACGATGCCATGTACTTAGCGGGCGCTCTGGTAATGGCATTGGTGTTCACAATTTTCTTTTTTGTCGCGCTTATCGCCTCAATCGTGAATCGACCCTGAATCTCTTCGCGCCATATGCACACCTTTACCCCACTACCGCGCTGGTAATCCTATTGACAGGGAACTGTTCAGTGCCGTATAAGACCACTTGCAAGTAAGCAGGAATCTATGAGCTTCGCTGGAACACATCATCGCCACTCGCACCATCATGCCACCCATCATTGGCATCGGGGCAGCGCGTCGGCGGTTGTGATTAGCTAGAAGCACAACCAGAATCTTAAGGAACCCGCTGCCAACATAATTGGCGGCGGGTTTTTGTTTTTATCTCGGCAAACCATTTACTGGTCTTCTTATGTCTGAGCCACTCTCGAAAATTCCGAACGGCCTGCGCTACTACTCCGGCCGGGAGGCGCGCCTGAGGCGGATGATCGAAGAAACCGCTATGTCGGTTTTTGACGGTTGGTCCTATGAAGAAGTAATCACGCCGACGCTGGACTATTACTCGCTTTTCGAGCGCGGCATGGGTCCTTCAGAGGCCCATCACGCGTTCAGGTTTACTGACACTGACGGGCGTCTGCTCGCGCTCAGGCCTGACGTGACCTCTGGAATTGCGCGGGTAACGGCCACTCTCCTGGCGAACCGCCCGCGGCCTTTGCGTCTTTGCTACGCCGCGCCGGTCTTTCACCAACAGGGGCGATCGACGATTGAATGGCGCAGAGAGTCAACCCAGATTGGCTGTGAGTTAGTAGGCCGGAATAGCGAGGCGGCAGGCATCGAGGTGTTAGCCATCGCTGCCGAGGTTCTGCGGCGATTGAACCTCGATCGCGGTTACATAATCACGCTCAACGACGTAGAGGTCTTTAACGGCGTCGCTGAAGGTCTGGGATTCGAACCCGAGGTCCGCGACCACTTGCGCCAACTTGTAGACCAGCGGAACGTGGCCGACCTAGAGGACTTTCTCAGTTCGCATGTTTCCCGCGAAGACTGCCGGGCCTTCTCCCAACTCATTCGACTTTCAGGCAGGCTCGAAACAATCGATAAGGCGCGGCGCGTGATTACGAACGTGCGGTCAAGTGCCGCGCTTGATCGCCTCGAAAGTTTGTGGCGCATCGTTGAGTCCCTGGGGATTTCGGATCACTTCGAGATCGACCTTGGGGATGTATCGCGGCTCGACTATTACACTGGGCTTACCTTCAAGATTTACGTCGCGGGCGCGGGGGCCAGAGTTGGCAGCGGCGGACGCTACGACAATCTGACAAGTAATTTCGGCAAGTCGGAACCCGCAGTCGGCTTTGTGCTCGATCTGGACGCGCTGGCCGGTCTGCTCCTCCCGCGCAATGACCCAGCATCGTTCGCCTCGCAACCGGAAAGAAAAGCGCACTCCCTGGTAAACGACGATGACTCGGCGCTCTTTGGTGAAGCGATCGAGAGGCGTGCGCGCGGCGAGCGGGTGGTGATTGGGTCCAGCGAGGTGGCGCCATGACGCAACTGACGATGGCGATTGCCAAAGGAAGACTGCAGCAGGGAACGCTCGAGCTGCTGGCGAATACCGGACTGTGCGATACGAGAGACGCGCTCTCGTCGCGCCGGCTCGCGATAGAAGATGAGTCGGGCCGCTTTCGTTTCATCTTCGTGAAGCCAATGGACGTTCCCGTCTATGTGGCGCACGGCATTGCGGACTGCGGCGTTGTCGGCCGCGACGTGCTGATGGAGTCAGAAGCGGATCTCTTGCAGCCGCTGACGCTCGGCATTGGTCGTTGTCGGATCGTGGTTGCTGCGCCGGTGAACAGGCCCGGCGACGGCTCCGGAATTCTCCGCGTCGCGACCAAGTATCCGCACATTGCCGCCGCGTATTTTGGCGCGCGCGGCCAACCGGTGGAAGTGATTGAGCTTTCCGGGTCAGTGGAGCTGGCGCCTGTTCTTGGTCTGGCCGATTGCATCGTCGACCTCGTCGAGACTGGCAGAACGCTGCGTGATAACGGCCTCAGCATTGTTGATGTCATCGCCGAATCGACGGGACGGCTGGTCGTCAACCGCGCCAGCCATCAGTTGAAAGCGAAAGCGTTGGGAACGCTGATCGCTGCGCTTGAGGCCACCGCAGGCGAAGGAGATTTGCAGAGTGATTGAACTAATTTCAAGTGGTGACAAAGGCCGGCTCGCGCTTATGCTCGAACGCATTCGTAGCCGCAATGTCGCTTTCGATGCGGAGTTACTGAGCGAGGTCTCGGCGATCCTGCAGGACGTGCGCACGCGCGGCGACTTGGCGCTGATCGACTATGCCGCGCGATTCGATGGCTGTGTGCTCCAGCCTGCGGAACTCAGGGTTGACGAAGAAGATTTGCGCCGGACGGCCGCTCGCGTTGAATCGAAAGTGCTCGCAGCAATCCGCGAGGCGATCCGCAGAGTTCGCACTTTTCATGAGTTGGAACGCCAGCGTTCATGGTTGGTGGAGACAGAGCCGGGAGTAATTCTAGGCCAGCGCCATACTCCGATCGAGCGGGCCGGGTTGTATGTCCCGGGAGGAACTGCCAGCTATCCGTCAAGCGTCGTGATGAATGTTGTGCCGGCCCAGGTTGCCGGAGTGGATCGCGTGATAGTTGCCACGCCACCGCGCACGCTCCAGGAAAATCCGGCAGTGGCGGCCGCGCTCGTTGAGCTGAATGTGACAGAGGTTTATGCGGTGGGCGGGGCGCAGGCGATCGCCGCGCTCGCGTTCGGCACCGAAACCATACCGCGCGTGGATAAGATTACCGGACCGGGGAACCGTTACGTCGCCGCGGCGAAGAAGCTGGTCTTTGGCGTGGTCGGCATCGATTCCATAGCCGGGCCAAGCGAAGTGGTCATCGTAGCGGACGATAGCGGGCGCGCTTCGTATATCGCCAGCGATCTCCTGGCGCAGGCAGAACACAGTGAAGATGCTTCAGCGATACTCCTGACGACCAGTGATGCGCTGGCCCGGGAAGTCGTGGGCGAACTCGCAATGCAAATCGCCAAACTGCCACGCGCCGAGGTGATTAAGAAATCTCTTGCCCGTTACGGGGCAATCATTGTGGTAGACGACATGGACGAAGCCTGCGCGATTGTCAACGGCTTGGCGCCCGAACATCTCGAAATTATGGCCGGCGATGAAGAAGGGATTGTCTCGCGCATTCGTCACGCCGGAGCGATCTTTTTCGGCAGCCAAACGCCTGAGGCAGTTGGTGATTATCTCGCTGGGCCAAACCACGTGCTGCCGACTGGCGGCGCAGCGCGCTTCTCATCCGGACTTAGTGTTAACGATTTTCTCAAGCACACCAACACTATCAAGTTTTCCGCGGCCGAGCTCAAACGCGCCGCGCCCTTGATTGCCGCGCTTGCTCACGCTGAAGGTCTCGATGCCCACGCGCGTTCGGTACTAATTCGTCTGGAGGAAAACTGAAGATGAGCAGAACCCTGGCGAGCATCAAGGCGAGTGTACGCGAGTTGCGGCCTTATTCACTGCGGCCTGAACTGGCGGGAGTGAAACTAAACCAGAACGAGAACCCCTGGGACGCGCCAGTTAAGATCAAGCAGGAGACGCTAAGGCGCTTGAACGGGTCGGCCTGGTCGCGTTATCCGAGCTTTGTCCCGCAAAGATTGCATGAACGGCTGGCTGAGTTCAGCGGCTGGTCGGCGGAAGGGATCGTGGCCGGCAACGGATCCAATGAATTAATCCAGGCGCTTTTGATGGTCACCATCGGCGAGGGAAAACGTGTGCTGATCAGCGAGCCGACGTTCGCGCTGTATCGGCAGATCGGCACCGTGCTTGGCGGCGAGATTCTCAGCGTCTCGCTGAACGCGGAGCTGAGTTATGACATCGACGCGTTGACGGCAGCAGTTCGTGACTTTCAGCCGGAGGTGACGATCGTTTGCTCTCCAAATAATCCTACCGGCTGCGTGCTGAGCGATGACGACCTGCGCTCGTTGCTTAAATTGACGACTGGCCTGATCGTCGTCGATGAGGCTTATCACGAATTTGCCCAGCATTCGGTCGTGCCGCTTCTGCGTGAGCATGACAACCTGGTGGTCTTGCGGACTTTTTCCAAGGCGATGGCGATGGCCGCGCTGCGCGCTGGGTATCTACTCGCGGCGCCGGAACTGGCGCGTGAGATCAGTAAGGCCGTGCTGCCCTATAACCTGAACGCCATTTCGCAGACAGCCGCCGAAGTGGCGGTCGAGATGTACGAAGATGAGCTGCGCCCGGTGGTGCGGCAAATCATCGCCGAGCGAGCGCGTCTGTACGAGGCCTTGAATGGCGTCAGTGGGCTGACACCAATGAACTCGCAAGCAAACTTTATTCTGGTGCGATCGGCAATTGATCCAAAGCAAGTCTACGCGGAGCTACTCAAACGAAATATTTTGGTTCGCGACGTCAGCAGCTATCCAATGTTGAGTGACTATTTCCGGGTCAGCGTGGGTACGCCCGAGGAGAATGAACTATTGATCGAGGCGTTGAAGGAAATATTTGGAGTGCGGTAGCAAGCGTAGCGCGACACCGCTTTGGATGTCCGACAAACTTCAGGAGCTTTGATCAATCGTCTTCGACGCGTAGCGTCGGTATGAATTTAGCCCGGCGTTTCAACGCCGGGATCAGGGTGTTGGCTGATTTCGTCGGGTAGCGACGATTGAAAATTAAGAGGAGTTTCAGTCGTCGCTACGCGACGCGAACGCCTCGTTCCCCTTTCCCGGCCTTGAAAGGCCGGGCTAAATTCATAGCGACGCTACGCGTCGAAAGTAGGTTATTAGAGGTTCCTTCAGTTTGTCGTTGAGCCTCGCTGAGGTAACTCGATTGAAAGGATGTGGGCGCCAGACTGAAGCTTGTCGGACAGGATTCTGCGGTCGCAACCCTCGGGCGGCTCCATGAGGTGAAAGTGATGAACAAATCGAAAGACTCTGAAGCCAAGACCTCGGCGCGGGTCGGCCAGGTTCAGCGCAAAACCACAGAGACCGACGTTCGGGTCACGCTTGACCTTGACGGCCATGGTCAAGCGCGCATCAGCACCGGGCTGCCTTTTCTTGATCACATGCTCGCGTTGTTTGCGAAGCACGGACTGTTCGATCTCAACGTGGCCTGCAAAGGCGATCTCGAAGTCGACGATCATCATTCCGTCGAAGACGTGGCCCTCGCGCTGGGCCAGGCTCTGACACAGGCGCTCGGCGATAAGACGGGCATTAAGCGCTACGGCGAGGCGATCGTGCCGATGGACGAGGCGTTGTGCCGCGCCGTGATCGATCTGTCCGGGCGTTTCTATCTGGTTTATGAAGTGAAGACGCGACGCCAGCAGATTGGAAATTTTTCAGTTGAGCTGGCCGAGCATTTCTGGCGATCGTTTGCGGAAACCGCGAAGTTCAATCTGCACATCGACTGTTTGCGGGGTCGCAACACGCACCACATTTTGGAAGGAACGTTCAAAGCCACCGCGCGCGCATTACGCCAGGCCGTCGAGCGCGATACGCGAATTAGAGGAGTGTTGAGCACGAAGGGATCGCTTTGATACTGCCGCAACAGATCTCGCGGCTTTGCGGCAAAGCCGCATTTGCTTTCACATCGGGCGGCGGAGCCGCAAGACGCTCAGGAACCGGCTGTATTGCTTATGACCAAAGTTGCGATCATTGATTACGGAGTCGGCAATCTGCGTTCGGTAGAAAAAGCCTTTGCCGCAGACGGCGGCTCTGCTGTGGTCAGTTCCGATGAGAAGATTTTGCGCGAGGCGGAGCGTTTGGTCCTGCCCGGCGTCGGTGCGTTCGGGGCCTGTATGAAGGCCCTCAATGAAAGAGGATGGGATACTCTCGTGCGCGAACGCGTGGCTAAAGGAACTCTATTGCTCGGCGTCTGCGTTGGTATGCAAATGCTCTTTGAGGAGTCAGACGAGTTCGGGACGACGGCGGGACTTGGTCTCTTGCGCGGCCGGGTGCGACGCTTTGCCGGCGACCTGATTGTGCCGCAGGTTGGCTGGAATCAGATTAGCCAGAGGTCGGCCCACCCTCTGTTTGCAGGCATTGCCGACCAGTCATTCTTCTACTTCGTGCATTCGTACTATTGCGAGTCTGACGATCCGGCAATCGTCATCGGAGAAACTGAATACGGGGCGACGTATGCTTCCGTTGTGGCACTTGGCAACGTTTGCGGCGTGCAATTTCATCCGGAGAAGAGCCAGGCGGCGGGGCTGCGGTTGTTGTCAAACTTTGCCGGGTCCGACGAACTGAAGTCAGTACCAACTGCGTAACCGCCTCGTGGTACTACTGCATCGATCTGGTTAGTTCACAATTCCGGGCCTTGAACGGCAGCGACATACTTGACTCCGCGCGGGCTTCAGTCGAACTTCGATGCGGCCGCTGTAATGGCTCTGCCACTCTGATGCGCGGCAAGTCTCGGACTTGCCGGACGTGGCCCATTAACCTGAACGGTCTCTGACTGTGACGGGTCGAAGACCCGAACGAAAAAGCAGCTTCGCCGCCGGCAAGTCGCAGACTTGCCGCGCATCAGAGTGGCAGAGCCATTGCCGTAATGAGTCAAGTATATTAGTGCCCTTGAAAGGCCGGGCTAGATTCATGGCGACGCCACGCGTCGAAAGTAGTTGTCAGAAGTTCTTTAAGTTATTCGATGTTGGCAAAACGAATCATACCCTGTCTGGACGTAGACCGCGGCCGTGTGGT
>JAWVEM010000119.1:0-9150 GCA_033856735.1 Blastocatellia bacterium
GGCGAAGATCGACGGCAATCGTGGTCATTCAGTCATGAGAAATGTTTTGATCGCAGTGGGAATCGGTTCGGCCGTGGTTCTAACCGCAGTCTATCTCGCCATCCTCCGCAACGAAAGATAAGAGAAATTTGGAGTGCGGTGCCAAGCGCGACACGGCTTTGGATTCTTGAGGCTTACCCGAAGCGTGCCGCTGCTCCGCACTGGCGGCGCACTCCAAGTATTCCCGCTCACCCGTGGACTAACTTCGCGCTCAACGTGATCTCCGTGCCCGCCAGAGCCTGGGACACCGGACAATTCTTCTTGGCCGTCTCGGCTTGTTCTAAGAAGGCCGGCTCGTCGATATTCGGAATCTCGGCCTCCGTGTTGAGCTCAATCTTAGTGATCTTAAAAGCTTCGCCAACTTTCTCGAGACTGACACTAGCATTCGTATTGATTCGCGTTGGGTTAAAACCAGCGCGAGTCAGTCCCGCCGCCAGCGCCATCGAAAAACATCCTGCGTGCGCCGCGCCAATTAACTCTTCCGGATTCGTTCCGGTGCCTTCTTCAAACCGGGACGCGAAGGAATATTGGCCTTCAAATGCGCCGCTACCCAACTTCACCGTTCCCTTGCCGTCTTTGAGCGTACCTTCCCAAACTGCGCTCGCTGTGCGTTTCGCCATGTTCGTTCTCCCTTAATTTAGTTTCGACGATTGTAGCGTTTTGTGGTGCGGTGGCAAGCGTAGCGCGACACCGCTTTGGATTGCTCATCCAGGTCCTTTGAGGTTGATCCCAAGCGTCGTCGCCGTTTCGCTCTGGCGGCGCACTCAATAAAAAAAGCCCCCGGCGATAATCTGCCGGAGGCCCTAGTGAGAAACAATTCTCTGTTAATTAGTAGCGCGAGCCGCCGTTGCGACCGCCGCCGCCGCGATCTTCGCGGGGCTTGGCTTCGTTGACCGTCAGCGCACGTCCACCCAGGTCCTTACCGTTGAACTGCGAGATAGCCGCGGCGCCTTCTTCCTTGGTTGACATCTCGATGAAGCCAAAGCCGCGCGAGCGACCTGTTTCCCGATCTTCAATCAAGGATACGCTTTCGACTGTGCCCGCCTGCGCGAACAGTGTCTGCAGTTCCTCGCTTGAAGTTTGGAACGACAGATTACCGACATAAAGTTTCGTAGACATAATTTTCTTACCTTTCCCCGTTTGGGGTTTCGCTCAGGGACTTCTCCTTTGGGCGACGTAACAGAAGCCGCATGCGAACATGGGAGCTTCCCAATTTGCTAAAGGACGTTGGGATTACATATCCATGCCGCCGGGCAGTGCCCGTGGCTTGTCATCTTCCTGTAGCTCAGAAATTAGGGCCTCGGTGGTCAGCATTAAGCCAGCGATTGATGCGGCGTTTTGCAACGCGCATCGCGTGACTTTCGCGGGATCGATAATCCCAGCGGCCACCAGGTCCTCAAAAGTTTCAGTGGCAGCGTTGTAGCCGAAGTTCGGGTCTTTATTAGCCCGGACCTTTTCGACAATCACTGCCCCTTCTTTGCCGGCGTTGAATACGATCTGGCGCAGGGGCTCTTCCAGAGCGCGCTTCACGATGTTGACGCCAATCTGTTCGTCTTCATCGCCCAGCGTCACGCCGTCTTCATTCGTTTCGTAAATCTTGAACTTATCCAAAGCCTTGGCCGCGCGAATCAGGGCGACGCCGCCGCCGGCGACGATGCCTTCTTCAACCGCCGCGCGAGTTGCATTCATTGCATCTTCGACGCGCGCTTTCTTTTCTTTCAGTTCGGTTTCAGTAGCCGCGCCCACGCGAATGACTGCCACGCCGCCAACGAGTTTCGCCAGCCGCTCCTGCAGTTTCTCGCGGTCATAGTCCGACGAGCTATCTTCAATCTGGGCCTTCAGTATTTTCACTCGGCCTTTTAAGTCGTCGCTGTTGCCGGCGCCGTCGATGATGATCGTGTTCTCTTTATTGATCGTCACCTTCTTGGCGCGTCCCAGGTCCTCGACTGTGATGTTCTCGAGTTTGATGCCGAGGTCTTCACTGATGACCTTGGCGCCCGTTAGAATCGCAATGTCCTGCAGCATTTCCTTGCGTCGGTCGCCGAACCCGGGGGCCTTAACTGCAGCCACGTTGATCGTGCCGCGCAGTTTGTTGACCACGAGTGTCGCCAGGGCTTCCCCTTCGACATCTTCCGCGATAATCAGCATCGGCTTACCCAACTTGGCAACCTGCTCCAGGATAGGCAGCAAGTCTCTCATCGCCGAAATTTTCTTTTCGCTTAAGAGGATGACCGGATTCTGGAGCACGGCTTCCATCTTTTCGGTGTCGGTAATGAAGTAAGGCGACAGATAGCCGCGATCGAACTGCATCCCTTCGACGAATTCCAGATCAGTCTCCATCGTCTTCGCGTCTTCGACGGTAATCACGCCGTCTTTGCCGACCTTTTCCATGGCCTCGGCGATTAGTTCACCGATGGTCGCGTCACCGTTGGCTGAAATCGTGCCCACCTGGGCAATCATGTCGCCGGCGACGGGCTTGGAAAGCTTTTTGATCGCCGCGGTCGCGCGCTCGACAGCTTTGTCAATGCCGCGTTTCAAGGCCATCGGGTTTGCGCCGGCGGCTACGGTCTTCACGCCTTCGCGGTAAATCGCCTGAGCCAGCACGGTCGCTGTGGTGGTGCCGTCACCCGCAATATCGCTGGTCTTCGAAGCGACTTCCCGGACCATCTGCGCGCCCATATTTTCGAGGGGATCTTTGAGCTCAATCTCTTTCGCTACGGTCACACCATCTTTGGTAATCGTCGGACTGCCATACGATTTACCGAGAACGACATTGCGTCCCCTGGGACCGAGCGTAATCTTCACCGCGTCGGCGAGTTGATTAACGCCACGCAGAATTGCCGCACGAGATTCTTCACCATGAACTATTTGCTTTGCCATAACTTTTTATCTTTTCTCCAAGTTGTACCGCGGACTGCTAGTCTGCGGCTTGTAGCACAAATTTTTGATTCGCGTTTAGCCACGCGCGTAAAGCGCGATAGCCAGAACTTACTTGTTCTTCTTACCACCAGCAGCCGCACCAGCGCGCGTAATGATTCCGAGGATTTCGTCCTCGCGCATGATCAGAAGGTCTTCACCGTCGATCTTGATTTCGGAACTGCTGTACTTTCCAAAGAGGACCCGGTCGCCCTGCTTAACATCCAGAGGCTGGCGCGTGCCGTCCTCCTTATACTTTCCTTCGCCAGCCGCGATTACTTCGCCTTCCTGCGGCTTTTCTTTCGCGCTGTCGGGGATGATGATGCCGCCGCGAATCTGCTCGCCTTCGTCGATCCGCTTCACAATCACGCGGTCATGCAATGGGATAATATTCGTCTTCATAAGTACTTCGGTCTCCTTCGTTTTTCAATCGATCTCTTGTTTAGAGTTCAAGCTTTAGCTTGCTTCTTTGAAGCAGCCAACCTAAAGGTTAAACTCCGAAGCTCCGTCACCTCTCGCTGCCACACCCGTACACACCTGCTCGTTTTTCGGCAGACCGTTCGGGATAATGGCGTCAGAAAGATAGGACAGATGCTTAAGTTTAGTAATTGAGCTGTGGATTATCAGGTGATCTGGAAAATACCAGAGGAGCTGAGAGCGGAGTAAGCTGGACTCGGTTCGACACCCACCTTATCCTGATCCGCCCTATATGTCAACCACAGGATATAGTTTGCCCCGGCAATAGTGCCTGGTACAGAACCGGGAGCGGTAGCGACCGGGTCATAGACTCAACTTGACTGACTTCCCCTCGCTCCCGTTCAGGTCCTTATAGGGCGACAGATTTGGAGTGCCGTGGCAAGCGCAGCGCGACACCGCTTTGGATTCGGTGTTCACCGTTTCCTTGCCATCTTCATAAGCCTCCGAATGGAAGATGACCCTCATCGCTTGAGAGCTTCACGCGCATTGCGGAACGAGTCTTCGGCACTGATACCCAGAAACTTCCCACTGCGAAGTTCTTCAAGTCGTCGCTCAGCCTCCGCAAACCAGAGAGCTTCGGTATCACCCTCGACCTCATCATCAAGCGTGGAAACCAAACGTTGCGCGAGCTGCACGCGATCTCTCAGCGGGAGCCTCATCGCATCAGCCGTGAGTTGATCTAGATTGGTACTCATACTAACGGAAGGATAGCAGCACCACGAATGTATTCCCAGTCTTTCTCATCGACCGCAGATGATTCAGTTGCCAGACCTTCCCGCAGCAAGGCTTCCAGCTTCTGTTCGACCTTGCGCCTGAGCTGTTCCTGAAGCAGGGCGTTAAAGTAATCGCTAGGGTCGCGATAACCGCCTTCACCCATCTCCTCGTCACCGAACTCCTCCATTTGCCCTCATCTAATGGCGTAGTGAGATGTTTAGCGTCGCCATGCGAATCGAAAACCTCTCTCGGAATGCCTTTATGGCGGCACGTCTGACGGTTCGTTGACAATAGTCAACCGGCGACTGCGTCCGAGCCCTAAAAGATCGTGGGACGCACCCACACTTCTCTAAGATACTTATAGTCTGTAGACGGATAGGCTGGCTACTCATAGGATACAAGCGAACCTTATGGACTCACCGCAAGAAGTCTTCGGCAACAGGATTAGAAAGATGCGAATTCGAAAGGGATTATCGCAAGAGGGCCTTGCGGCTCTCTGCAATTTACATCGCACGTATGTTGGAGGAATAGAGCGCGGAGAGCGCAACGTTAGCCTAATGAACATACTAGTGTTGGCGCGAGCGTTAGATGTTTCCCCCAGCAAGCTGTTTCAAGATTTCAACGAAGAAGTGATGTTACGACTGAAGCGGAGTTGACTATGCTCGACTTGTGCCTTTCCGTCATTGCGTCCCGCTCCAAGTATGACCGTATTCAAGCCAAGCTTTGTCAGCGAGAGAAAGGTCACAGCGGCAAGCACGATGAGAAGCCGTTTTTGCGAGAATTAATAAAGACAAATCCCCAAGTCGCCAACAAAATCGTTAGAGACGCCATTATGACAACAGGGGCATCCTGGAAGAGCGAAGGTGCTGGTCCCAACCGCATTCTGCGCTGGGTGATGCTCCTATCCGATGAAGAACTAGCGGCATTTGGAATCCGCATGAAGGGGCTCAAGCCACAGGTCGTAGCAAAGCTGCGCGACAAGGCAGCAACATATGAGGACTGTGTCCAAGTTGCCAAGAAACTAACTTGGCTGGCCTATCAAATGCCCGACGCCCCGGAGCTGTCAAACGAAACGACGTCATATCTGGAAGAACACTTTGGAAAACTACAACCAAACAGTGCCGTCTGTCTGGTTTGTCGCGAACCGTTGTCTTTTAACCTGTTCTCAGGAGCAGTTCGTGGCAAGGCTATTATCGAGACTGGCCACAGTAACCCAAGGAGTCACAACGCGGAGAATGTCGGGTTTGCGCATCGTGAATGTAACATAGCTCAGGGATCCAAAACGCTTCCTGAGTTCTACGGTTGGATTGAAGAGATTTTGAAAAGAGCCGAATAGGAACTAGATTTCGTAATCTGAGGGCTCGAAAGCTCGCAACCTCTGCAACAACAATGCCCTGCCGCGAATTAGATTCTCGAACTCTTCAATAGTCTTCGTCCAACTCGGCACTCGTTCGGGTATTGGTACTTGAATCTCAAATAGTCGACTTCCCAAAGAGCCAAGCGTTGATTGGATGAATATCAAATTACGTATCTGATGCTGAACCATAGGAAGGTTTAGCAGATAAAGTAGTTCAATTCCATTTACGGGTGAACCTGACGCAACGGAGAAGATCCTGATGTGACTTTGCACAATACAACGGTAATTGTGTTCATTGAGGATCGCTGTCCGACCAATCCGATAGCGTCCATCCACAACCATGAGGATATCGCCCGGGGTCAACTGTTGTTGGGTTTTGTACTGTTCGTAGACTTCTTCGCTTACAGATCTATTTGGGTCGATCGATACCTCATAGTTGGAGATGTCCGACGTGCGAATAAATGGTACATCACCAGTCCCGTAACTCTCTGCACCAACCTCATGGCCTTTGCGGACACGAAGAAAACCCTGTTTGACCATGTGGTTCAGCGACATCAAATTCGCCGAAAGAGTCTTAGCTTCACGGGCCAATTCTTGCAGAGGTACCGCATCGTAATATCGAGGTACTAGGTAATAGGGATCAGTGATTTTGGTTAACTGCCAAAATCCACCCTTAGCTTGGCGCGTTTTGAAAGAGGATCCTATTTCCTTGATGTCATCGGGATAAGCATCGCCTGCATTCTTTGTGGTCTTGCCCCTTCGATCATGCCCACAACTTAGCGCGACCGCCATCCACACACGTGATGAAGTACCGTCTGGATCCTGCGCAACCGGATTCTTTTGAAAGAACAGCACATTTGTCTTAATATCCGTACTGGGCTGAAACGTTGTGCGAGGACAATCGATCAAGGCGGCAATTTTCCCTTGAGATCTAAGATAGTCCCAAACATAGCCGAAACTTCGATTGCCAAAGATGCCTTCAGGCAGGACGATGGCGGCCTGGCCCTCCGGCTTGAGCAACTTCACACACAATTCCAAGAACAGGATTTGCGGGTCTTGTGCCTCGCGTACCCCTAAGTCTTGTTCCCACCCCGCGCCCCTCTGAGACCATTTATGACCTAGTGCATACTGCTTAAGAATTGCCCGATCGACAACTTTGATTTTTACTCCGAATGGGGGATTTGTGAGTACGAAATCGGCGCCGTTAGGAGTTATCTCCGGAGGAAGTGCACACAGGCCCTCAAAGTCTAAAGAGTTGACATTGAAAACAGTCGCGCGGCGCGGCGCTGCGATCTCTAGTGTGGCTTCGGCGAGCCGACACAGGTCCCGATCTTTGTCCATCCCGATCAGCTGACCCATTGTGTGAGGAGTTTTGCGGTCGATCGCTTGGAACGCATTAGCTTCCACGAGGAAACCGCCAGTGCCGCAGGCAGGATCTACTACCTTTGATTCAACTGGCGGATCAAGGATTGCAACCATTGCCTTCACGAGCGTTTTTGGCGTGAAGAACTGTCCTTTGTCTCCGCGAAGTCGAGGGCCCATCAAGGCTTGGAAGGCTTCGCCAAGAATGTGTGCTGGCGCCGAGCTAAAAGAAAGTGCCGACAATTCCTGCAGTCCAAATCGCAACGCTGCGTCTTCTATGACGAACTTGTCGCTTTCATCGATTAAGTAAGGAAACGACCGCATCAGAAGTGGGAAGAGCACCTCATTCGCCGTCCCATTGCCCTCAAGAAAGGAGGCCACCGTCTCACCATCCTGCTCAGATTCACTGACAATTTTGCAGAGCAGTAAGTTAGATAAATCCGAAACGATACGTTCGGCTCGGCTGGCCCGACTGTTGGAGTAGAGATAGTAATAGAGCCGTTTGAACGCGGCGGCGTAAATCTTCTCGTTCGGTTGTTGAGATTCAGCCTCTGAGTTCAGAAGAGCGGGTAAGACTTGTTGTGCTGGGGCTGACGCTGTCATTTCCCTCCAAAGCGGAACACTCACTCACATTGCGGATGATGATTATAAGTATCGGCGCTATGGATTACAACCTCAAAAGTCTGAGGCCGAAACGGCTAGCATCTCGAACTTTTTACTTCTCTTTTACTTGACTCAAGAAGGAAAAGTTCACTTACACTTACTAAACCCACAATCCCGGCAGAAGTCACATCCACTCGCATGCTCCAACTGACCCGAGCATTCGGGGCATTTGCCGATCATCGTACTCATGATGGCGCCGGTGACTTGAGTAGTATTGGTGCCCTGCTGTTTGCCGAGGGCGCGGGCGGAATCCGGATGACCTTTTAAACGCCGGTTGGTGATCATGATGCATTCGGCGACGGCTTGTTCGGGTGAGGTCAGCAGGCGTTCGTTGAACCAGACGGCGTGCGTGCCGGTGACTTTGTTCAGGCTGTAGCTGACTTCCGCGGCGTCGAATCCGCCGCGCAGCATCTTCGAAGCCAGCATGCCTACGCCGCCGCTAATGGGGCCGGTGGCAAAGACTTCCTGAATCATCTCGTTATCATGATTGACGGTGACGTAGAGGTTCTGGCCGTCGAAAGGAATGCGCCAGGTCGCGCCCACGAGTTCGCGCGGACGCTCGAGACGAATCGCGCCCATCTTGCGCGCCGCGGCTTCGGCTTCCGCCAGACGCCGCGCCGCCGCTTCGTTTTCTGATTCGGTGCCGACGGGCGCTGTCTCTGGCAGAGTCTCGACGACAGTCGTGGTCGTGACCACCGTTGTCGGTTCGTTCTTTGGCTCCTGCTTCATCGAAGTCAGCACCTGGTTTTCGCGCGAGCCATCGCGATAGTAGCTGACGGCTTTGCAGCCGAGCTGGCGCGCCAGGCGATAGAGATGATCGACTGACTCAACCGTGTCGTTGACCGCGCCGTTGCAGGTTTTGGACACGCTGTTGTCGACGTTGCGTTGAGCGGCGGCGAGAACGTGCACGTGCTGCTCTGCACTGATGGACATGGCCGAGATGAAGTAAGACGGCAATTCGTGCTCATGCTCGACCACGTAGGCCGCGGCCGCGTCGATTGAATCCGGGTCGGTCTGATCGACATCCACTCCAAGCGCTTGAGCAGCCAGGGTATGCACATAGGTGCGGGTACCGAGCGTGTCTTTGCGGACATAGGCCCAGGAGAAGTTGGGTTCAACTCCCGAAGACGTTTCAGCCACCAGCGAAATCGTGCCCGTTGGGGCGATCGTGGTTACTTCATAGTTACGCAGCGTTAACGGGACTTCACGCGAGATCCCGATCTCGTCATAAATGAATTTAGCGTAAGCTTCGCGGTTCGCTTCCAGTTCGGGAAACACGCCGCGCTCGGCGCCCAGACGCAGGCTTTCAGTCCAGGCTTCGCGACGAACAAAACCCATCACTTCGTCCATCAGGTCTATCGACGCCGGCGAGCCGTAACTGATCTTCAGACTAAGACACAGATCGGCAAAGCCCATGATGCCCAGGCCCAGCGGGCGCGTGCGCTTGACCACGTCGTTGATTTCCGGCAGCGGCCAGGCACACGTGTCGATCACGTTGTCGAGAAAGCGTGTGCACTGATGCGTAACTGCCGCCAGGCGATCCCAGTCCAGACGATTTTCGCGATCGTAGAACTTGGCCACGTCGATCGACCCCAGATTGCACGAGTTCGCGAAGTGCAGGA
>JAWVEM010000120.1:0-37616 GCA_033856735.1 Blastocatellia bacterium
ATGATTAATGAAGTTCTCTACACTCACGGTATCGCCTCAACCCCCTGGGGCGGAGTCAAGCAGAGCGGCTTGGGTCGGACGCATGGACGCGCCGGATTGCTTGAGCTTGTGAGTGCGCGGCACATTCATATTAACCGCTTCGGATTCCTTCCCGATCTCTGGTGGTTTAACTACACGCCCGAAGGATCTCGACTTTTTCGTGGCTTCGCGACGAGGTTTGCCTCGGGGTCGGTCTTTCAAACGATGCTTCTGCTACCTCAAATAATTCGTCGCTACCTTGAGCGTAAAAACTAATCATTGACTTTGTAGCCGCTAGCAACCTATCATGCGGACCGCCACCCCGGCAGGCATCGCCCTTTTTAGACTTTGAGTTGTCAGCTTTCCCAAGGATGTTGGTTCGGTTTCACTTCAAGTACGAGAATCAATAGAGCGCTTGGGCCTGATTTACCCGTACCTACTTAACAACAAGGAGAACGAGAATGAGAAGGAGCTTCGTAGTTTTTGCATTACTGACTTTGTGTCTCGTGGCGTTCGTGCCGAGCTTGGTGCTTGGTCAGGAAGGCAGTGACATCATTATCAAAGGCGGTTCGGAAGTAGCCAACCCACACAAGATCCTACATCGCTTGCGCAATGACCCTGATCCGGACAAGAACAAAGATGCGCACCCGACAGGCCAAGCCAAGCCAGGCGGAAATGGGATCAGCTATCACGGCGGCCCGGTGATGCTGGCAACCACCCACATGTATTACATCTGGTATGGAAACTGGAGCGGGAATACTGCTCAGAGTATCCTGACCGACCTCGCGAACAGCATCGGGGGCTCACCGTACTTCAACATCAACACCACTTACTACAACGGCAGTAACCTGCACGTGAGTAACTCTGTGACTTTCGGCGGCAGCACTACCGACAATTATTCGCATGGAACTTCGCTGAGTGACTCGGCTATTCAGGCAGTCGTCACGAGCGCTCTTACAAGTGGGCGCCTCGGCTACGACACAAGTGGTATTTACTTTGTGCTGACCTCGGCTGACGTGACTGCATCGAGCGGTTTCTGCACCCAGTATTGCGGCTGGCATACTTACGGAACGATCAATGGGTTCAATATCAAATACTCCTTCGTGGGTAATCCCGATCGTTGCCCGTCTGCGTGCGAGGCGCAAACTACCGGCCCGAACGGCAACGCCGGCGCTGATGGTATGGCCTCGATTATTTCGCACGAGCTGGAAGAGGCCGTGACTGATCCCAACTTGAATGCCTGGTACGACACTCGTGGCGCGGAGAACGCCGATAAATGCGCGTGGACCTTCGGCACAACCACTCTGCTTCCCAGCGGCGCGCGTTACAACATGACGCTCGGAGGGCGCAACTACCTGATTCAGCAGAATTGGGTAAATGCATCGGGCGGCTTTTGCGCGAAGAGTTTCTGAGCTTTGAGCTCAGGTCCACTTTGGCCCGATCAAAAAAAACCACCGGTAGACTTAACCGTCTGCCGGTGGTTTTTGATCAGTCCCGACTGTCTCACATGCGAAATCTCAATACCGTCCCGATGATATTTATGTCGCCCGGCCGCGAGCGCCCGTCGTTCTGCCGCATCACGAACAGGTCGGCGTTGAAATGCTTGTTGAAGACATGATTGGCGCCGACGGCAAATCGGTTGCGCACCCAGCCGTGCAGGCTCCAGTCATAGAATGGCTCTTCAGAAACAAAGAGGGTGAACTTCGCTTTGTCGATCTTGAAAGGATGTTCGATTTGGACGCGGTTACGATAGCGCCACGCGTTGACTTGGGGCGAGCGCCAGCGACGCTCAAACCAGTTGCGATCAATCAGCGTAAATTTCCTGACGGGCACGCGCAGGGTCGCCCCGAAACTCAGACGGTCTTCATGTTCCTGCCGTCCGTTCGGCGGCTTGGCCTCGCGATGAAAATATAGTTCATTAAGCGTGACATACTTGTGGATTTTATAGTTGAAGCCAAAGCCCCACCGCTCGTCCACGGCGGTCGTTAGGTTCCCGCCGATTCGCACGGTCCCCTGAATTAGAAAATCAAACTTCTTGTTGAGTGGAACGATGAGTTGAATATCATTCCAACTCTGCGTGTCGGCTTTAGGCACCGGGGTCTGGGCCGTTGCGGAAGCCGCACCCATTGCGTACGCCCCGATCGTGGCGAGAATGAAAATTAAGAGTTTGACGTGCATCATCTTTGTCGAGCGAGGGTATAGTTTGCCAGCACGCTGAAGGACGAAAGACCGACCGCAACGCGATCGCCGGCCTTACACTTCGTCGCGTTAGCTTCCGTCTTGGGCCGCGTCACTATGATTGGAACGCCAGTCATTTTTTGAGGCGTATTGATCGTCACTTGATAGAGTGGTGCTTCGCTCTCAGCCTGCCGCCGGTGCGTTAGGTCGAGACGAACATTCAGGCGCTCATAAGCGCCGACAAAATTCACTTCCTCGATCACTCCGTTGGCCAGGCGGCGACAGCCTTCAGGTAAATTTGCGTCTTGGCTCACGCAGACATCTTCAGGGCGAAACACCAGCTTAACCGACTGGCCTTCACGAAATCGTGTTGTTTCCTTGGCTGCGGGCAGACGCGCGCTGCCGATCTCGATACAGCCCTCATTCACGACTCCCAACAAGAGGTTCGCGGCCCCGAGAAAAGTCGCGACATATTCGGTGGCCGGCTGATTGTAGACTTCATCGGGCGTGCCAATCTGTTCCAGATGCCCGTTGTTGAGCACCGCAATGCGATCGCCCAGCTCCAATGCTTCTTCCTGATCGTGGGTGATGAATACCGCCGGCACTTTTACCTGTTTCAGCAGCGCGCGAATCTCGCGGCGCAGGTGGACGCGCGTCTGCGCATCGAGCGCGCCGAACGGTTCATCGAACAAGAGCACCTGTGGCTTGTACGCGAGCGTGCGCGCGATCGCCACTCGTTGTTGCTGGCCGCCGGACAGCTGCCACGGGTATTTCTTACGATGTTCTTCCAACTGCACCAGCTTGAGCAGGCGGTTGACTGTCTCTTTTCTTTCTTTGCGCGGCACCCGGCGAATCCTTAATCCAAAACCGATGTTCCTTTCGACGGTCATGCGGGGAAACAGCGCGTAGGCCTGAAAGATCACACCCAAACCGCGCTCGCGCGACGGCAAATCAGTTACGTCTTTACCATGAAGAATGACGCGGCCGCTGTCCGGCAGTTCAAGGCCGGCGATGATCCGCAGGATCGTCGTCTTGCCACTCCCGGAAGCGCCGAGGAGAACCAAAGACTCGCCTTCCGCCACGTCGAAGCTGACGTTTTCGAGCACGCGCGACTTCTTGAAGCGCTTGCTGATGCTTTGCACGCTTGCCGCAACGCCGGCTCGCTGTTCGCGATCCGGCGCCCACGATACGTGTAGTTGATCGGTGTTGGGAGCCAATGCCATTTTTGCAATCATACCTGGGACTCGAATTCGAACCAGTCGCGGGCGAAAAAGAGCACGCTGAAGATGACGAATGAAAGCAACGCCAGCACGATGGCAATGGCGTTCGCCGCCTCCAAGCTGCCGGGCTCACCGGAGTTGAACTTGGCAAAGATATAGAGCGGCGCCGTCTGGGTCTTGCCCGCCAGGTTTCCTGAAACCAGAATGGTCGATCCAAACTCGCCGACGGCGCGCGCGAAAGTCAAAAGCGCTCCTGAAACGATCGCCCCGCGCAGGCTTGGCAGGGTCACGTGCCAGAACGTCTGCCAACGCGTTGCGCCAATAGTCGCCGACGCTTCTTCCAAGGAACGGCTCATCGTGTCGAACACCGGTTTAATTACACCGAAGGCCAACGGGAAAGTGACAAAGATGTTCGCGAGGATGATCGCGTAAGCTGTAAACATCAGTTGTGAACGATCCTGAGGGAAGAGAAAGCGGCCCAGCGTTCCCTGTGGTCCCCAAAGCAACAGCAAAGCGAAGCCCGCGACCGCGGTAGGTATTGCGGTGGGTAGGGAGATCGTAACGATGGCGGCGTTTCGTCCCCAGAAGTTGTAACGCGACAGCACGTACGCGGCGAAGAGACCGAAGACCACGTTAAAGAGCGTGGCCCAAAAGCTGGTCACCAGGGAAAGCTCCAGCGCGAACACCGCTTCCGGGGCTACGAGAGCTGACCAGAACCCGCTGAGACCATTCCTCGTACCCACAACAAAGATCGAAAGCAGCGGCAGGATGACCAGGGGCAGCATGATCCCTACCATCACTGCGATGCTGATGGGCCGGGCTACGTCGAATCCACGAACATGCCGAAGAGGTGTAAGCTTCATCGCTGTTTATTATTTTCTCTTTTGCACCGTGTCCCGGAATATTCCTTCGATCACTTCCGGGTAAGCTTTGTCCCAGCCGCCAAAATAGTCGACTGTGAACGGGTACTTGATGGTTGCGAGTTCCTTGTTTTCCTGAGTCAGCGCATCGCTGGTAGCCGATCGAAAATGGAATTTGACGAAGGCGCGTTGCGCTTCTTCGCTCCAGAGGTATTGCATAAAACCATCAATCACCGGGCGGTCCGCAGCCGAAACGTTACGGTCGATGACGACGGCGGGATGCTCGCTGAGAATAGTCGCTTCCGGAATAATTATCTCTGCATCGGCCTTGGCGTTTCCTTCTTTCATCAACAAAGCGTCCAGCTCGTAAGTTATCAACGCGTCGCCGTATCCGCTTTCGAATTGGGTGCGCGCTTCGCGCGCTGAGCCGGGCGTCGAGATGACGTTGCGCCAGACAGCCTGGAGCATTTGCACCGCGCGCGCGTGATCGGCCCCGCCCGTCTGTTTGTCTGACTTCACCAGTTCTGAACCATAGATAGCCAGGATGGACCACTGCGCCCCGCCGGAACTGACAGGATCGGGATGGATGAGTTTGATGCCCGGTTTAGCCAGGTCCGAAAAGTCATGAATGCCTTTCGGATTTCCCTTGCGCACCAGAATGACGAAAGGGGTTTTGTTGACTATTCCTTTCTGCGGCAGTTGATGCCAGTCAGAGGTCACAAACCCTTTTTCTTTGAGGCGTTGCGCATCGCGCTCGATCGAGAGAATCGCGATCTGGGCCTTCACGCCCTGCAGGATTTGGTTGGTGACTGTTTCAGATCCGGCAAACGACGAAGTAAAGCGGATATCCAGGCCATGCTCTCTTTTCACCTTAGCTATAAAAGCCGGATAGATTGCTTTCTCGAGCGACTCTTTCATGATCGAAAAGCCGTACACCGTGATATTGATGCCGCCGCCGCTTTCTGACGGAGATTTTGGCAGGCAGGCGTTTACCGCCAACAGGCCAAGGACAATCAGCGCCAGAATTGAGGTCCTCTTTTTTTTGAGCCACATAGCTTTCCTCTAACGATCGCAGACAGTTTTACCTTGGGGGCACCAGGGGAGTGGATTCCTCAAAGGTTTAAGTCCTCCCAAAAGGCGGACACTCAAACCTCATTCTGACCTTGCTTGATTTACAGTGGGCACAACTTTAGGATGACTTGATGGGAATCTGCAAGAGCTTTCGGCAGATTTCCGACCCTGGAGGCCAATTTGTTCGGAAGATGGATGCGCGCCCGCGAGATCGCGCACACAAAACGGGATAACAATCGAGTCGTGCGGCCCTTCGCGTGGGGCCAGGAGTTCATCCGCGATCACGTCAACGGCGCCGATCCGCGGACTGTCTTTCGCGAGCATACCGCGCAGGCAATGTCCCGGAGTGAAGAGTTTTACGCGCTGCCGGAGATTAACGACTGGCAGTTGAAGGGCGATCAGTTGACCTGGACCAGCGCGATCAAAACGCCTTCCGCCGAGAATAATATTGCGCGGGCGCGTCTGTTTCCGGCTCGCCGTGAACGCAAGCGAAAGCCTCGCGCCGCCGTGGTAGTCCTGCCGCAGTGGAATGCTCAACCTGACAGTCACGTCGAAGCCTGTCGCATCTTTAATGGTCTCGGCATAACCGCGCTGCGCCTCACTTTGCCGTACCACGAAGAGCGCCGGCCGCCCGAGTTGGAGCGCGCTGATCATCTCGTCGGATCGAACATCGGGCGCACGATCCAATCTATGCGACAGGCGGTTTTGGATACACGCGCGGCCGTGCGCTGGCTCCAGGATCAGGGATTTGAACGCATCGGTATTTTGGGGACAAGTATCGGCTCGTGCATCGGGTTTCTGGCTTTCGCGCATGACCCGGCAATCGACGTCGGTGTTTTCAATCATGTGTCGGGTTACGTGGCCGATGTGGTCTGGCAGGGAATCTCAACGCAACACGTGCGCGAAGGGATTGAAACCGATTTGACGGTTGATGAGTTACGCGAATTCTGGACCCCGATTAGTCCGGTGCCTTTCATTCCGCGTCTGGGACGGATGAAGCCGCGTCCGATACGTTTCATCGCCGCGAAATACGATCTGACTTTTCCCATCGATCTAACCAGGCAGGTAGTTGCCGAAGTGAAAGCGCACGGAATCGATCTCGATTTGGTGTGGCTGCCGTGCGGCCATTACACAACGGCTGAGATGCCCTGGAAAGCGATCGACGCCTGGAAAATCGCGACGTTCTTCCGCAAGCATTTATAGGTATCAGAAGCCCGACCGTCAGGGAGGGCCTCCAGGGAAACCAGCCCTCCCTGACGTCGGGCTTCTGACAGGATCGATTGGGACCACGGATTTCATTTAATGATCCACCGTCGATGCGATCGTCGTTACCGTTATGGCAGGCGCCTGTCTGTTGGGCGAATCTCTGATTTGGCTCTTATCTCACTCAATTTGATTACCTGCCCCTTCTTGTTTCGTATTTCAAGGACGGGGTTAGTCCCTTTTGCCATTCCAGGGGCGATAATCCTGACGTAGATATCATTGTTGTCGCACTCCCCAGGAAAGAACCTTAGTCCGCTATTGAGATAGATGCCGGTGTGAACCATGTATTGGGTTCCCACGTGCATCGGAGAACCCGGAAAGAAAGGAGGGACGGAACTGACTGGGCCGGGTCCGGAACCTGCCGTCCAGACTCTGGAATAGTTTATTCCGATCGCCGTGCCGTTACCCAGACTTGGCGGAACGGGAAAAGTTCCCTGGTCATACAACGTGAATTCGATGACTATCGATGTTATTGCCGTATTGCTTGCGTGCAAATATTCGATGTATGTTTGCATGGCGCCCACTAATGCTTGGTCAAGCTGAAGCGTGAGCGTGTAGTCTGAGGCTATTCCTCCGGAACCCTGATAGATCATGTGTGCCGCAAGTTCATCGGGGTTCCAGGGCGGACAGCATGGATTATTCCGGTTCACCTGCACATCATCAATAAAATTACCTATCCCTTGATTTTGACCGGCGGCGCTTACAGAGAGAAAGCCAATATTTACCGTCTGAGTCGTACCCAGATAAGTGAACGAACCTGAGTATCGGACCCATCCGTTTCCGATTGAAACTGGAGAGTTGATGATTCCACTGCCCGTCGGCAGATCAAACGCACCGTTACGTGTGGTGGCCACTCTCGCTATCGGAAAACCATATGAATCTCCAGGCAAAGAACCTGCCGGCAACCCAGAGGGAATACCAATCCGAAATTCAGCCACATCTCGTATGATGTCGCTATCACGTCCGCGGTGGAGAAAACTCCAATGCAAGACATCACCATAGGCCAGCGAGAGCGATTGGAAAACCATCGATCGGGTGAGCGCATTGAGTTCAATGTGTTGTACTCCCTCTGCAGACGGAAATCCCCCGATCCCGTTTGCCCAGAACTCAATGGGACGACAATTGGGCCCGCCACAGTAACTTCCTGAGGGGTGAGTTGTTTTCCAACCGCCGGCATTTACATCAGTTATTTGTCGTACCACATTGACAGGGGTAGCCGGGGTTTCAAATCCCGGATTTGAAAAAAGTGAACCAGCAGAGGCTGAAAAACAGTTCATGAGAACCACGGTAATAAGAACAAGTGACAGCTTGAATATTCGTAACATTAGTTTTCCTCCAGGAACGCTTAATTAGATTTACACTCACATTCGTAAGTGACTTGTTCCTGTAGAAACGTAACGCTGCGGCAGAGCTTAATCTGAAAGCGGAGGCTGGTGGGGCCTTGGCCGTTTAAAATGCGGAGCGTCACATCGGAAGACACGTCATTCTTTAGGACATACAATACTCACAAGCGCACTTCACTCGAAAATCATTCGCGCCCGAACTGAGCTGATGACTTCAGGTATCAAAAAGAAGGACAGACCCGATCATGAGCCGACTCCTTGACCGTTTGGAAAGCGCCAAGCGAGACTTTAGCGCTCGTGGTGGAAATGTTATCAACAGCATTCTGGCTTCCTTTGACGGGAGACAGTTCCACGATGCCGAATCCCTAGTCCGCTTTCACGAAGCCTTACTTTTCTTCCGCGCCTATCCGCCCAATGCCGCGGTCCTGAAAACAGTCGAGTCGATTCTGAGGACGTTCGAGCAGCGAGTTTCGCAGCTTCGCAACGCGGACGCTGAACTTTCGCCGCTCGACAATCCGGAGGTCTCAGGAATTACCAGCACGAGTGTAACCAGCAACTTCAGCTACGCGATTATTTGCTGGCTCGCCGAAAAATATCCGGCGCAGCTGGCGATTGATTGGGATTGGTTCGAGGAAGAAGAGCGATTTGGCGCGACCATGCCGCGCTTTCTGCCGTTACTCGAAGAAGAAGCGATGGTTGAAGCTCACGTGTCTTTTCGCGACTACCTCCGCGCGGCGAAAGGCCGCGCAAATGAAGTCGTCTGGTTGATCGAGCGATTCAAATCTCTAAAACTTTCGCAGAAGGATAGGGCCGAAGCGTACGACTCGCTCAAGATACATGTGCGCTGGCAGTTCAGCATGCGTGCGTCACGCACAGCAATGAAATTGCCCACGCCGAAAATTTTCTACCACGATCGGCCGTTGATTGCGCGTCGTGAAATTTCGCTGGCTAATGAACTGAGCGCGCCGCCAATGTCCGTTGAAAAACTATCACCAGCATTGGGTAAAAAGATCCTGGAGTTGGCGCGGGAAACTTCGGCCGTGCGCTATCGCGAGTTGCATGGGTTCACCTTTGGCGATTCGCGGCGGGTGCTCAGAGCAGATCTGGGACGCGGCACCGAAGCTTTCGTTTTGGGCGTGCCGACGGAGAACCGTCTGCCGCTCCGTGCTTATCACGCTGCTTTGATCTTCAAGAACGGCGTGCCGGTTGGTTATTTTGAGGGCCTCTCGATTTTTGAGCGGATGGAAAGCGGCTTCAATCTTTACTACACCTTTCGCGAAGGCGAGACAGCCTGGTTGTACGCGCGGGTTTTGCGGCTGATGCGCCAGCTTCTCGGCGTGAACGTTTTCTCGATCGATCCATATCAGGTCGGACATGAAAACGAAGAAGGGATAGAGTCGGGAGCGTTCTGGTTTTATCGCAAGCTGGGCTTTTACCCCGTGCGGCCGGATTTAATGAAGCTAACGCTGTCGGAGGAACGCAGGATTTTGGCTGAGCCGGGCCGGCGGACTTCCGCGCGGATGTTGCGAAAACTCGCGGCGGGCCCGATGTTATTCAAATTGGCTGGCACGAACGATGCTCGCAGATCGGAATGGGATCGATTCCAAATTCATCACGTCGGGCTCGCAATTCAAAAACGAATGGCTCGTGAATTCAAGAGCGATGCGCAAAGTATCCGCGCCGCCTCGCTGGATTTCGTTGAGCGCAGTCTGGGCCTGCAGACACTCAACTGGCCGACGGCCCAGCGAGCCTCTTTTGAAAAGCTGGCGCTGTTGCTGGCAATGATGCCAATAGACCAATGGGAACCTTCGGAGAGACAGCTTGCCGCTCGCATCCTCCGGGCGAAAGCCAGCGCGGACGAAGCGCTTTACCTCAAGCTTATGCAGAAGCATTCGCCTCTGCGCGCGGCGGTTATAAGTTTGGGTTCTTGATGGGGGGGTTGTTGGCCCGCGATACACAACTTAGCGCTAGCGGCTCTTTGTCTGATGTCAGGAAAGGCTATGCCTTTCCGCGGCACAGCCGCTAAACGCGCACTCTGCTAGTCGGCGCAAGCTGGCAGCTTGCGCTACACCCAGCTAGATAGGCGCGACGTTCAGCGCTCGAACAAAATCACGATACAATTCGTTGTAGTGGCGCAGTGAAACCTCGAGCGCTTCCGGTAATTGTTCGACGTCGGAAGGATTGATGACGAGATTTACGTTGTGCAGGAACGCCGCGTGCAGATCCATCGTGCGTACGCCCGAAGTCAAATAAACAAAAAACATCCGTCGTCGTTCGGAGGGCCGCAGCAGGCGGACTTCGCGGGTGATGAACGCCACGCCCTGCTCGAGCGGGTCGAAATTCGCATCAAGAATCACGATGTCCATGCGCTCTTCGCGCATACGTCCCAACCCCTGGGCCATGTTATCGGCTACGAAAACGTCGTAGTCCTGCTCAGCGAGTGGGCGGGCTATGACTTCCCGATAAGCTGGGCTGGCACAAACCAAAACTTTACGGCGGTCCCACGCGGGGCGACTTCGGCCGCGGCCGTTGGCAGTGACACCATCGGATTGGCGCATCGCGTCGGCCAGGAGCTTCGCAAGATCGTTTAGCCCCGGCAACGCGCCGCCCTGGCCAGACGCTGCTTCCGATTGTTCGCGACTTGCAGTGAAGCGCGGCGCCGTCGTCGGACGCTCAAAAGGACTGCGCCCCGGGGCCGGGGCTTCCGCGGAAATGACGGCCTCGGGAGTTTCGGGTTGAGTAGTGGGCAGGGTCGCAAGTTGGACGTTTACGCTGGTCTGACACTTGGGACAGCGAACAGTGAACGGACGCGTTGGCGCCCTGGCTTCGTCCAGTTGCAAACGGGCTTCGCATTTTGTGCAGATGACAACCATGGTTTGGCTTTCAAGTAAGGACAGTTTCTATTCGGTAAGACTGAACGCGAAAGGTTGGCGCGATGACTCGCCGGCAATAACAGTCTTTGACTGGCTGCGAACGAAATCTTCACCGGAAGTAAGACCCTTGAGCGAGAGCAAGAGATTGTTCTGGTTCGTCGCGAAGCCGATACCGTCTTCAACAGTGATTATTTTGCGCTCGATTAGGTTTTGGATAACGGTGTCAAAGTCCTGCATGCCCTCGAGCTTTCCGTCACGCATGGCGTCGAGGAGAGACTTGCCCTCGGCTTCGCCATTCTCGATGTACTCACGCGTGCGAGGTGTCGATTTTAGTATCTCCACAGCGGCGATGCGCCCCCGGAAGTCGGCGCGCGGAAGCAGACGCTGCGAAAGAATGTAACGAAAAGTCTGCGCCAGGCGCGTGCGGATAACGGGCTCTTCATTCTTCGGATAAAGACCGATGATGCGGTCAATCGTCTTTGACGCGTCGATTGTATGCAGCGTCGAGAGCACGAGGTGTCCCGTCTCTGCGGCTTCGAGTGCGATCTCAGTCGTTTCATAATCGCGCATTTCGCCGATCAGGATTACCTTGGGCGCCTGTCGCAATGCGGCGCGCAGGGCCGAGGGGAAGTCTTTCGTGTCGTGGCCAACCTCGCGCTGGTTTATGGTTGAATTCTTGTGCGTGTGCAGATATTCGATTGGGTCCTCGATCGCCACGACGTGGTAATGCTTCGTCTCGTTGATGATGTCGATGACTGCTGCCAGCGTCGAGCTCTTTCCCGATCCGGTGGGGCCAGTGATTAGTACCAGGCCATTTCGCAGTTCAGCGATCTCTGCGAGCTGCTGAGGCAATCCCAGGGTCCCGAGCGTGGGGATGTCAGTCGGAATAACTCGCATCACGATCGAATACACACCTCGTTGCTGAAAAATATTGCAACGGAAACGAGCGCGCGAAGGAAGCGAATAACTAAGATCGGCTGTGCCTGTCTGGACCAGACGCTCCGCAGCCTCGGAATTCTCCTGAAGCAGCGTCATGGCAATAAGTTCGGTTTGATAAGGGGTCAGCTTTTGCAGCCCCAGAGGCTGGACGGGCGTCAACTTTCCGTTGATCTCAACCTGGGGCAGTTGACCAACAGAAAAGTTGAGGTCGCTGATCTTGTCAGAGACCATTAGCATTCGTTCAATTACAGGTGGCAGATCGAAGAAGCTCATGCCTGGCGGCGCTCCATTCTAATTCAGAGGATTCGAGTTTTGGCGTTAACGTGAGGGTCACAGAGACTGCCGTGCATATTCACGGCGAACCCATTTTCGCTGATGACAGCGATAAACGCAAGTAAATAATGTTCAACTCAGCGTTGGGCTGTTGGGCGTGCCTGAGGTTAGGGTTAGCATTTTATTGAGGTTTTCTGCGATTCTCGTAGAATCTGCTACCAATTCTGCAATGACTGCCACGGCGTCAGCGCCGGCTTCAAGGACTTGAATGGCGTTCTTGAGCGTGATTCCACCGATTGCTACCAGCGGCAGAGCGCCCTTCATCGGGGCAAGTTCGCGCAACTCATCCAAGCCCGTAACCGGGTCAGGATTTTCCTTCGTTGAGGTCTGGAAGATTGGACCGAACGCCAGATAATCCACTGGCAACGTACACGCGAGTTTGGCTTGTGCAAAATTGTGAGTCGAGAATCCAATGATGGCTTCTTTGCCAAGCAACCGTCGCGCGGCGGCGACGGGCATATCTGTCTGGCCCAGGTGGACTCCGTCCGCCTTCAGCGCGAGCGCGATGTCGACGCGATCGTTGATGATCAGTCTCGCGTTATTAGCGCGCGCAATCTTTAGGGCGGCTGCGGCTTCGAGATAGAATTCGCGGGGCGTTGCGTGCTTGTCGCGGAGTTGAATCAGCGACGCCCCGCCTTCAATCAGCCGCGCAACCTGTTCGGCGTGCGACAGCCCTGAGAGACGCGTATCAGTAATCGGATATACTCTGGGAAGGTTCAGGCTCACGTTTTCGTAATGATGGATCACAATGAGCGATAAGCAAAATCCCAGCCCGCACGAGAAAGATTCAACGCCGCCTCAAAAGGATCAGTCTCTTGAGTCAATGAAGAGTTATTACTACGACGATGCCACGGGTTACGAGATCTACAACGAGGAAAGCGATGACGTCGACGACGAAGAGAGTGGTGATGATCCGAGCCGCTAAGAATTTTCCTGTTTAGCCTCAGTTCGCGGATCGCTTCGAGTTACTTGAACCCCGTTACACGCTCCGCAAGAACTCCAAAACCAGGGGAACCGTTTCTTCGGGCTTCTCTTCCTGCGGCACGTGCCCGCATTGATCGATCCACTTCAAAGTAGAGTTCGGAATGGCTTGGAATAAAAGCTCACCGGCCTGGGGCGAAATGATTTTGTCCTGCTTTCCCCAGACGATCAGAGTCGGCACATTGATTTCTTTGTACCGGGTAGTCAGTTCATCAATGTCCGGAGGAATGATCTGCTTTCCAGTTTCCAGCAAAGCGTGTTTCCCACCCGGCGCGGCGAGTGGCGCCGCGTAAGCCGCGATTTGATCTGCGGTGATTTTCCCGAGGTCATAGTAGGACTTCTTTAGAATACTCTTGACCATGAATCTGGCCGGCGTCAGGTAAACCGCCAGCGCACCGAACACGGGGATGCCGATCAGTTTCACGTAACCTGGAATGAATTGCTTATAAGCGCCGGGATCGATCACGATTACTGCGCGCAGGCGGCCGGGCCGTTGCTTGATAAGCATGATCGAAAGCAGCAGCGACAACGAGCCGCCGAAAGAATTTCCCACCAGCGTCAGGTTATTGAAATCGTGATTGAGGATGAATTTGTAAAGCAAGTCCGCGTGATCCCGGACTGAGTAATGAGAGTCACGCGGTTTAGGAGACTTTCCCGCGCCCTTTAGATCGATCAGGACCAGTCGGTTGTTCTGCGATAAAGGCTCGACGAAGTTGCGCCAGGAAAAGAGGCTGGCGCCAAACCCGTGGATACAGAGGACCGGATCGCCGGTCCCGTAGGTTTCGTGATGCAGTTCGATGGGAATCGTGGGTTTCGGGTCGCTCATGGTCCTCTCTAATTAACAGTTTTGGCGACAGCGGGAACAACTAACTGGGCGTGCTTGTATCAAACATTATTAAGAATTGAAAGCGCGGTACCCTCAAACACTTTCCGTTTCTCTTCCTCTGGAATGTCCAGGCCTTCGATAGACGACACTGCTCGCTCGATTGAACCAAGCAGATGCGGATAGTCACTGCCGAGCACCATTCGATCCGCGCCGATCATCTCCCTGACCATCATCAACATGTGCGGATTGAAATTCACGGTGTCGTAATACAGCCGTTTCAGATAGAAGCTCGGCAATTCATCGATCTTCGCGCGGCACTCGGGAAAATCGCGCCATCCGTTGTCCATCCGCTCGACCAGATAAGGCACGGCGCCGCCCAGATGCCCGACGATCCAGCGGATGTCCGGGAACTCGCGCAGCATGCCGTCAAAGCACATGCGCGCGACCGCCAGCGTCGTGTCGAACATGAAACCCACAATGGGGCCAAGAACGTATTCGCGAAATGATTCCGTGTTCGCCGGCAGCATCGGATGAAGCAGAATGCAGAGCTTCATGCGATTGGCTTCAGCAAAGAAAGGACGATATTCAGCCGAGGTCAGCGGCTTGCCGCCGATGTTGCTCAAAAGGATCACGCCATTCAATTTCAATTCATCAATCGCTCGGTGCAATTCGTTCAGGGCCGCGTCAGGCGCGTCCATCGGAATGGAAGCGAACCCTTTGAATCGCGCCGGGTAGCGCGCGATCAATTCGGCATATGCATCATTAACCATGCGCGCGATGACGGGCTGATGCTCGGCGTCTGTAAAGAAAACGTTTGGGGTTGACAGTGAAATAACTTCTACGTCAATGCCGACGCGGTCCATGTCTGACAGGCGCTGGGCGACGTCGGTCATTGGCGGAGTCACGCCAAAAAAGCGCGCACCGCGATACTTAATAATCGTTTGTCCCGAGGGGCTCTTATCGAAAGAGAATTCAGAGGGCAGATCGCGTATCTTTTCGAAATAGATCTCCGGATAGTAGTGAGTGTGAAGATCGAGTTTGCGGCCGGCAGCCAAGGCTTCACCTACTCTCTCGCCAACTAACCGACCTTGGGCTTTGCGAAAGAAACGTTCTCTCTGGCCAGGTCGGAAATCTCTGATTTAGTGATGTCCGAGGGACAAGCTATCTTGAATTCGCATTGGATCAAACTCTAATGGGCGACATTGTAACGTGAATCCTAGTCACGCCAAATACAAATAAGCGGCACCACTAATCTCTACGCTCGGCGAAACATCTTGACACGCTCTGACATATGGGGTACGAGGTGCTGCGTAAAACGGGTCATTGAGGCTGGGCTCAGCCCAAGAGTCTCGGTTTCCCCTTTTATGAATCTTATCGACCACTTACCGTGGTATTTGTGTTCGACGACGTCTTGGCTGAGATTGACCGCCGTTGGACTTGCTCAGACGATTTGTATTTGTCGTTAGACTTTTTTTCGAGGAGAAGGATTGAATGAGAATATCGATGAAAAAGCGTCCCTGGGGCTCGCTAAAGCGCGCTACAGTGGGCCTGCTTATAGTGTTATTCCTCGGCAGCCAACTCGGCTGTGACCGCCAGCCGGCCATAGATCTGGCCAAGGTGGGACTCGACACCAGCACTACCTTATTCAACTATTATGAGGCTCTGGCTCAAAGTACCAACGACACGCGAGAGATGGAATTCCTTTGGGTTGCTTTGATCCAATCCGAACAGGTGCGCAAAACGATGAGCCTCGATCCGTGCAATCCAAGGCCGGCGGGAGCGCCAGCGCGACCAGCCAGAGCTCCCGTGATACCGATCTTTACGCCGAATCACCAGAAAAATTTGAACGACCGGGTCGATCAACTTCGATCAAGGACGCTGATGGCGAAAGAACTGCTCAACTTTATAAGTGCGCTGAAAGATTATAGTGAGAGTGATCCCGGCGCGAAAGTCGAAGATGCGGCAAACAAACTTGGCGATGCTATCTCAAGCCTCATACCGATTCCTGGTGTGGCCGCAGCAGTCCCATTACTGAGCGGCGTCGCGGGCGATCTGAAGCGGTGGAGGCAGTATAAGAACATCAAGGATAGATTCCGAGTGGTCCAGAGACTGCTTTCGAATATCCGCGAGTTCTACGATCAGGAGAAGGACGCCTATACGGCCATCATGCAGGACAACAGCACAACTTCGGCAGCGGCCCTCAAAGAGTTGGTCAAGATGGAGTGGGTTCTGGTTTGGCCACTTTTTGAGCGGTTACCCGAACCATACGGAATGAAGTGGGCCAAGACGGTCGAAGCTCCAGAGACCCGCGATGAATTCAAGTGCGCGTTCATCAAAGTCGTTGAGTTCAGAAACGAACGGACCAAAGCGAATGTCGAGAATGCCACGGAGAACCTGGGAGAGGCTCTAGGTGAGTTTGATACCAAAATCACCGAGTTCCTGGCCAGGAAAACAATTTCGTGGGATAGCGTAACGGCGGCGCTCGGTCGGGCAAAGTTTTATGTAGGTGAAATCAACAAGATGCGTCTCAGCAAAGAGGAGGAGAAATGAGCGAGAGTATTAAAGCAATCAGCGAACGTTATTTTTATCTGAAATTTAACTTCAGTGATCTCGTAGCTCGGTGCGAAACTGACGCCCAGGAAAACGAGGTGTCGCAGAATTTTACCGACGCCAGCGACTGCTTCGATCGCGCGATCAGCCTCAAATTCTCTGACAACGCCGCTGACATCAAACAGTTGCGAGAGGACCTGGAAAAGAACACCCAAGACTTAAAAAACCAAATGGTAGCGGATGAGCAGATCGTAACCATTCTCGGTACGCTCACGGCAGGTTCGAATTTGGCAAAGGACCTAACCGGCAAAGGTACTAACTAGTGAACGTCCAAAGATAGGAGCCCCTGTACCTGCCCTGAAGTTGGTTGAGTGCCGAGCCTCGGATAGACCATCGAGGGCCGGACAGTTTATGTGCGACTCGTCTTGCGTTCCCCGAGAGCAGCCACCCACGTCGGTCGTGGCACTTGTGTTATTTGGGCTCCTTTGAATATTCCGCCGTAAATCAATAGACTAAGGCGGTGCGGGATTCCAACGTTCAAACTATTCTGGACAAAGCCCTGAGTGGGAACCGGATAACCGTCGAAGAATGCACCTCCCTCCTTGAGTCCTACGACATCGCGCGCATCGGCGCGGCTGCCGACGAGATTCGCCGGCGACGACACCCCGACAACATCGTCACCTACATCATCGACCGCAACGTTAACTACACGAACGTCTGCAATGTGGTCTGCACATTCTGCGCGTTCTATCGACGGCCGGGTGCGCCCGATACTTACGTGCGCACGATCGACGAGATTTGCGCGAAGATTGACGAGACGATTGCCCTTGGCGGCACGGGCGTGCTGATGCAGGGCGGGCTGCACCCGGACTTTGGCGTCGAATGGTACGAAGATCTGCTGCGCACACTCAGCGCGAAGTATCCTGGCTTTCAATTGCACTGTTTCTCACCGCCTGAGATTCACAATCTTCATCTGATCTCCGGCCTGGATTACGAAACGATCATGGGCCGCTTGAAAGAAGCCGGCCTTTACAGTCTGCCGGGAGGCGGCGCGGAAATTCTCGACGATGAGGTGCGCAAGAAGGTCGCCACCAAATGTACTACCGACGAATGGCTGGCGGTGATGCGGGCCGTGCATCGCGTCGGCTTGCGCTCCAGCGCTACGATGATGTTCGGCATCGGCGATCGCATTGAGCATCGCGTACGTCACTTGCAACGCATACGCGATTTGCAGGACGAGACCGGCGGCTTCACAGCCTTCATTCCCTGGACCTTTCAACGCGAGAACACCGCCCTAGGCCGCCGGATCAAGGACGAACCAACCGGAATCGACTATCTGAAAATGCTGGCAGTGTCGCGCCTTTTTCTGGACAACATTGAAAACTTGCAGTCGTCCTGGTTGACCCAGGGTTTGCGCCTGGGCCAGGTCGCCCTGCGTTTCGGCGCGAACGACATGGGCTCGATCATGATTGAAGAGAATGTTGTCTCAGCGGCAGGCGCGCACAATGAAGCTGATGAAAAGATGCTGCGTTATTTGATCAGCGAGGCGGGCTTCGTTCCGCAGCAGCGGGATATTCTTTATCGATACGTGAATCGTTCGAAACCGGAAGAGGTCGCGAGCGAGGCGGTTGCTGTAGCACTCTAAGCTGATTTGGAAGTTCGCTCCCCGCCACCGGGCTTCTGACGCTGTTGCGGTACTCTCTCCGGAACCTCAACCAAAAGCGGCTCGAATCTTGAAGCATTCACCAGCAGGCCCGTGCCCTCGGCGGTGGGTTTGACTTTGGACAGCAGCACTCGGCTGATGCGTTTCGGGATTAACAAAGGCGCTACGGTCGCGACCGATTCAACGAGTTGGATGATATCGCCGCCGCCGCGCCAGTGCTCGCGTACGACGCGGTCGTCGGTGCGATCAATTAATCGCAGGATCGTCAGCGAAATCAAAAACAGATCGTCAATCTGCCCGACGAACGGAATCATGTCGGGAATGAAGTCGAACGGGATGATGGCGTAAATCAAAGCGCCGGCGAACAACGCGCGCTCCGTGCGCGGCACGCGCGAGTCCACCATCAACTTGGCGCACAGAACGATCATGTTCGGCAGGAACATGAGCAGGTTCTTCATTCGGCTTTTGAGTTGAATTTTGGACATGGAATCGTTAGTTGTCAGTGGCTAGTTGTTCGTCACGAACTGCTTTCTATCTTATTCGAGAGTCTAGCCGACCTGCGCAGAGCGGAGCAAGTCTTCTCATTAGCACGGTCGTGCCCTGATTTCGTTTATCTTGGCGCCTTCAGTATTTGCTTAGGGCCTTTGCGTGAAACAAATTCAGCAAGGATGAATTTCTAAAGCCTTGGTGCTAATGAGACTGGGAATGGCCGCCTGCACCACTGCCCAGCTTTCGGGCTGGGGCATCTCGTGATAAATTGCCATCGCTCATACTTAACAACTAGCCACTGACTACTGATCGCTAACGTGAGTATCCTCGATCAAATTCGCCAACGCGCCGCCGCTAATCCCCAACGCATAGTGCTGCCCGAAGGCGAAGATCCGCGGACGGTAGCCGCCGCCGGCATCGCCGCGCGCGAACGACTCGCGCGTATTACGGTTCTCGGCGACGAAGAGAAAGTGCGCGCCGCTGCCCGCCAGGTGGGCGCCGACCTCGGCGGCGTTGAAGTTATCGATCACGTCCGCGCGAATGATTTCGACAAAATGGTGGCGCTGCTTTACGAGGCCCGGCGCGCCAAAGGCCTCACGCTTGATGAGGCACGCAACGCGCTGCGAGATCCGCTTTACTACGGCAACCTTATGGTCCGAGACGGTCGCGCCGACGGCTCAGTCGCGGGCGCTACCAACACGACGTCGCATACGGTGCGCGCGGCCCTGCACTGCATCGGCGTGCGTCCGGGATTCAAATTGGTTTCCAGCTTTTTCCTGATGGCGCTGCGCGATCAAAGTCTCGGTCACAACGGCGCTATGATTTACGCCGATTGCGGCGTAGTGATCGAACCGAGCGCCGCCGAACTGGCTGAGATCGCTATTGCTTCCGCTGACTCTTGCCGCGCATTGCTCGGCGCTGAGCCGCGCGTGGCCATGCTTTCGTTTTCGACCAAAGGCAGTGCCCGCCATCGTCTGGTTGATAAGGTTGTCGAAGCGACGCGCACGGTTCGCGCTCGCGCGCCTGAGATCGAGATCGACGGTGAGTTGCAAGCCGACGCCGCGCTCGTGCCGGCGATCGCGCAGTCCAAAGCGCCGGGTTCGAGCGTTGCCGGCCGCGCCAATGTGCTGATCTTCCCCGACCTGCAATCCGGCAATATCGCTTACAAGCTAACCGAACGGCTCGCCGGCGCGACCGCAATAGGCCCCATCCTGCAAGGCCTCGACGCCCCGGCCAACGATCTTTCACGCGGCTGCAAAGCGGAAGACATCGTTGACGCCATTGCTATTACGGCTGTGCAAGCTCAGGCGCGCAAGACCATGCGTTAGTTTCTTGCTCGCGTCGGGCAACTGAAAAGCATGACCTGAGGCATCAAACCTGCCGTACGTTCCAAACCAAAGTCTGCGGAGTGAATCAAGTTTGCGCTCACCGTTTCTAATCGTTTTAGTGCTGGTCTTTTCAGCGGCCGCCTCGCCAGCGCAGGTCAAACCTAAACCCTCGCCCACGCCGAAGAGTGAAGATCAGGACCAAGTGCGCGTGTTCACGGAAGAAGTAAGACTTCCCGTGGCGGCAACCGACACTTACGGTCATTACGATCCCACGCTGGAAATTGCTGACGTGCTCGTGCTTGAAGATGGACAGCCGCAGCAAATCAGAAGCATTCAGCACTTGCCGGCAAACGTGCTGTTGCTGCTCGACACGGGCAACGCGCTGGGATTGAAGGACACAAATCTTACTCGCAGCGTCGCGATGCGCATCGTCTCAACGCTTAACCCAGGTGATCGAATCGCAATCATGCAATTCGCGATGAAGCCGGAGCTTTTGCAAAGCTGGACCACGGATCGAGCGGCGATCGCGAAGGTGCTCAAGACGAAGCTGGGCTCAGGTAAGAGTAGCCGGCTCGCAAGCGCTATCGCAGCCGCAACCGATCAGTTTAAGGAAACCGCGGCGGGCACGCGCCATATCGTTTTGATCACGGATGGCGTCGACGCGCCCGACGGACGAGTCACTATGGCGAGCGCTCTAAAACAACTGAATTCGATTCAGGCAAGCGTTCACGTCATCAGTTACACCGTGCTGGAGCGGCAGGCTCTGCAAACTCAAACTAAAGCGATCCGTGGCGGCGACGGCGTGCAGCGCGACGGTAACCCTGGCAGCAATCCCGTGGCTAACGGCGATCCCACACTGCCGCCCGGTACTACTCGCACACCCAGTTTCAAAATTGCGACGATTGATACGGACCTGGCGATGCGCCGAAAACGAAAAGAATACGAACGCGCGACGCGCGATAGTGAAAAGCAACTGGTCGCTCTGGCCGAAGAAAGCGGAGGCCGGATTCTGCTGCCGGATTCCACTGAGAGTCTGTTGAGCCAGGCCGACAGCATCTCGCGCGACATCGGCTCGCAGTACGTCGTCACTTATCGCCCCACACGTCCACTCGCTTTAGCCAAATCCGGCGAATATCGAAAAGTTGAAGTTGCTTCCCGGCGCGTTGGGTTGTATCTGCGAAGCCGGCAGGGCTATGTCGTGCCTTAATGAGGTAACAGTTTGGGCCGAACTATTCACTCGACGGCGTTGCTCGTTGCCGAATGACTTGAACGATCCACGAATCCACACGAAACCGGCACGAAGGATCGGTTTCCGGTTCATCTGATTTGGTGTGATTTCGTGGATTGTTTTCCGGTCTTTACTGATAGCTTGATGGCCGGTGTGTGCTATCCGAGGTGAAAGTTTGGAAAGATTATTCGTTCTCCTTTTTTCCGTATTGCTGCTTCTAGCTGTCCCACTAACTTCATCCGGACAGGCCGCCAAGCCAAGCCCTTCGCCAACCCCAACCGTCGAACCCAAAGCCGAAGATCAAGTGAAGGTGTTCACCGAGGAGGTGCGTCTTCCGGTCAACGCTACGGACAGCTACGGCCATTACGATCCGACGCTCGAGGTCGACGACGTGTTGGTGCTCGAAGACGGCGTGCCGCAGCAAATCAAGAGCGTGCGCCACATTCCGGCGAATGTGCTGTTGATTCTGGATACGGGCGGCGATGCGAACGGTCTTGCTGGATTGTCGAAGAAAACCAGCACTACGAGCGACGTCGCGCTCCGGGTGGTCTCACGACTGCGCAAGGGCGATCGGATCGCGGTACTTCAATCGTCCAATCAGGCCGAGTTGGTGCAACCGTGGACAAATGATGTGGACCAAATCGTGCGCGTGCTGAAGTGGAAGCTGTTTGCGACCAAGCGTTCGCGTATTTTCGAAACGATGACCAAGGCCGCGCAGCTGCTTTCCGATCAGCCCGAAGGCAGCCGTCATGTGATCTTGATAACTGACGGCGTCGAAAGCCCCGGGGGGAAAGTTGCGGTCAATGAAGCGATCAAACAACTGGTCGCTTCGCGCGCCACTGTGCACATCCTTAGTTACACCGAATTCGTGCGACAGCAGAACGATAAGAAGCCAGCAGATATCACTGTCGGGGTGCCCCCACCATTGTCGGATCCAATTGCCGCGAACGATCCCACCAGGCCCACCGGAACCACGCGCACTCCGTCGTTCGGCGCGGCCATCAGGTTCGATCCGGCGATGACCAAAGTGCGCAAGGCCTACGAAGCTGAAACGAGGAAGAGCGAGCGGTGGTTGACGGATCTCGCCGTTGAAACCGGCGGCCGGATATTTTTGCCAATCTCAACTGAAGAGATGATCGCGAAAGGCGAAGACGTGGCGCGCGACATCGGCGCGGAATACGTAGTCACCTACCGGCCTACGCGTCCGCTGGCTGAGGCCAAACCTGGAGAGTACAGAAAAGTACAAGTTGCTTCGCGGCGAGTTGGTCTTTACTTAAGAAGCAGGCGAGGATACGTGGTCCCTGATTAAGTGGCACAGACTTCAATCTGTGATTCTGGTAGATCAAAACTCATCACAGACTGAAGTCTGTGCCACTGACGAGCTTTAGCTAACGGGGGCATTTAGTTGCGATTCTACGGCCGGTGCGACAGGCTGCCATTCCGGCTCGGAAGGTTTGCGCATCAACGACTGGCGGCGCAACTCGTCCCAATCTTCTTTCGGAACACGGTGGAACGCCTCGACAACTTTCGGATCGAACTGCCGGCCGGACCATTCGTTTAACTCCTGCGCCGCAGCCTCGTAGGGCCGGCCCTGGCGGTAAACACGATCGCTGGTGATGGCGTCAAACGCGTCCGCGACCGAAAAGATGCGGGCACAGATATTAATCTCTTCAGCTTTCACTCCCAGCGGATAGCCTGAGCCGTCCCACTTTTCATGATGCTGGGCCACCACCTTGGCGGCGCCTTCCAAAAACTTGATGTCGCGCAGAATCTGCTGGCCATGCATCGGATGTTCGCGCATCAGCACCCACTCTTCATCAGTTAGTTTCGCGGGCTTGCGCAAGATGGCATCGGGCACGCCAATCTTTCCGATGTCGTGAAGCAGTGAGCCGAACTCCAGAGCTTTCATCTGCGCCGAGGTCAATCCGTACTCGCGCCCGAGCCTCAGGCTGAAAGTTACTACGCGTTCCGAGTGTCCATGGGTTTCCGCATCGCGGGTCTCGAGCGCCGCAGTCAAAGCCCGCAACGTCGAGCGATACGCATTCTCGAGCGAATCGAGCGCCCGATCCAATTCGGCGGTACGCTGATCGACTAACTCTTCCAGATGATTTTCGTAGCGCCGCTTGGCGACTACCAGTTCGTGGTGTTCAAGCGCGCGCGCCACCGCGGCTTCCGCCTGGCGAAGATCGAAAGGCTTCATCAGATAATCGAACGCTCCCAAACGAAGCGCGTTAATGGCGCTCTCAATCGTTTGCATCCCGCTGATCATCACAATGACTGTGTCCGGAGAAACGACCTTCACATGCGGAATCATTTCGAGGCCGGTCATCCCGCTCATGGTGATGTCGCTGATTACCAACTCGAAATCGGTAGCGCGGAGTTGGTTGAGGGCTTCTTCGGCGGAGGAGGCCTCGGCGCACTCGTACGAGTCGCTCAGCAGGTCATGGAGTACGCCGCGGACTTCGACTTCGTCATCGACAATCAGGAGACGGGGCTTGGCAATCTTTTCGAGCATAGTTGGTTGGCGGTTGCAGTGATGTCTCGGTTAAAGCGTAACGAGGGGGTGTTACTTTGTTCGGTGGGAAACTCTGGCAGTTCGAGCCAGCCTCAACTGGCTTGGCAATTGTATAACAAGAGCCCGAGATTGGCAAACATTCTTTTGTCCAGCTAAGCTGGGCGTTTGACGGGCATTTTGGGCTTGTTTCGGGGCCGGGCTCTTGGGCGTGCGGGTCTGGGCAAAGTTGACGTTGGCTGCATGTGCCTCTAATATGGCGTCTCAACTTGGCGTCTTAGCTGTGCCGGAGTGGCGAAATTGGTATACGCACCAGGCTCAAAATCTGGCGAGGTTCACTCCTCATGTCGGTTCGAGTCCGACCTCCGGCACCAATCCTAACGTATCTTTCCCCACGCTACTTTGACGCCTTACCGCCATCTGCTATCGTGCGCAGCGTGTTGACCCGAGCTACAAAACGCGCAGACAAAAGCCGTCATCGCGAAGCCGATGCAGTGCTGCTATCTCCAGGTCCGCCGTTGAAGTGGGCCGGCGGGAAGCGCTGGCTGGCGCCCCACATTGAACCGCTGTGGCGCCCACATCAGCGACGTCGTTACATCGAGTTGTTTTGCGGAGGCTTGGCGGTCGCGCTGGGTTTACGACCAGAGCGCGCAGTGCTGAACGACCTAAATCCTCACCTGATTAATTTCTATGCGCATGTCCGGCGCGGGCTCGCGATGGAGATCGAGGCTCGTTACGACCATAATCTCTTCTATCAGCATCGCGCACGCTTCAATCAGATTATCAAAAACGGCGGCGCAAGGTCCGCGGAAGCCGCGCAACTCTTCTACTATCTGAACCGCACTTGCTTCAACGGTCTGTGTCGCTTCAATCGAAGTGGTGAGTTCAATGTTCCTTTCGGTCAATACAGGACGGTCACTTACGCGACGGACTTTCATTCGTACCGGAAGCTATTCCGCGGATGGTCATTCACGAACAAGGATCTCGCGCAACTCTCAATCGAGCCAGACGATTTCATTTATGCCGACCCACCGTACGACGTGGAGTTTACCACCTACAGTGCCGGCGGATTTTCATGGGATGATCAAGTACGGACGGCTGAGTTATTGGCCAAGCATCGCGGACCTGTGCTGCTTTCAAACCAGGCGACGAAGCGAATTGTCGATCTTTATCGAAGTCTTAATTTTGATTTGAGATTTCTGGACGCGCCGCGAAGGATTAGTTGTAATGGGAATCGGCAGACTGCGCGAGAAGTGTTAGCGACGAAGAATTTGGATTGATGCGCTTGATTTGAGTCCATAGGAAATGCGTCCGCACGGATGCGGGCCAGCCGCAGGTACGATGCCTGCGCTCCGTTCTACTCGCCCAGATACGCTTCCTTAATCCTTGGATCGTTGGCGAGATCTTTTGAAGGGCCTTCCATAGTGATGCCGCCGGTTTCCAAAACATAAGCGCGATCGGAATGTTTGAGGGCAGCGTGGGCGTTTTGCTCGACCAGCAGGATGGTCGTGCCTTTGCTTCTGATTTCGTCGATTGCTTCGAAGATGGTGTGAACGACAAGGGGCGCCAATCCGAGCGAGGGCTCGTCCAGTAACAGGAGACGCGGTCGCGACATCAACGCGCGGCCCATCGCCAGCATTTGCTGTTCGCCGCCCGAGAGGGTACCCGCCTTTTGCGTCTCACGCTCTTTCAGGCGCGAAAACATTTTGAAGCAACGATCCATGTCCGAAGCGATCTGAGCGCGATTCTTCTGCAGGTAAGCTCCCATCTGCAGGTTCTCGCGCACGGTCAGGTTCGCGAAAACGCCGCGGCCTTCGGGCGACATGGAAATTCCGCGCGCGACCAGTTTGTGCGTGGGCGTGCCGCCAATCTCCTGACCTTCGAACGTGACGCTGCCTTCGCGCGGCGATAGCAGTCCGGTAATCGTGCGGAGCGTGGTTGTCTTGCCGGCGCCGTTGGCGCCAATCAGCGTGACGACTTCGCCCTGCTCGACCCGCATCGATATGCCGCGCAAGGCTTCAATCGCGCCATAGTTGACGGAAACGTTTTCCAGAACCAGCATAAACTTTATTCAGGACCTTAAGGCTTTAACTCTTTGAGTCTCTGTGGTCCTCCGTGTCTCTGTGGTAAACATTGATTCAACTTCACCACAGAGACACGGAGAAACACACAGTTCCACAGAGACTAACTAATCCCCCAAATACGCCTCGATCACCTTCGGATTGTTCTTAATTTCATCGGGCACGCCGAGGGCGATCGATTTTCCATAGTCCACGACCTGTATGCGCTCGCACACGCCCATGACGACTTTCATGTTGTGTTCGACCAGCAGGATTGTCAGGCCGAAGCGGTCGCGAATCTGCTGGATCAGGAGCATTAAGTCTTCCTGCTCTGACGGATTCAAGCCGGCGGCCGGCTCGTCCAAGAGCAGGAGCTTGGGCCGCGTCGCCAGGGCCCGGACAATTTCCAGGCGGCGTTGTTTGCCGTAGGGAAGACTCGTTCCGCCTTCACCTCTGGCATCTGCCAGATCGAAAATCTGCAGCAGCTCAAGAGAGAAATCGCGCTGCTCGCGTTCGTCGCGTTCGAATCGCGGCGAGCGCACCACGGCGTCGAAGAGATTCTGGCGCGCGTGAATATGACAGGCCGTCATGACGTTTTCCAGCACCGACATTCCCGGGAACAGCCTGATGTTCTGAAAGGTTCGCGAGACACCGCAGCGCGAAATCTCGTAAGGCCGCATCCCGTCGATGCGCCGTTCTTCAAAGTAAATCTCGCCGGAGGTTGGTTCATAGACGCCGGTCAGTAAATTGAAGATGGTCGTTTTGCCCGCGCCATTGGGGCCAATCAGTCCGTAGATTTCTCCACGCCGAACATTCATGTCCAGTTCGTTGACGGCTATCAGGCCGCCAAACCGAATCGTGGCCTTGGCAGTCTTCAGCACGAGGTCGCCGCTCTTGCTTGTTTGGGTTGTCGTGCCGTTTCCGCTGGTCATACTTCTTCCTTTTTAATTACGGCGCCTGAGTCGTCGATCGGTGTCTCGCCGGTCCGCTTGCCGCGCAGGCGCGCGCGCCACTTCTTGAACACATCAGTCTTCCCCAGCAGGCCCTGCGGCCGCGTGATCATCAAAACGATTAGCAGCAGCGAATAGATCACCATGCGGTATTGGGCAAAGCCGCGCAGCGCTTCAGGCAGGATCGTGAGCAGGATCGCGCCCAGCACTGAGCCGACGATCGAGCCCAGCCCGCCGAGGATGATCATGATCAGGATCTCGAAAGACTTAATAAACTCAAACGACTTGGGGTTCAGATAGCCATCAAAGTGAGCGAGCAGAACGCCGCCCGCGCCGGCGAGGGCCGAAGAGATCACAAACGCCATCACTTTGTAGCGCGTGGTGTTGACGCCCATCGCTTCGGCGGCCAACTCGTCTTCACGTATCGAGATCAACGCTCGCCCGAATGCCGAGTGCACGATGTTATAGACGATGACGATGGTCAGGATGGCAATCAGAAAAATCCAGAAGAAGCTTTTAACGATTGGGATTCCGGAATAACCACGAGCGCCGCCGATCGCTTCGATGTTGTTCAGGAACACTACGATGATCTGGCCAAAGCCGAGCGTCACAATTGCCAGATAGTCGCCCTTCAAACGCAGCGAAGGTACTCCGACCAGCAGGCCCGCCAAGCCGGCGCACGCCGCGCCAATCAAGGTCGCGACGGTAAGCGCTACCACCCAACCCAGCGTGCCGTCGCCGAGGGCCGCGGCCAGCCGAATGCCGTAATTAACCGAGAAATATGCCGATGAGTACGCGCCGACGGCCATAAAGCCAGCGTGCCCGATGGAAAACTGTCCGGTGAAACCGTTGATGAGATTCAGCGAAACCGCAAGCGTGATCGAGATGCCCGAGAGCATCAGAATACGGCTGAAGTACGGGCTGATCATACGGCCGCCAAAAACAAAGTTCAGGCCGTAAAGAACAGCGAGCACGACGAGCGCGATGATCAAATTGCGGACGTAGCGAGACATAGGAACAAGAGGTCGGAAGTGTCAGAAGCCCGACCGTAAGGGAGGGCCTGTTGGAATGCCGAACAAGCCCTCCCTCACGGTCGGGCTTCTGACACTTCTCTCTTTCAGACTTTCTCCTGCACGGTTGATCCCAACAAACCGGAAGGACGGAACAACAGGATCAAAATCAAAATGGCAAAGGCCACTGCGTCTTTGTAGGTCGGCGATAAATAGCCAACCACCATTGTTTCAGTGATGCCGATCAACAGACCGCCGAGCACCGCTCCGGGGATGTTGCCGATGCCGCCCAACACCGCCGCGACGAATGCCTTCAGACCCACCAGGATTCCCATTAATGGATCGACCCGCGGGATGCGTATGGCGACGAGGACGCCGGCGGCTGCGGCCATCGCTGATCCCAACGCGAAGGTAAAGGCGATGATGCGGTCCGTGTTGATGCCCATCAGTTTTGCTGAATCCAGATTGAAGGACACGGCGCGCATCGCTCGGCCGGTCTTGGTGCGATAGACAACCAGCTGCAGCCCCACCATCAGGGCAAAGGCGATCACCAGAACGGCGATGTCGGCAGTATTGATACTGGCCCCGCCGATCAGGTTAAGGTTGCGCTTCTTGAACAACTCTGGAAAAAACTTTGGGTCCGCGCCGAAGACTACCTGGCCGCCGTTCTCGAGCAGCAGGGAAACGCCGATGGCGGTGATCAGCGCCGTCAGGCGTGAATATTTTCGGACCGGCCGGTAAGCGAGACGTTCGATGATCACGCCCAGGGCAGCGCAGATAGCCATCGCCAAAAGCATGATCACCAGGGCGGTGACTAACGACGGTTGCAAAACTCCGCCACCGAGTAGCCCATGCGCGATGACGCGTCCGAAGACGTTCGCGTCCGGATTACCCATCAGCATCTGCGCGCCGCGGATGCCGATGCCGCCCGCCAGGTAATAGCCCATGAATGCGCCGACCATGTACACGTCGCCGTGTGCGAAATTAATCAGGCGGAGAATTCCATAGACCATCGTGTAGCCGAGCGCGATCAGAGCATAGATCGCGCCCAGCGAGATGCCGTTAATTAATTGCTGTAGAAAGGTACTCATTCAGTTGAGCGGTTTGTACAGCTCGGACTCTATGTTTTCGGAGTAGGGGTCGCAGCCGGTTTCGTAGAGGCCGGTTTGGCAGTTGCCGGCGTGGCCGGAGCTGCGGGTTTTGCCGACGAGGTCGGACTGGCAGCAGTACTCGGGCTGACTGAGGAAGTCGGACTGGCGGTCAACTCGGGCATGGCGGCTCCTTCGACCTGGACCCGTTCGCGCACCGCATAGACGCCGCCGTCTTTGATCTCGATCATGACGATCGGCTTCACCGCGTCGCGGTTCTCGTTAAAGGTTACCTTGCCCGTCACGCCGGGAAAGTCTTTGGTGGCAGCCAACGCATCGCGGATGGCTTTTCCGTCCAGCGAGTTGGCGCGCTTGATTGCGTCGAACATGATGCGCGCGGCATCGTAAGCGGTCGCGGCGAGCGCGTCCGGGATCGAGTTGTATCGTGCTTTGTAGTCATTGACGAACTTCTGGACCTGCGGATCCTGGTCATAAGGTGAATAGTGATTACTGAAGAACGAACCGTTGAGCGCGGCGCCGCCGATCTTATAAAGCTGTTCCGCGTCCCATCCGTCGCCGCCGACCAGCGGAACTGTGATGCCTTTGTCGCGCGCCTGTTTGGCGAAAAGGGCGACGTCGCCGTAATAGCCGGGGACGAAAATCACATCAGGGTTCGCGCCTTTGATCGAAGTAATCTGCGCGTTGAAATCCTGATCGCCTGCCTGATACGACTGCGTTACAACCATCTGGCCGCCGAGCTTGGTGAAAGTCTGGCTGATGAACTTCTCGAGTCCGGTTGAGTAATCGTTCTTGCGATCGACCATGATCCCGGCGCGCTTGGCGTTGAGCGTGCGCGCGGCGAATTGCGCGATGGCGGCGCCCTGCACGGGATCGATGAAGCAACTACGGAAAATATAGTCACCCTTCTTGGTGACTTCCGGATTCGTCGAGGAGGGCGTCAGCATCGGAATCTTGGCGTTTTGCGCAATTGGCGCAGCGGCGATCGAACGCGAGCTGGCCACTTCGCCCAGAATGGCATTCACGCCGTCCTGCGTCACAAATTTGGTGACGATAGTAGCGGCCTCTGATGGATCAGAGCGATCGTCCTGCACGTCGAGTTCAACCTGCTTGCCATTGATGCCGCCCGCGGCGTTGACCTCGTCCGTGGCCATCTTGATGCCGTTGGTGGACGAGATGCCGAAGTTGGCCGTGTCGCCGGTCATCGACATAAAGACGCCAATCTTGACCTTGTCTCCGCCCCCACCTGACTGGCAGGCGAATGCGGTGAGCAAGCTGGCGATAATGATTGAACTTAGCAGGATGCGCTTCATAGTGTTCCTTTCAGATTGTTAAGGTTCGGACCTTACGCTGTCACTCTCGGTTTTGGTGGACAGCATGATAGCGGCGAGCGTTGGAATTAAGCAAACATTGGGAGAGATTTAGCCGAGCCTCGGCATTATAGCGATTTGTTCGCCACTGTCGAATGTGTCAGAAGCCCGACCGTTAGAGAGGGCTATTCAGTTATTCACTCGCGGCGTTCCGATTGGACTGCTCGGCATTCAAGCCGGCCCTCCCTTACGGTCGGGCTTCTGAGATACATCTGTGGCTAGCACTTGAGCCGAGCGTGGCGCACCGCATGGTCGATCGCGACCCAAGCGAATCTAATTGGACATTATGAATCCGACACTGGAACGCGCACTTGTAATCGTAACCCTGGGGCTGCTCCTGTCCGGATGTAAGCCCCGCACCGAAGCCCAAACGGCTGAAGCCCCACCGAATCCATCTCTTCCCATCGCAGAGGAAACGGCCGTCCCGATGGCTCGCAACCGCTGGAATAAAGGAGGCGAAGAGTTCGCAGCCGATATAGCTAAGCAGCCAGAGCCGACGATGTTGCCAGGTCCCAACGCCGTGCCGGCGGACACTCGCATCGTCGTTAACATTCCAGCCTTTCGCCTAGACGTTTTTGCCAACGGTGCGCTGGTTAAGTCCTATAAGATAGGCATCGGTTATCCGCAGTTTCCTTTGCCGCAGGGTCTGCGCAATGCCCAACAGATCATTTTCAATCCGACGTGGACGCCGCCGGACTCACCCTGGGTCGATGCGATGAACGTGACGCCCGGCGAAGTGATTGGTGCGGGAAGCAAACACAACCCGCTCGGCCCGATTAAGATTCCGATTGGCTCGCCTTCACTGATACACGGTGGCAAGCCGCTGGCAAAGATCGGCGCCTTCGCTTCGCATGGCTGCGTGGGCATGACGAATGCGCAAGTTAAAGATTTCGCGCGAGTGCTGGCCCAGGCCGCGCGTACGGAACTGACTGAAGAGACGATGTCTGCGTACCTGAAGAAGCGAACCAAAACGCAGACAGTCAAACTGGATCAGTTGGTCCTCGTGGAACTGCGGTATGAAACGATCGTGTTTGAGGACGGCAAGCTGCACATCTATCGCGACGTTTACAACCAGAACACAAATACGGAAGAGAATTTGCGCGCGGTGTTCGCGGCCAACGGCGCCAGCTTCGATAACCTGCGAGGAGATGAGAGGGCGCAGGTGCTCGAGGCACTGAACGCACTCGGACGGCATCCGAAAAAACTACCCAAGACTGTTCCGGCAGCAACGCCGGCGAATCTTTCAGCGAACACTGCTCTGGAGGTAAGCGACCGAAAGGCCGAAGCCGAGCGGCAGAAAAAGCTGCGCACCCAAAGAGAGATTGTGATTGAGATTGTTACGCTGGCGGGCAAGGGCTACCCGGCGCCTATGAATTTGGATAGCGGGGCGGGGACGCAGATGAGTGCGGTCCCGCCGCCGTCACCAAACACGCCTTGAGGGAGGTACCGCTCCCGCTACTCCCCTCGCTCCTTATGGAGCACTGCTGCCATCAATCGACGGGCGCATCTGGCCGACAAAGTCGTCTGCCTTCGCTATACTATTCAGCACGACTCTCACTGACGCTTCGGGAAAGCCGGATTCGAGCGTGAAATTGTAGCCGGCGAAAATGTCACCCGAACCGTCCGCGCCCCAAAACAAAAAATTCGTATCGCTGAAGCGCACCATTTGTCGCATCAGTCCTTCGCCGCTTTTGGCCTTATCAATATTGAGATAGCCGCCGTTGTAGTGCGGGAAGATGCGGAAGTGAATCGTTTGCTCGGCGCTTACCGAAACGACGATCTCCATTGCATCCGCATTCTTAAGACCGGCTTTCATCAGCCCTACAAAGTTGTATGGCTGTTTGTCGCTCTGCCGGAACGAAACATTAATCTTCGGGCCGACAGCGTCGAGGACCTGCCGCAGCTTTTCCCGAGTAGCATCGCGCGTAATCTGTTGCTGCGGCGTGTTGGCAGTGGTGGTCGAGGTCGTCGGGGGTTGGCTTGAATGCTGCTGAGCAGTGCCGATAGCGACGTTCGCCCCAAACACAATTATGAGGGTTAATAAAATAGTGATTTGTCTCACTTGCAGGCCTCCGTTGGAAAAAGAAATCAGACTACTTATGAAAATGGGTTGACGATTTCGATGCCGGTCGCCTTGGAAAGCGACGCATCAAAATCTTCCGTGTAAAGTCGGGTGACTCCGCCTTCGATGCATGCAGCAACGAGAAGTGAATCCCAAAAGGAAAGATTGTGCGTTGCTGTTAGTTGTTCGGCTCGCGTGAGGACGTTTTCAGACGGCAAAATCAGGGTCCACAATTGACGCAATCTTTCCAACTCGCGCCACGCCGCGGCTTGAGTAAATCCGAACGCCGCGAGCTTGCGGCTGGCGGCAACAAACTCGCACGCAACTTGCCAGAGAAGTGCGCCATCGCCCATGCCGGTAGTCAACTTAACTGCCGCTTGTTGCTTTGTTCGATCGCGCGGGTCTCGCACGTAAACCAAAACATTTGTGTCAACGGCGTTCATGAAGTTCGTCGCGCGTGAGACTAGGTGGATTGCCCGTCAAGGGGTATTTCTCCCAACTCTCGATCAACTCACGCAAGGCGCGCTCCCGCTCCTCATCGCTTGTCGCCTTTGCCGGCACGAGATAAGGATTGTGTACGGTCAATTCGACTTCAGTATTCTCAGGCACGTTCAGTTTTTCGCCATTTGTCAGCGGAACGAAAGTGCCATCTTTATAGACTGCCTTGAGTCTCAGGGACATTGCTCAACTCTCCGATCTTGCCTGCGGGCTGTTCGATACTATGGGCTGAAAATAGAAGAAAGCCTAATTAGATGCCCACTCCCGCTTCACAAGAATCCAGTACCGGAGCTTCAACAATTTCACCGGGGTTTCCTGCTTCACCCAAGTATTGACGTCCGGCAGAGATCGTTTCGAAGTATTCGGAAATCCGATCCAAAATTTCTTCGACTGAATGCGAGTGGTACATCGCCGTGCGGAACAAAGCGCCGCCATGAAGCCCGCGCGTGAATTGTCCGGCCAGTTGCTTCATGCGGCCAATCGCGGCCAGCTCGCGCATGTCTTCGCGCAGCATATCAAAGTATTCGAGCAGCACTGCGCGCTTGTCTTCCAACGTGGGCTGAAACGGTTCGCGGCCCTGCATCGTGTCTTCGATCTGGCGAAAGATCCAGGGGTTCTGCATCGCGCCGCGTCCGATCAGGACGCCGTCGCAACCGGTTTCGCGAAAGCGTCCGAACGCCTGTTCGATGGTGGTGATGTCACCGCTGCCCGAAACCGGCACGCTAACAGTTTCTTTGATCTGCTTTACCAGATCCCAATTAGCTAACCCGCGATAGCCTTGTTCTTTGGTGCGGCCGTGAAGGGCGATGTGCTCGGCGCCGCAGGCTTCGGCCAACCGCGCCGTTTCGACGGCGTTAATGGTGTGATCGTAAAAGCCGGCGCGAATCTTTACGGTCAACGGGATCGAGATCGCCTTTTTGATCTCTGTCAGGATCGTTTCCAATCGTTGATGGTCCTTTAGCAGCCCCGATCCGCCGCCATGCTTGACAACTTTCGGAGCCGGACAACCGCAATTCACATCCAGGATGTCTGCGCCAACTTCTTCCGCCATCTCGGCCGCCATGCGCATGCGTTCAGGCTGGCCGCCAAAAATCTGGACGGCGAACGGGCGCTCGTTTTCATAGAAGCGCATCTGGCGTCTTGATTTCGGATTGTTACGCGTCAGCCCTTCGACTGAAATAAATTCGGAGACAGTCAGACCAACCCCGCCGCGCGCCTTGAGCAAGCGACGGAACGAGATATCAGTCACGCCCGCCATGGGCGAGAGCACCAGGGGCGGATTGATTTCGATCTCGCGAATCTTGAAAGGTTTGATCTCAGTCATAAGAGAAAAGCCACACGAGATTCTACCTCATGTGGCTTTGATGTTCGACAAGCTGGAAGTGGCACAGACTTCAGTCTGTGATCTCGGCGATTAAAACAGACTGAAGTCTGTGCCACTTCCTCGCCCTACCAATTTACTACTAACTTTTCAGCTTCCTCCCAGGCCGGAACATCCAGCCTCAGCGTGGCGCGTTGGAGCTTTTCAGGATCGCCAAGCAAGCGGCCCGCGCCCAAGGCTACGGTGGTCAACGGATCTTCCGGCAGGCTGACACTCAGATTCAGATCGTTTTCAAAGCGTTCGGTCATGCCGCCGAGCAGCGCACCACCGCCGGTCAGCGTCACGCCGGAATAGAAAAGGTCCGCAGTGACTTCCGGTTTCGCATCTTCTATCACCCGCCGCACGGTTGAGATTATCTCTGCCAGAATCGGCTCGAGGGCGCCGCTTACTTCTCGTGCATTAATTGTTATCGGCAAGGCCGCGCCATTGGCGAGCTGCTTGCCGACAATCTGCATTTCCTTTTGAGATTGCTCGCCGTATTTGTAGTCCCAAGCCAGGCCCAGTTCTTTCTTCACCTGCTCGGCAGTGCGCTCACCGATTTGCACGGCATAGCGCAGCCGCAAATAATCTCTGATAGCTTCGTCCATCGCGTTGCCGGCGGCGGGAACGCTGACGGAAGTAACTACGCCCCCGGACGCCAGGATCGCGACGTTACTCGTGCCCCCGCCAATGTCGACTACGAGGTGCGCCTGTTCCTCTTCAAAATTCAAACCCGCGCCGAGCCCGGCCGCCAAGCCTTCGTCAATCAGATCCACCCGTCCGGCTTTCGCATCACGGGCTGCGTCTTTGACTGAGCGCCGCTCGAGCGGTGTCGAAGAACCCGGCACGCCGATCACCAGATGGCTGCGCTTCGGATGATCGTTGTGCTGCACTCGGCTGATCAGAGCGCGCAGGAACATTTGCGAGATTTCGAAATTGTCTATCGCCCCGCGGCGAATCGGCCGGTGCACTTCCGTGTCATTGGGCTCGCGGCCCAGGAGTTTCAGTGCCTGTGAGCCGACGGACAGAACTTCACGGCTGTATTTGTGAATGGCCAGCACGGAAGGTTCATTGAGAACCACCCCCTGAGTTGGTGCATACACGATCGTGTTAACTGTGCCCAGGTCGATTGCCAAGTCTTCGCTAAAAAATCCGCTTAGGATACCCATATCAATTACCTCATCAAAAATCAGTCTCGAGACTGCACGAACCTACAGCAACCTATATGCCAGCAGGAGATCTGATCTACCCGGCCGCGCCAGTCTAAGTATTGCTGAGGCTTTGTTCGTTTTGAAGGGGAATCGATTCAGCACCCGCGATAGCCGCCGCCGTTGAGGCGCTCGATAATCGGACGATACAGGGGAATGATTTACGTTGGTTTAGACGTTCGGCTTGCTTAGGCCCGAAGGGCCGACATTTAATAGCCCCGCCCGTGAGGGCGTGGTCAAGGAACTGCTGAGAATGTACGTCACATGCTGTGTCGGCCCGCCGGGTCTCAAGAAAGTTATCAAGACCTTCCACCAGGCCCTTATGGGCATGCTATTGAATGTCGGCCCTTCGGGTCTCGGTAACGATTCAGACGCCTGAATGACTACGGCTCGATGGTCACCGGCGTGCCCACACCCACGGCTTTGAATAACTCGAGCATGTCTTCGTTCTCCAACGCGGCGCAGCCCCAGGTCCAATCGCTCTGCGCGCCGTTGCCGTGGATATAGATGTCGCCGCCCAACGCAGTATTCTGCGGTGGGCGCTTCCTGGCCCGCAGCGCGCGCACGATCGTTTCATACTGAGCCCGGTTTATTAAGGCATCGCGTAAACCACGTCGGGCGTGCGTCATGTTGGGGTAGCTGAGGCCGAGCGAAAGATAGAAGGCACTCTTGTCATTCCTGGTGAAGATGTAGAAGTCACCTTCCGGAGTGCGCCGATCTCCCTCGCGAACTTTGTCGCCTACAGGGCTCGAGCCCAACCCGATGCGGTATGTACGCACGAGCTTGTCTTCGGAAAACAAGAGCAGTTGTCGCCGGCCCTTCTTGATGACAATCCTGGGCTTGGCGATCGGCAATTTCAGCGGTGAACGGTCGCCGGATTGGGCCAACTCAATCGGTGGGCTTCTTGGTTCAGCGCTGACCCGCTGGGGAGATAGATTGTATTGGCCCGCGGAGAGCAGAAGCAGAATTGCCAAGCTGGCTGTGAGTTGCTTCCACATGATTTGCCGTCTTAATTTGTATCTTGCGCGGCAGGCAATCCTACCGCACTGCGAAGCTGTCGGTTCGAGAGATGCCAGAACGGATTTAGTCAGCGAGGAGTTCTAACACTCGCTCGCTCACAATCTCAACTAACTGATCCGCATCGCGTCGCGAAACGTTGCGGGTGGCCGGGGCGAGCAGCACGCGCGCGACGATCTCGCGGTCGCGCCGGCGAATTTTGATTTCGTCCCCGGCTTTGACGGCATGCGCGGATTTGGCCGGTCTGCCGTTAAGTAAAACAAAGCCCGCGTCGCAAAGCTCCTGGGCTAGCGTACGACGCGGGCATAGACGGCTTAGTTTGAGAAAAATATCGAGTCGCACCAGGAGTTCATCGCGCGAGCTTGAGTACAGAACTATAACCTCAGGGTTTGGGAATGATGCCCAGCAGCTTGCCCTTCTTTTTCTCGGGTGCTCTCTTGGTCGCCGCGGCAGGCGGCACGATCTTCAGCAGCGGCTCGACCGATTCGCGATAACTATCAGCAATCTTTACATAGGCGTCGTTGCGCAGTTCCTGTAGGTAATCCTCGCGCGCTTTGCCTGAACGCTCGCGAGTGATCGCTTCACGCACATTGTTCTCGTTAAAAGTAGGAGTGCTGCTCCCCGCGGTCCGCACGTCGACGCGCAGAATCTGATAACCCTCGTCGGCCTTCAACGGCTCGCTCACGCTGCCGGGATTCACGTTCTTAATTGCCCCGGCGATGTCAGGGCGAAGATCGGGCACTTGAAAAAGTCCAACCTTGCACGGCTTCTGACCGCCGGTTGCCGGACGCTCAGTGTACGCCGCAGCCAGCGTGCAGAAGTCAGCGCCGCCGCGCAACTGCGCTACCAGCTTAAGCGCCTGGGCGCGAACGTCTGGTTCCTGCTTGCCGGCAAGACCCAGGAATATTTCTGACAACTCGATCGATTCAGGCTTGGTGAATTTATCGCGGTGCGCGTCGAAATACTTGTGCAGTTCGTCCTGGCTATAGCTGAAGAAGAGTTTCGAATCGACCTCGCCCTCGAACACTGCCTGCTTCATTATTTCAACTCGCATGGTCGAGCGAATCGTGGCGGGATCGAGTCCGGCCTGACGCATGGCCTCGTCCAGTTTGTCGATTGATGTGATGCCGTTATCTTTGGCCACGTCGAGCATGCGCTTGTTGACTTCGGCTTCGACCCTGTCCGTCAGGTCCAGCTCTTTGCCTTTTTGCAACAGCAACTGTTCATTGATCAGGGTGGCGATCAGCTCCGGCCGATGCTTTACAACTTCGCTGTTGGCTTGTTGCTCGGGCATGCCGTT
>JAWVEM010000121.1:0-9941 GCA_033856735.1 Blastocatellia bacterium
CGGGGCAGGGAAGCGAGGCCGGCCTCGCCCAGCCGTGCGCCCATCTCGATCAATTTCAAACCTGCCGCCGCGCCACCGAGAGTTCCGGTGACATAGATTTGATCGCCGGGCTGTGCGCCGGAGCGCAAGATCGCCACACCCGAGGCGACCTCGCCAAGCACGATCGAATCAATCACGATTCCTTCCTTTGATTCCGAAACATCGCCACCCGTCAGTGTCACGCCAAACTTTTCGGCCAATTCGAAATAGCCTTTGTAGAACTCTCCTTTGAAATCGGTTTGCCAGATCGACGCAGGCATGCCGATAGACAGCAGCGACCAGAATGGGCGAGCACCCATCGCCGCGATGTCGGAAAGAGAGACGGCCAGGGCTTTGTGGCCGAGCATGCGGGCGGGCGCCGCGTCGCGATAAAAATCGACTCCCTCGATTAACAAGTCCGTGGTGACGACCAGATCGCGATTGGCCGACTGCTTTACGACGCACGCGTCGTCACCGATTCCAGTGACTATGCGAGACGAAGGCTTTCGCGATCTCGTCTGTTCACGCAGACGGCGAATGAAGTCGAATTCGTTCATGAGTTGGGTTTAGAGTTTAGCCTTTAGGCAGCTGAATGTTAGCAAGCTAAAGCTTGAAGTCTGAACTCACAAATTGCGGCGCATTGATTCAAGGCCGGCTTTGATCGTTTCGAGCGACGTGGAAAAAGAAAAGCGAACGTGGCCTTCGCCGTGTGGGCCGAAGACGACGCCGGGCACGGTAGCAACCTGCGCCCGCCCGAGCAGGATCTCCGCGGCCGCGCGGCTGTCTTTGCTGATGCGGGTAACGTCCGGGAAAGCGTAGAAGGCTCCGGCAGGTAATGGGCATGTCAGGCCGAGTTCATTGAGGCCTGCCAAAAGTAAATCGCGCCGCTCACGATAAGCGACGCGCGATGTCTCCAGGAAATCTGACGAAGTCGTAAAAGCCGCCAGTGCGGCCCATTGCGTCGGCGTTGAAACACCGTTCGACGAATAGAGTGTCGACTTGCCCAGGCCCGTCATCCAGGGTTCGGTCGCGACGACATAACCAATTCGCCAGCCGGTCATCGCATAAGATTTCGAAAGCGTGAATGAAGTAATCGTGCGCTCGAACATTCCGTCCAAAGAAGCGATGGACACGTGTTCGCCATCATAGACGATGTCTTCATAGGCTTCGTCGGCGATTACAACCAAATCTCGATCTCTCGCAAACTTGGCGACTGCTTCAGTTTCCGATCGAGTAAACACCACGCCCGATGGGTTGATGGGCGTATTGAAATAGATTGCCCGTGTTCGGGCCGTTGCGTAGCGAGCCAGGGTTTCGGCGACGCCCTTGGCGCGAGCTTCATCAGTTGGCACGAGCACGAGCCGGCCTTCGCAGTGCGCGACGAGATCCTTGATCGGCGTCCAGTAGGGAGAAAAGATCAGCACATCGTCGCCGGGATTGACCACAGACTGGAAAGCGCCGAACAGTCCCTGCATGCCGCCATTTACTACGATGACGTTCTCTTCACTGGCCGGAATGCGGTTTCTACTTCGCAGCTTGTCGGCAATCGCGCGGCGCAGTTCCGGAATTCCCGACGACGGTGCATAACGGGTTTTATTCTCTCGCAAGGCTGTACCAACGGCCTCTTTGATGTAGTCGGGAGTGAAGCGATAGGGTTCACCGCCTTCAAACTGATGGACCGTCGTGCCGCTGGCCCGCAACTCCATCACGCGATTCCGAACTTGGACGATGTCGGAAAACCCCACTTGATCGAGACGAGTTGCAAGGCGAAAAGCGGCTACAGATGCTGGCACTTAGGTGTGAACCTCCGGGGTGGACACGAGCGATTAACGGATGACGCGCAAATTATAACGTGGGGACGAGGTGGCGTCCATTAGGGACCAGCGAAACGGAGCAGGTAATCATGACGCTCGGCCGGCTGTTCAAGAAGATTCTTCAGCTGAGATTTCACGTTTAATCCCTCGGCTTAAGTGCAGTCACCTAAATGTAAGTGTTGACACCTAAATCCCGGCACAGTACCATTCGCGTGAGTTAGCGTTAGCGCTAAAAAGTCGGCCCGGCGACGGCCCCGGGTTTTTCGTTCTCTCTCTCTTTTTTACAAGCATGAGCGCATCTGCCGCAGCCATCCCTGAAAAGCTGTTCTTCAAGATCGGCGAAGTGTGTGATATTGCCGGCGTGCAGGCCCATGTGCTGCGGTATTGGGAGGCCGAGTTTCCGATGCTCCAGCCGCAAAAAAATCGAGCTGGCCAGCGCACTTATCGTCGCCGCGATGTCGAGATGGCTTTGCGGATCAAAGAGCTGCTCTACGAACAGCAGTACACGATTGCCGGGGCCAAGAAGAAACTGATGGGTGAACTGCGCGGTCCCAGCCGCGAGAATGGACAGGCGATGCCGCCAAAACAGCCGGGCCGTAGCCTGCAACGACCGCCGTCATTAGCGGGACGATTCCGCCAGCCCGCCAGCTCGGCCTCGCTCGAGACCACGGCAGGATCAACTCCTACCGATGACCAATCTGCAGCGCTGAGTCAGATCGCCAAACAACTTCGCGAGATACTTGATCTGTTAGAGGAAGGCGACGCTGACCTCGCGACAAACCAAAGCCGGTTCCAGTGATCGGATTGCGCTGGCCGCTTTGACTTCGGATGTTTTCCGTTCATACTGAAATAGCTTTGACGGGACGTGGCGCAGCCTGGTAGCGCGCACCCTTGGGGTGGGTGAGGCCCCGAGTTCGAATCTCGGCGTCCCGACCAACAAAGAAAGAGGGCTTCCTGCTTTTCAGCCGGAAGCCTTTTCTGATCGCGGTCCGTACGAACGAGTGCGGGTGGTCTTCTTCACCGCTTTTGATTTGGTGACTGGCGCCGCAGTTTTGGTTTGCGGACTGGCCTCGGTCTTCGAGGTCTGCAAATCCACAAACCCGCCGGCGAGAGTGATCACGCACATGGCCTGGAACGCTGGATGCGGGCCGCAACCAACGCCGGCGACTTTGTAATCAGGACTCATAAGACGTAGCCGGTGGCCGCGACTGGCGAAGCCATCATCGATCAGCCAGGTCAGAAGTCGTTCGCGGGCCGACTCGTTGCCATAGGTAAGGTTCTCACCGATGCCGCCCTCCCACTTTCCAAAAGGCTTCACCCGCTGTTCGATCAAGCTGTTGTCCATACCCTTATGACCGGTCGCGCCGGTCCCGCTTTGATCCTTAACGTGCGACATGGCGGCCAGGCAAAGACCCTGTGACATGCTCAAAGGCCCCGACGGTTTGGCCGCCCGCAGAAACTTGATGGCATCGTCGACCGCGCTCCAGCCTTCCTCAGTCTTGAATACAGAGTCGGCTGTGGGTTTGTAGTCCTTACCGTTAAATAGAGGTTTCAGGCCTTCGAGATAAGCAGCGTATACCTGCGGCTGTGCCCGCGCCTGGTTGATTTCGTTTAGCAGATCGCGCTCGTCTGCCGACAGACCGGTGTTAGCAGAACTTTTGGTGGCTTGAGAGTGTCCTCTCTCAGAAACAGAAAACGTAGCTATCAGTACGAGCGCGCAGCAGAGCGTGGCAAGTCCAACCAATCTGACTTTCATTCTGGGGGATACCTTTCATTCTTAAGAGTTCACCAGCCGATGATCGTGCCCGAGGCTTCCTCGGGGAATTGGAGCTAAGGTAGCCAAAGTGACTCGGGCTGTCAATTGTTAGTAGACAGCTTCGTCATAAGTGTTTAGCATCGGAGTTGACGGCGTCCCCCCTGGCCGAGAATGTTAGCTGTTTTTCATGTCAAGTCGGCGTCCACCTGAAGATCATATTCCCCGCGTTGTTCGTGGCGGCCGTGTGCCGCCCCCCCGCGTCATTCGTTACGAAGAGCCGAAGCTTGGCTTCTTCCGCCGCTTCCTGCGATTTCTCCTGCGACCCTACGGGGTGATTCCGGTTCTGCTCTGCGCGGTGCTGGTGGTGACCGTGCTGGCGTATTACTGGATCATTTTTTCCGCGCGCATCGACAATCTTTTGAAGGGTGAGGTCTACACTCGTTCCGCGGGCATCTACGCGGCACCGAAACAGATTCGGGCGGGGCAAAATATTTCGGAAGACGAACTATTGGCTTACTTAAAGCGCGCCGGCTATGTTGAGCGTGGTCAGCAGGGCGATAGTGCCCGCGGACGTTATGTGATCGACGGAGCCACGATCGAAATTGATCCCGGGCAGGATTCGGTGGTTGATAATGCAGTGACGTTCGACGCGGTAAAGGTCCAATTCGCCCGCGGCGGAAAATCAATCGCGGCGATTGCGGGCAAAGGAAACAACGCTCGTCTGGAGAAAGCCCAGCTCGAGCCTGAACTTATCAGTTCAGTCACGGGCCGCGAACGTGCCAAGCGCCGAGTGATTGGCTATAACGACTTGCCGCCTGACCTGGTAAAGGCGATCACAGTCACTGAGGATCGATCATTTTTTGAACATCACGGGGTTAATATCCGCGGCATCATCCGCGCCCTGCTGCGAAGGTATGATTCTGATCCCAATTCGCCGATCGCCCGCCAGGGTGGCTCAAGCATTACCCAACAGCTCGTCAAGAACCTGCTCTTATCTCCTGAACGCACTATGAAACGTAAAGTCGCCGAAGCGTATATGTCGGTGATTTTGGAAACGCGTCTGTCGAAGGAAGATATTTTTGCGCTTTACTCGAATCAGGTTTATCTCGGGCAGCAGTCGGGTTTTTCGATTAATGGTTTTGGCGAGGCCGCCAGCGCCTACTTCAACAAAGACGTCACGAACCTGACCTTACCTGAGTCGGCTTTTCTGGCCGGCTTGATTCGCAGTCCGAATCGTTACAACCCATTTCATGACATCGGCACCGCCACCGCGCGGCGTAATCAAGTGCTCGAGTCGATGGCGGAAACTTCCGCAATCACTGCGGATCAGGCAAAGCAGGCTGAAGGTATTGAGTTGAAACTAGCGCCCGCCAAGGGCCGAATCGATATTTCTGACGCGCCTTATTTTGCGGATTACGTGCAGAACCAACTCGGCGATTTGATAACGGGGCAAGGCGCCGATCACCTGCGCATCTACACTTCGGTAGATATGGATCTCCAACGCGCCGCCTATGCCGCCGTCACGAAACAACTGGCGTCGCTCGACAAGATCGAAGCTAAACGTGTTCCCGAAGGGACAGTTCAGGCGGCCCTGGTGGCCATGAACGCACACACGGGCGAGATAGTAGCAATGGTCGGCGGTCGCGATTATGCAAAGAGCCAGCTCAATCGCGCCGAGTCCCTACGCCAGCCCGGTTCCGCTTTCAAACCTTTCGTGTATGCGACCGCGCTGAACACTGCTTACGATCCAATCCCGCGCGTGATCACTCCGGCGACCGTTTACAAAGACGAACCGAAGACCTTCAACTATGACAACCAGGAATACTCACCTGGCAATATGGGCGATAAGTATTCAATGCAACCGGTGACCTTGCGCGATGCAATGGTGCACAGTCTTAACGTGGTGACGGTTGATGTGGCGATGGAGGTGACTATCGGCCGCGTGATGAACCTGGCCGCTAAAGCTGGGCTGCCGCGAGTCTCGCATGCGTATCCGGCGATGGCTTTGGGTACTGCCGAAGCAACTCCGCTGCAGATCGCTTCCGCTTACACCGCGTTCGCGGCGAACGGAACTCGCACGGCGCCGCTCTCTATCGATCGCATTACGACCGGCACCGGCACAACGATCGCCCAACCCACAGCGCAGAAGAACGAAGTGCTGCGTCCCGAGATTGCTTACGTCATGACGTCCTTCATGAAGGACGTGGTCAATCGCGGCACCGCCGCGCCCATACGCGCGCGCGGATTCAAATTCAACGTGGCCGGCAAGACGGGAACGTCGCGCGATGGTTGGTTTGCCGGCTACACACCCGACCTTGTGTGCGTCGTCTGGGTAGGGTTCGACGATGGATCGCAGTTGGGCTTGACGGGGGCCGCATCGGCGCTGCCGATCTGGTCGGATTTCATGAGCGCAGCGCTTACTACCCACCCTGAGTGGACCGGAGACTGGCAGATGCCGGAAGGTGTCCAGCAAGCCGATATCGATCCGACGACCGGGCAATTGGCAAAAGCCGATACGATTACCAAACGGCCGGAATTTTTTATTGGCGGGACATTGCCGGGAGAGAACGCGGCGCCGGCTGACGAGATGGCGCAAGAACCGCCGGCGGAAAGTGACGGCGATGGGAGCAGCAAGAACCCTCAGACTGAGCCCGCTACTTTGCCGGACTTGTTGCCTGCCGAGCCGCCGCCGCGGGCCAAGCCTACTCCGAAAAGTGACTCGCGCCTGAATTCGCGCGAATTCAATGACGGCGAAGCATCACCGAAGTTGCAGGGCACGATCACTCTGGACATCGATCCCACGACTGGCCTGATTGCGGTCGACAGTTGTCCGGTGATTCGCACGAAGACTTTTATCATCGGTCAGGAACCCAGAAAGTATTGCGGCCCGGAGTACCACAAGAAGGCCCAACCCTCACCCGCGCCGCCTGCCCGGTCGCGCTTGGCCAATCCTCAATTCAAGTAACGTAGATGAAGTCCTCTGAATCGGGGGCTTGTTGTCATTCGTCGCCGCGAACTACTGGCTCTTAACGCCACGGGCAATCGCGGTTCGCAAGGTCTCGATCGCTAAAGCAGCCGCATGTTGCTTTCGCGTAGGCAAGCCACCAACCGCGTTAACGATTTCCTTGCGGCCCAACTTCAAAGCATCATCAACAGCCATTCCTTCCAACATCTCTGCGAAGGCCGAGCCGCAGGCAAGTGTAGGCGGACAACCATAGGCCAGGAATCGCGCGGCCTCGATGCGGCCGTCACTAATGCGCAGACTAAGACGCAGACGATCGCCGCACACCGGGTTTGATTCTTCAGCGGACGCATTTGCGTCTGCGAGTTCACCTGCGTTGCGCGGATGCGCGAGGTGATCTTTGAAGGTTTCTGAGTATGACAAGTGGGTTAGCTCGGGGGCATTTTGGAGTGCGGTGACTCGTCACCACTTTTAATTTCAAGAAGCCGTCAATCGAGAGCGCACAAGTCCGAGAAAGCGGTGACAAGTCACCGCACTCCAAAGAGAGACACTAGACTGCCGCGACCGTCTGACGCGACAGCGGTGACAGTTTGCGCAAACTTTCAACCGCGCGCTGCAATGCTTCCAATGCGTAATCGACATCGTCCTCGGTGTTGTCTTTGCCAAAGCTGAAACGAATCGCGCCGCGAGCCAGTTCTTCGTTGCGGCCAAGCGCGCGTATCACCGGCGAGGGCTCAAGTGTTCCAGAGGAACAGGCTGAGCCGGTCGAGACCGCAACGCCCTGCATGTCCAAATGGATCAACAAACCTTCGCCTTCAATGAAGCGAAATGAAATATTCGATAGATGCTGGAGGCGCTGTTCCCGATTCCCATTGAAAGCGATGTCTTCGATCGATTGCCCGACCGCGTTCTCAAACCGATCGCGCAGACGCCGCGTGTGCTCGTTGCGTTCCGTCATTTCGCGGCTTGCTAATTCCGCTGCCGTTCCAAAGGCCACAATGTTGGCGATGGATTCCGTGCCGGCGCGCCGCTCTCGTTCCTGATGACCGCCGACTTGCTGCGGTGTCAGGCGCACTCCGCGTCGAAGAAATAAAGCCCCGGTTCCTTTCGGCGCATAGATTTTGTGCGCAGAGATCGAAAGCAGATCGCAGCCGAGGTGCTCGACTTCGATCGGAAGTCGCCCAGCGGCTTGCACTGCGTCGGTGTGAAACCACAAATTAGTATGACCACGCCGGCGTTCTTCCTTGACCAGTTCGCCGATTTCCCTTATCGGTTGAATCGTGCCGATCTCGTTATTGGCCATCATTACGCTCAACAGAACCGTGTCAGGGCGCAAGGCCGACCGCACGTCTGCGGCTCGGACGATCCCGTCTTCGTAGACCGGCAGGCAGGTGACGATCCAACCGCGCTTTTCAAGCGACTCGATCGCCCCGCGAACCGATGGATGTTCAATCGTCGAAGCGACGATGTGACGGCCATGCGGCTCGGCGAGTTCGCAAATGCCGCGGATTGCCAGGTTGTTGGCTTCAGTGCCGCCGGAGGTAAAGATAATCTCGTTTGCGCGCGCGCCAATCAGCGTTGCGACTTGCCGCCGGGCGCGATCGGCGGCGGCCCGGGCTTCCTGACCGAACAGATGGACGCTCGATGCGTTGCCGAACTTTTCTGTCAGGTAGGGCAGCATCGCCGCGACGACCCTTGGGTCGACTGGTGTCGTGGCGCTGTGATCCAGGTAAACTTTGCGCATTTACTATCCGTCGTGAAAGCCTTTAGAGGCGGGCTACTGCCCGTCATGTCGCAGATACTGGTCGGCCGGCGCTAACTCGCCCCTAAACGCGACAACTGGTTCGTTACATTTCGCATCTGAGACCGTGTGCTCGGCGGATCGAGTCTAGGTCGGGCAATCATGACGGTCAAGCCCATGGTTGTTGTAGACTGAACTCAGTGTTAGCATTTTGACGAAAGCTCTCCCTTTCGAAAGTGTCGCCACTCTGGAGCTTAATCTTTTCCAAACCAGGACGATCGACAGGAAAGGCTGAACTATGAAGAATCTGAGATCTGTTTTGACCGTAATCCTTGCGGTCGCATTCGTGACGGTTCCGCTGGCAGCGGCTTCGGCCCGCGCGCAGGATCCCCAAACCCAAAACCAGGCGACCGCGATCATGCGCGGCTATCGCACCGGCTATTCCGACGGTTATCAAGCCGGCGTCAACGACGTGGCCATCAAGGCCGCCCGCGAAGTCCGCAACAAGACTGAATACGAGCACGGCGACCGCGCGTACAACTCAAACTATGGCACGCTCGAAGAGTATCGCGATGGTTATCAACAGGGATTCGAAGTGGGCTACAACGCCGGCTTTGATCGGAAGCCGTTTGATTCGAGCATCCCCGCCGACCTGAAACGCAAGACCGAAGATTCGTCGGTTGGTTATCCGACGGACCAGAACAAGGGCACTGAGCCTATCTTGCAGCGGCCTCAGCCCACTCAGTCCTCGCAGCAGCCGCAGCCAATACAGTCGACCAACATCGACGCGGTTCCGCGCGACACGATCATGAGGGTCGAGTTGTTGGGCAATCTTTCGACCGATGCCTCTCAGAAAGGCGATCGTTTTCAGGCGCGCGTGATCGAGCCGAAGGAATATGAAGGCGCTACGATTGAGGGCCGGGTAATCAATGTGAAACGCGCGGGCCGGGCGCGGAGCACCGCGCAGTTGCAACTGGCGTTTGAGGAAATCCGATTCACCGATGGCCACACGGCAAAGATGAGTGCACAGGTGATCGAAGTTATTCCGGGCGGCGGCAGCCAGGGTACGGGCAAGGTCGATTCGGAAGGTGGAGTGCAGGGATCCAGTTCGACCAGAGGTGACGTGCAGAAAGTCGGCGCGGCAGTCGGCATCGGCGCGCTGATTGGCGCCATTACAGGTGGAGGCGTTGGAGCTGCCGTGGGCGCGACCATCGGCGCGGGCGTCGGCACCGCCGGGGTTCTCAGCGAACGCGGCAAAGATATCCAACTGTATCGAGGTCAGCAGCTACGCATCCGCACCGCCGGCGAGGTCGCAATCCGATAAGCGAAGAGGTCGCGTTGCCTCCGGACAAAGCCCACCACAGAGACACGAAGACACAAAGACGAAGAACTAATTCACTTTGTGGCTTCGTGTCTTTGTGGTAAACGGGAAGCCCTTAACCATCAAGGCGACCAATGCCAATCATCACTCTCCTGACTGATTTTGGCTCGCAGGATTATTTCGTGGGCGCCATGAAGGGCGCGATCCTCTCAATCAATCCCGACGCGACCAACGTCGATATCACTCATGACATTCCTCCGCAGGATATCCGCGCGGCCGCGTTCAACCTGCTCGCGGTTTACAGAGACTTTCCGGCCGGCACTATTCAC
>JAWVEM010000122.1:0-5481 GCA_033856735.1 Blastocatellia bacterium
ACAAATGTTTTCTTCACTGCTGCCGACAAACAGAAGCGTTTCATCAGCAGTCTCAAGCGCGAAGACGTGCGCGTGCTCGAAGACGGCGTGCCGCAGGACATCTTCACTTTTCAGCAAAACGTGGAACTGCCGTTATCGCTCGCGATTCTGATCGATTGCAGTGGATCCGAAGAGCGCACTCTGCCGGAAGAGAAGGCAGCGGCCAGATCGTTTCTCGAATCGATCATGCGTCCGGCAAAAGATGAAGCTGCCGTGGTTTCGTTCACCGGTGAAGTTACGCTCGAGCAGGGACTGACGGGAAACATCGCGCGTTTGCGCCGGGCGATCGATCAGGTCGAATTTGTGCCGCCCTCAGGTTACATTGGCGGTGGAGTTGTCGTCGGTGGCACGCCGCCGATCTCCGGGACACAACAGACTCTCGCCGGGTCCACCGCGATCTGGGATGCCATCTGGGCCACTTCGAATGAATTGCTCTCAGCCGCCGCCGAGCATCAGCGGCGGGCAATCATTCTGCTCACCGACGGCGAGGACACGATCAGCCAGGTCCGTATGCAGGAGGCGATCAGTCGTGCTCTGAAAGCTGACGCTCTGATCTACGCGATCGGCATCGGCGATCGTTACAGTTTTGGCATCAACGAGGGTGCGCTGAAAAAGATCACTGACGGTACCGGCGGACGGGCTTACTTCCCTCGCAACGAACGAGAGTTGCGAGAGGCTTTCGCCCAAATTGAGCGCGAACTGAGAGAGCAATATCTGATCGCCTACTCTCCTTCAAATAAGACTCGTGATGGCTCATATCGCCGCGTGACAATCGAAATCCTGAACCCGGAACTCCGCAAAGACAACCTCCGTCTCACCTATCGCCCGGGCTATTTCGCCAAGACGCCGGGTGGCAATCCCACGGAAAATCCGAAAAAGCCCTGAATTATCGCACTCTTCCTTTAGTGACAAACGCAGTTTGCCTCTGCTATACTGCGTTGGGCTTTGCGGAGATCTCCGCCTGAAGCTCGCATCCCTCCCTTGTTCTGCCGTCCAGGAAAGCGCTCGGGTGGCAGGTCCTCAGAATCTTCTCGTTCAGTCCGCAGCTTCCTCCTGATGAATAGACATCTGGAAAATCCGCCGACCGTTCTGATCGTCAACGACGATCAGTTGGCGCTCGATCTGTTAAGGGATTTACTCGAGCCGGAAGGCTATAAAGTGTTCGCGGCGCAGGGCGCTCACCAGGCACTGGAAATCACCGCCGCCGTTAAGACGGATATTATTATTTGCGATGTGATCATGCCCGAGATGAACGGGCTGGATCTGTGTCGCAGGCTGAAGAGGGATGCCCGCACTTCTGCGACGCCGGTCCTGTTGGTCAGCGCGGTCCGCAAAGAAGAGGCCGCACTCCTCGATGGGTTCGCTGCCGGCGCCGACGACTATATCGAAATTCCGTTTCGTCATGAGGAGTTGCTGGTCAAAGTCGCGCGTTTGGCGGAGCGTCATCGCGTGGAGCGACGTTATCGCGACATCGTCGAGCAAGCTGTCGACATCATTTACACGCGGGACATGAACGGACGGATCACCAGCATCAACGAAGCCGGAGCGCGATTCTTTGGCCGGCCGGCGTTCGAATTGATTGGTCAGCCTCTCGGTGTATTGATTGGCGAGGATGATGCCGCGCGGGACATCGCCGAGATGCAAAGTATCAAGTCTTTCGAACCGATTCGTTTTACCAGTTGTCTACATAACGCGCTGGGCGAGTTGCGCTACCTGGAAGGGATTGTCAGCCTAGAACGCGATTCACACGGAGCATTCCTCGGCGTGCGCGGCGTGGTTCGCGATGTGACCGACCAACAGATAACAGAGAAGGCGCTTCGCGAAAGCGAAGGTCGCTATCGCGTGGTTGCCGAGACTGCATCGGATGCAATCATGACGATTGACGAATCCAGTGAGATCCTATTTGCTAATCCGGCAGCGGAAAAGATTTTTGGCTATCGCGTCTCCGAATTAGTGGGATCCTCGCTCACCAGCCTGGTTCCGGAGTACTCACGTCATATCAACAACCTGGGAGCGTCCGATCCGGTCGCTGCCACTCGCCGGCAAGTCGAATGGAAAGCGGTCAGTGTTCCCGGCCGTCACCGGGACGGTCACGAGGTGCCGCTGGAAATCTCATTCGGCCAGGTGTTCACCGACGGCAAGCGGGTGTTCACCGCGGTAGTCCGCGACGTAACTGAGCGTCAACGCGCGGAAGCCGCTTTGCAGAAGCAGAACGAAGAGTATCGGATCCTGTTTGAATCCAACCCGTGCCCGATGTATGTGTGCGCCGAAGACTCGCTGCGGTTTCTTGCCGTCAACGAGGCGGCAGTCAGTCACTACGGGTACTCGCGCGAAGAGTTTCTCAGCATGACTGGGATGGACATTCGTCCGACAGAAGACATCCCCGCGTTGCTTTCCCATGTGGCGGAACATCGGGAAACAAACTACGAGGCCGGCGTCTGGAGACATCGAAAGAAGGACGGCTCGATCATAGACGTAGACGTTAACTGGCAGAAGCTGGATTTCGCCGGCAGACCTGCCTACATGGTGATGGCGAATGACATCACCGAGCAAAAGCGAGCCGAAATTGCCATGCGAGAGAGCGAGGAGCGCTATCGCGACTTGTTCCAGAATGCCAACGACATCATTTATACAATCGATCTTGCCGGCAACTTCACTTCACTAAATCGGACCGGTGAACGGCTGACTGGATACACGCAGGCTGAAGCGCTGCGCATGAACATTGCGCAGGTAGTTGTCCCCGAACAGTTGAATTTCGTTCGCGAGAACCTGGCACGCAAGATCGAAAGTAACGACACCTCGAGCGTTTATGAGACCGAGATCATTTCCAAGGGCGGCCGACAACTTCCGCTCGAGCTCAGCAGCCGACTAATCTACCAGGAAGGAAAACCGGTTGGTGTCCAGGGCATCGCCCGCGATATCAGCGCGCGCAAAGGCGCTGAGGAAGCGCTCAAGGACAGTGAAGAAAAGTTCCGTTCGATCGTAGAGACAACCAACGAATGGATCTGGGCGATCGATCTCGAGGGAAATCATACCTACACGAATCCGGCCATCGAGCAAATACTCGGTTACCAGGCGGAAGAAATTCTGGGCGCGAACGTCCTTGAATTCGTCCACGAGGAGGATCGTGAGGAGTTAGAGAAACTACTCAACGAATGGATCAGTGAAGAGCGCGGCTGGACCGGTCTGGTACTTAGATGGAAACACAAACACGAAGGATATCGCTATCTTGAGTCGAACGGTCTGCCGGTGTTCGATCCGCAGGGTAAGCTGGTCGGCTATCGCGGCGCGGACCGGGATATCACTGAGCGAAAACTCGCCGAACAGGCCCTGAGCCAGCAGGCAGACCGCGCCGCGTTGACGAACCGCATCTCACAGGCCGTTCGCCGAACGCTCGAAGTTTCAGAGGTGTTCGAAACAGCGGTGCGTGAGCTGGGCGTGCACCTTGAAGTCGATCGTTGTTCGCTTTTCATGAAAGATGAAAGGGCCGGGCGCGTCACCAACGCGGCGGAATACCATGTTTCGGATGTGATACCCGCCGGCAGTGATTTTGATTTGCCACAAGTTCAGGGTCTCAATGCCGCGATGGAGAAGCACGGCATCCTGGCGTTCGACGATGTGGCCAACGATGAAAGAGTCCGAGAGCTATATCAGGTAATAATGCGGTTCGACGTGAAATCGATCATGTATGTCGGAGTTACCGTGGGCAATGAACTGCTCGGCGCCTTTGCGCTGTCGACCACGCGCGAACTTCGTCACTGGAGCGAAGCCGATATTGAAGTGGCCAGGGCCGCGGCGGATCAGACGGGCATCGCCATTCGGCAGGCGCGCCTTTATCAAAAGGCGGCGGCCACCTCGATGCGCGAGGCGCTGGTCAATAAACTGAGCGTCGCCATTCGGGCTTCACTAAGTCTCACTTCGGTACTCGACACGGCCACCCGCGAATTAGGGCAGGCCCTTTCAGCCTCGCGCGTGGAAGTGCGTCTTTACGATGCGACCGGCGATCATTCATTCGCCAAAGGGGAATACGTGGCGGCGGGTTGTGAGAGTGTTAGCGACTTTGATGCGGACTATGATGAATTGCTGCGTGGCCATTTCTTGAACTCAGTCAAGCCGCTGGTTATTGACAATACCGAACAATATGCGGAAGGCCCGGCTGAGTTTACCAATTGCATTAGGCTGCGCGCCGCATGCACTGGAGTCCGATCGCAGATCGATTATCCGCTCGCCGTTAACGGAGAATTCCGCGGCGTGATTTCGATCCATCAGACTGTATCGATTCGTCGCTGGTCCCAGGATGAAGTGCTGCTGGTTGAGTCGGTCGCCGCGCAATTGGCGACAGGCATTGCTCAAGCGGAACTGTTTGAAATGGTCGCGCGGGCCAAGAAGGAATGGGAATCAACCTTTGATGCGATGTCCGACGGTATCTTCATTTTCGACCAAACCGGAAAGCTGGTACGCGTCAACCGGGCCGGCGCGGCCATGGACAACGCGCATCCCGAGACACTGCTGGGCCGGAAGTGTTGCGACATCCTGCGCACGACTTCTGACGGCGCTGCCTGCATTGTAGAGCAGGCGCTGCGCCAATCCGGAAGTATTAATCTCGAAATTGTGCCTCAGCATTTGGATCGGCCGGTGCTGGTGTCGGTGGAACCGGTCATTGATGAGCGCGGCCAGACGGTCGGAGCGGTTTGCACGGCGCGCGATCTGTCAGAGCTGCGCAACGTCGAAGCCGTAGCACGCGAACGGCAGTCGCTTTTGAAGAACATCATGGAAAGCGCACAGGAAGCAATCTATGCGCTGGACAAAGAAGGCAATTACAAGTGGTGCAACCAGGCCATGCTTGATATGACCGGCTATGACCAGGACGCCATCATCGGGCACCATTTCCTCGAGCGCACGCACGAAGAAGACCGAGAGATGCGCACGGACAAATTTGCCGCGGCGCTGCGGGGCGAGGCCCAAAGTTTTGAATCGCGTTACATCGCGAGGGACGGCAGCGTCCGGTTTGCTTCGGTCAATAGCGCACCGATCGTGGTCGACGGAGAAACCACGGGCGTGCTCGGCATCGCGCACGACATTACCGAGCAGAAGCAGGAGCGGGATCGAGCTGCTCGCGCCGACAAGCTGCGCGCGTTGGGCCAACTGGCCTCAGGCGTGGCGCATGATTTCAATAATTCACTGGCGGCAATTCTGGGTCGCGCGCAACTGATTCTGCGCCGCGTAAAGGATGAAGAATTGATTCGCAGTCTCGGCATTATCGTGACTGCTGCCGAAGACGCCGCGGCCACGGTGCGGCGCATTCAAACCTTCGCGCGCAAGTCAGTGGCGGCTGAGCTGGAGTTGCTGGAGGTCAGCGGTCTCTTGCGCGATGCGATCGAGATCACGCGCACACGTTGGGAGAACGAAGCGCGCGCCGAAGGCTCGAATGTCGACGTGACC
>JAWVEM010000123.1:0-4455 GCA_033856735.1 Blastocatellia bacterium
AGACACCTTAAGCGGAAAGTGAACGTTGCGTTTTATTTGAAGGGTCATTCGCAGAATCTGGTCAACGAGCCGCTCTGCGACTATGATTTCGTGGGCGGCAGTTGGGCGGGAACAGCCAACAAACTAAAAGGACACTTTGGCAGTGCTGTTATCCCTCAATCCGATTACGTCGGCAATGTTGATTCACAACCAAACAAGGACTATGGTCATGCCCAGTTAGCTTTGCTCGCCGGTGTTCAGGAGTCCGCAATGAGAAACAGGTTCCCACATCTCGGTTTTTTACTTCTGCTTCTGTTTTCGTTTCTGCTGCTTGCTGCTTCGACAGGGTTCGCGCAGGAGGATGAGAAGGACAATGCGCAAAAGCAAACCGAAAAGCGAGCGGAGTTGGAACGCAAGACGCTCGGGATGCTGGACGAGTTGCCCACTCAGGCAGTGAGTCTCAAGTTGCCAGAGAACCGTTCGTTCGTTTTGGCCGCCGCCGCCGATCTGTTGTGGACCCGTGACGAGAAACGCGCGCGCAATTTGTTCTGGGACGCGCTGAACAACCTGATCTCGACCAACAATCCGACAGCCGAGGAGTCGAAAGACTCAGCAGCAAGAGATGCGACGGCTAAAGACTCAACCGCGAAGCGCTCGGCGAGCGATAGAGCCCGCGAGCTAAGCCAATATCACGCGATCTTCGCTACGCGACAGGAGTTCCTGCGCAAAGTCGCGCAGCGCGATCCGCAACTTGCCCTGGACATGTTGCGCGCCACGCGCCTGCCCGCACCGGACAATCCGGATGCCAATTATAGTTTGCCCGACGAGCGCGATTTGGAACAGGAAATCGCCAACCAAACCGCGGCGCGCGATCCAAAGCAGGCCCTACAGCTCGCGCGCGAAAGCCTGGCGAAGGGACTAAACTATCAGTCGTACGGAGTCCTGCTGCAACTCAACCAAAATAATCCCGAAGCCGCCGTGGAATTTGCGGGCGACCTGATTGGCAAGATCCAAACTGCCAACGTGGCGACGGACACAATCGCGGTCGGGATGGCCTTAATGCTTTTGCGAGCCGCCCGCCCCGCTCCGCCTTCAACCGAAAACACAGCAGTCCTTGGTCCCGGCCGAATCAAGCTGAGCGATGATCAAAGACGCACGCTCGTCGAAATTCTTGCTGATGCCGCCGACAACGCTTCGGCGAATTCGAATCTGATGGCGGGGATAGCGGACGCCATGCCGGACATCGAGCAGCTTGCTCCCGGTCGGGCCGACAAATTGAAAGCGAAACTTTCCGCTCGCGTGCTAACCAAAGAACAGAGGGAGTGGGGGCAATTGGACTCGCTGTTTAGCAAAGGCACGGCGGAAGATCTGGTCAGGGCCGGCGCCGTAGCGAACGATGATGCGCGGAGGAGCTTTTATCAAGCCGCGGCCGCGAAGGCGGTCATGAACGGCAAGGCCGACGCGCTGCGTGAGTTTATCAAGAGCGAGGTAAAGGACGAGTCGCAAAGGAGCAATCTGAATGATTTGCTCGATGCGCATCAAATGAACTTGTCCCTGAGTCGTGGCGACGTCGACGAAGTGCAAAAGCTGCTGCCGTCGATCCGGCTGAAGGAAAAACGTGCAGTGGCGATGGCCGAAGTCGCCATGATGCTGGAGAAGAAAGGCAAACACGACGAAGCCCTGGGGCTGTTGGACGAGGCACACGCGCTGGTCAAGTTAGACCTCACCAGTCAGGCCCAGTCGGAAGCGTTGTTGGCCGTCCTGCTCGCCGATGCGATCGTGGATTCGGACCGGGCCTTTACGGCCATTGAGCCGATCATCGATCGCGCGAACGATAACCTCGCGAAGCTCTTGCTACTCGATAAGTTGATTAAGAGCGGGTTTGTGAAGGATGGCGAAATCAAGCTGCGGAACGCAGGGATATTCTCGCTCGACTTTGTGATTTTTAGGTACGGCAAGGGTGTGGTGGCGCTGGCGAGCGCGGATTTCAACCGCACGAAGGCATTGACCGATCGTCTGCAACGAAATGAACTGCGCGTCATGGCACGATTGCTAATGGTGCAAGCGCTGCTGGGCCGCGGCGAACAAACTGCCCCGGCTGGCCGGCGATAGGATCACTTAATTCTTATCCTCACTTTGTTACTCGTCATTTGGCGCCAGGTTATGCTCACCAGCACAGCCTGGTTTGCAGGTAGGTTGTCAGGCAGCTTAACGACCAACTCGGTAACTGATTCAAAGCCGGGAATCTTTCCCACAAATTCAACACTCAGCGGATAGATCTTGTGTTGAGCGTCTTCCCCGTCGGCCGTCACGGTTGAGCGGTCTTCACAAACAGACAAGTCCAGATTAGCAGCGAAGAGAATCACGCCGGTATGATTGTCCGATCCCAAATTGAACGGATTGGTCAGCGGAAAAGGATCACGAAACAACGTCATCGAGTCGAAAGCAATCGCGCTGTCCGTGTTCTCTTCCGTTTCGATTACCGGCGGCGCTGCCTGGGGCGACAGCCCACGCGTTGCACCGGAGGCCGTCGAGCTACTGCATCCCTGATATTGAATCTTGAAAACTGCAGCCGCGCCCCGGGAAAGATAATAGAGGCTGCCGTCGCCGCCCACCTTTAGATCGAGAGGGAACAAGATCCCCGTGGCAAAGTCCGACGCGGCGCCCCTGGCCAGGTCCAGCGTGCGAATCCATCCGCTGCAATAGTCGGCGAAAAAATATTGGCCCACATAGGCCGTGGGAAATTGGTTGGCGGCCGGATTGTAAAAGGTCCCGCCCACAATTGCGCATCCGGTCGTGCTGTTTGAGCCATGCCGGTACGCAAAGATAGGCTCGCGAAATCTGGGATCGGACGTTGGTCCTTCAGTGATCGGCCATCCGTAATTCGATCCGGCGATGCCTTCGTTGATCTCTTCCCAGGTAAAATCGCCGACGTCATTGATGAGCATCAAACCTGTGCCGGGCTGGAACGCGATTGCGAAAGGATTGCGCAGCCCGAGAGTCCAGATCGCGCGGTTGTTTCCCTTAGCGGCGCCATAAAAGGGATTATCTGTGGGGATCGAACCATCTGCATTGAGGCGCAGAATTTTACCAAGAAGATTGTCGAGGGTCTGTGAGTTCGACGGGGCCTCGTTAAAGCCGACGCCGACATACAGCTTGCCGTCCGGTCCAAAATGAATCGGGCCTCCATTGTGAGCCGTCGAGGTTGTCAGATCGTCGAGATCGAGCAGCACTACTTCACTGTTCGCCTCTGCTACGTCACCGTTGGCCGTGAAGCGACTGAGGCGATTGTGTGCCGGGGCGGATGGAACCGTGGAATAGATGTAGACGAAATTATTGATCGAAAAATTTGGGTCGAAGGCTACGCCAAGCAGGCCGCGGTCACCGGCCGAATCGACTTTTACCGTCAGGAAAGGCGTGGTCAACAGCACGCCGTTCTTGATCACTCGCAATTGTCCGTCCTGAAGACACACAAAGAGACGGCCGTCGGGCGCAAACTCCATCGCCGCTGCTCGAGTGAGTCCGCCGGCCACCTGCATCTCGGAAAAACCCATCGGTAAGGTGGCCGCCGAGCTTGCTGTAAATGACTGACAAACGAAAAGACAGAATGTGATAGTTAATAATCTGAGGGTGACAGACAGGGCACAGCCGGCGAACCTTGCGGAGAGCAAAAGCGTGGGTGAGACGTAGATCATGGGAATCCACGGGGACGATCAATTTGTCGAAGTTAAATTCTGTCTGTTCCTGGTTGACTCCGTTCGGTTCTCGGCAGCTAAGTTGAAACGAATTATGAATGCTGCGTTCTATTACGAGAGCTGAGGCAAATAATACCGCTGTCAAAACTTTGGGCTGGCGGGATTATACCTCGTGAATCGGCAGTCTCCAACAAAATTTCAGACCCTAACGGACAAATACCCAACTCCTTATGAGGTCCCGAACATTCGCGGGCATGGCGGTGTCTAAGTTCTATCTGATTCTTATGCGCGCCTTATTACTGATCCTGACGTGCCACGTGAGGCTCACCAAAACCTCCTGACCAGCCGGCAAGTTGCCGGGCAAAACCAGGACTACCTCGGTGAACGAAGTCAGACCCGGCACCGCTCCGACAAATTCCACGGTCAGCGGATAAGCATTCGACAGCGCGTCTGTGGCAGAGGCCGTTACGGCGGAGCTGTCTTCGTTGGGCAGCAAGTCCAGGTTAACGGCGAACAGCATGATTCGAGTCCGTTTGTCTGAACTAAAGTTAAGGCTGTTAGTGAGTAGAAAGGGATCGCGCAGCATCGTGACTGAGTCGAAGGCGATCGCGTGGTCGGTATTTTCTTCGGTCTGGAGAATGGGTGGCGGAGGCTGAACGGTCAAAGTAGCTTCGTTACTGGTCGCACTGCCGAAGCCATTCGATACCACACAACGAAACTTCGCGCCGCTGTCGGCCAGGGCTGCCGAGGGAAGTGTGTAGCTCGGTGAGGTTGCCGCCGA
>JAWVEM010000124.1:0-20222 GCA_033856735.1 Blastocatellia bacterium
CAGCAGCAAAAATCCTCGAGCCGGTTTGCTCCTTTTCAGAAATCGCGTTGGTCTTTAGGGGCGCAAACAGCTCGATGTTTCGTGGCGCATCGAACGAGACTTCATAATCGGCCGTGTCAATCGTCAAGGCATCGCCAATACTCGACTCAACCTTGCGAAACCAATCGTCGCCGTCGCGGGCCGCCAGTACGGGATACGACGCCCCGAGCATCATGATGCCGCGGCAGCGAAAGTTCGTGTCGCGAGCGCGGCGCACCTCGCGCGTACTGCGAATGGCGGCGCTTACCTGCTGCACTACGTGCGCTACCAGACCGGTTTCCTCTGGATCGATTTCAGGGACGCTGCCGTGGAATTTGAGTTCGAGTTCGATCGCCGCGTGGGGCGCGATTGACTCCCGTAGATTAATTCGCAGCGTAGTTTCCTGATCGTCGAGCAGGAACTGCAACGGCGTAGTGTTGCCTGCCAGGTGGACTTCAGAGATTTCCAATCGCGGCTCGTCAGAAATTGGCTGTCCCGCAGGCGTCTTTTCAGTTGGCGGCACGTAGCCCGGCATGCGCACATTCGGATACAAGTGAAAGAACAGAGTCGACGTCGGATGGTCGCCGCGATTTATCCAACGCACGCGCTCGGTGCCCGTGTAAGTGCGGTTGTCATAGTCGAGCGCGAGATGAATTTGATAGCGGATGCGTTTCTCGGGAGGAGGGGGTTGGCGCGTTTGGTTTTGAGCAGAGATCGTTGGGGTTAGAAGCGCAGCGAGAATCAAGACCAACGAAAAATAACCACAGAGGTCACCGAGGCGCCGCGGCGGCCGGGCCGTGACGTTTCCTCCTTGACCTGAGTAAAACCTAACGCTCATCAACGATCACCCTGCGAATTGTATCGCCTCGCACGATATTATCAACCACATCCATCCCGCGAACGACACGTCCGAAGACAGTGTATCCGCCGTCCAGGTGCGGCTGCGGAGAATGCGTCACGAACCATTGCGAGCCGCCCGTGTCTTTGCCGGAAAGCGCCATTCCCACCGCCCCACGTTCGTATGGAGCCTCGTTAATCTCGCAGCGAATTTGATAACCCGGGCCGCCGTTTTGGTCGCCTCGCGGATCTCCGGTTTGAATTACAAAGTTGGGCACGACCCGCGGCACCGTCTGCCCATTGAAGTAACCCTTGCGGGCAAGCTGAAGAAAATTATCGATCGTCAAAGGCGCTGCTTCAGTAAAGAATTCAATCGTGAAAGCGCCTTTGCTGGTCACCACCGTAGCGCTTACTTTCCGGCCGATGCGTGCAATCGCCCGCCGATAGTCCACTTCGGTGTTGCGAGTCTTGACTGTACCAATGCGATTTGAAAAGTCACCTACGCCGTTCGTCTTTAACAGCATGACTGCCCTACGGCGAATTAGATGATCGGATGCAGCTAGAGCAGTCTTGATCGCGTCGTTCGCGGTCGCGCTCTTCTGCTTCGCCAGCGCGTCGAGAATCGCTAGCGCAGCATCGTTCAGATCTTTATCTTGTAGTGCCTTTGGCAGGGCGGCAATCAACGCCCGGGTATTCGTCTCGCTCGACGGTTGATCACCGATCAGTTCCGCAGCAGTCGCCCGAACTATGACGTCGCGATCCCCGAGTAGCGGATTTATTCTGGCAGCGAGGTCCGTGGGTTTGAAAGCTGCATAAGCTCGCATTACGTCCGGAAGGGCCAGCGTCGGAACTCCCGGACAGACGCGCGTCACGTCCTCTGTTTGCGCGCAGAGGAAGTCCGCGAATGACAATTCGGCCGTGCGCTTAGTTCGATTCAACTCACTGGACGGGTTCTCGATTTTCAAGGCGGCAATTTCGCCAAGAGCCTGCGAAACGCTGGATCGCTGTCTCCAAACCTTAGCCGGGTCCTTCTCTCCCCAGCTAACCGGTGATCGCAGAATCTCTGTCACATACAGCACTGGTGCGATCCGCGCTAACGCAATTTCAACTTCAACCGCCTCGCCCTTCGTCAAGTTGTGCATCTTTTGCAGAAACGCGAGAGCGCTTTCATTGGAATTGTTCGGCAGTAGTCGTCCCAGAGTCGTGACGATTTCAAGAAGTTCATTCTGCGAAGAGGCGAAGGAAGCCGTCAGAGAATTGCCGCGCTGAACAAGTGGTCCTACAGCCCGCATATCCTTCAAACCTCCCAAAGCCCGAATGGCGCTGACCCGCACCCGCAGGTCGTCGTCATTCAAAGCGCGCCCGAGCAAAGCCTCGAACGCGCCTTTGTCTTCAGCCGCTCCGATCACGCGCGCGGCATTGGCTCGGACAATCGGGTCACCGTGGTTTAATAATTGCCGCACCCAAACGTTGTCGTCCTTCAGGCGCAAGCGAGCCATTGTATTCAAGGCGTCAGCGACGACGCGGGGATCAGAGTAGCCGAGGAACTTTACAATTACCGGCCCGGCTCCATCGGGCCGGACGCGCAGGGCAGCCGTCAAACCAAGCAGAATCGTTGAACGATCCGGTGCCGAACGTCTCCCCGCCTCAAACTTCAACGCGTCCATTATCGCCGTTCTGATCTTTGTCAGAGCCTTGTCTTCAACCTTCGGCGGCGCAGTCTGCCCGGCTGGCGCCGACGCGTTGCTTAACAAAACGGCCCCAATCTTTCCCAGGGCCTCGACCGCGCGAGCGCGGACTTCTCCATGTTCACGGGTGTCGTCCAGAACGGCGATCAGCGCTTCGGCGCCCAGAGGTGACTCGATCTCGCCAATCGCGAAAGCGCACATTTGACGCACGTCGAGGTCTTTGTCTGATTTAAGTGCCGCCGCCAGGGTCGGCAGGGCGCGCTCATCGCCAATCCGTCCCAGGGCGAGCGCCGCGCGCTTTCGTGTGCTTGGGTACACGGCAACTAACAGGACGCTCAAGTTCGGATCCCAACGCCGCTCATCTTCGGCGCGCAGGATGCGCAGCAAAGTCTTGGTCGAAATCTCAGTAGGGCTGTCCGCGCGGGATATCTTTTGCGCGGCCGCAGTTGTGACTGAGGCAAAGACAAGAAGCCCGGCGCACAGCGTCTTTCGGAAGTTTCCGGTTTGCATGATCGAGTTTCGAGGGTTTCGGAATTGTAGCGCGTGCGTGCGAAATTGTCGCGGGCTCGATGCCAACGTGTGGGTGGCATTGGAAAGAACGTCGTGCCGGTGGAGCGGCCGGCCTTATGAAGTCAGTGCCACCGCTCAAAGTATGAAGGGGGCCTATCCTCATCAAAACAAAAAGGGCGGACAACTAAGTCCGCCCTTTAGACCTTAAGGTAAATTGCGCCGGGTGATTTGTTAGCCCGGATTAGCTGGCCACGGCAGTTATGCTGGCGGGTTTGCTATTCGATCCGTCTTCCGCCTTCTTCGACCCATCAACTTTGACGGCGTCGAGCTTGGAAGCGTCAAGCACATTGTCCTTGCGCTCTACTTTGGGGGCGGTGGCAGTCTTCATTTGGACCATCTTGCTGCTTCCTTCAAAGACCGCGCCTTGCTCGATTACCAGCGAAGGAGTCTGAATGTTACCGCTTAGTTTCGCGGCCCGACCCAACTCAATGCGTTGGCCGGCAATGATGTCGCCGTTTACCACACCGTGAATCATGGCTACGGAAACTTCGATGTTTGCATCGACCTGGCCACCCGCGCCGACGATCAGGGTACCGGTGCCCGAAGTGATGCGGCCTGAAAACCGGCCGTCAACGCGAAGCATGGATTTAAACGACGCTTCGCCGGTGATGACCGTGCCGCTGCCGACGAAACCGCTGAGCGATCCATCTTTTATCTCTCTGGCGATGGTTTCGCTTTCAGTCACAGCCTTGGGCGATGACGCGGGCTCAGGCGCCGGTCGCGCCGGCGTCTCATTGCTTTGATAAGGTGAATAACTGCGGGTTGAGTAGCTGTCCGTGTCGGTCTGCGTCTGACTCTTCTCTTCGCTTGGATTCTTTCCCATTCTGAGCATAACTAACCTCCGTGATTGATCGTCGAGGGGGTCGTCACCGGCGCCGGGCGGGTGGCGACGAACAGCACGCGATCCGTTGGCTAACTGGAAAACTGGCCGCGGTGGCCAGCGCAAAGTGGAGAACCGCTTTTAGGCGGGCGAACATAATAAACAAAGGTGGGCCACCTGTCCAGCACTTAGTTTATCCTCGGTAGTGTCCTACTTCACTAGCGGAGTTCAGAGTACCGACTTTAGTCGGGCTTTATTAGGTGAGATACAACCTAACGAAAATAGGGCACCTTAAACGGCGGAAGTTAGGATTCTAATTTTTATTTTCGGCCGTCTCCAGCAGCGTTTCCAGTACCAATGTTTCGCGGAAGTTTTCCAGGAGGGGAAAGTAAGGCGCATTGCGGTCGAGGGCGGCGCGCGGCAGCAGGCCGACAATTTCAGCCCCGGCGATTTCCACCCCCAGGCGGTTCGCTTCTCGCTGCACCGCGGCAAAAGCGCGTGCGATGGTCGTTTGTTCGTAATCGATCAGGTTCATCGAGACCTGGACCATCCCGCGAGATCGCAATTCAAAGCCGAGCGCTTTCACGAAAGGCAATCCGCCATCGCGTTCCCGAACAACGCGGGCGATACGCCGCGCAACAGCGACCTCATGAGTACGAAGGTTGACGTTGAAAGCGATCAGGAATGGCCGCGCGCCGACGGCGATTGCGCCGGCGCTTTCGTGCAGCGTTGGCTCTCCCACATCAGGCGCGCGGACAGGATCGCTGCGGAACTCTTCACGCAATTCTTCGAACTCTTTACCGCGAACATTTTCGAGCCTGACGCGATCCGGCCGCAGCGCCGCACGTTCGTAGAAGTAAACCGGAATTCTGAGTTCCTCCCAAATGCGCTGACCGGCTTCATGGGCGAGCGCGACACAGTCATTGATGTTGATGCCGCTCACAGGAATGAACGGGAGAACGTCAGTAGCGCCGATGCGCGGATGTTGTCCGACGTGCTCACGTAGATCGATTAGCTCGGCCGCGGTGGCCACCGCGCGCAGCGCCGCATCGACTACCAGCTCAGGTCGAGCGACAAAAGTGATCACAGACCGATTGTGATCATAGTCGAGATGGCGATTCAGCACGGTAGCGCCTTTGACCGATTCGATCGCCCGCGCAATGCGTTCCACCGTCTGGCCCTTGCGGCCTTCACTGAAGTTTGGTACACACTCAACTAGGCGATTTGCGATTTTTGATTTCTGATTTGCGATTGAGCTCGGTGCTCCTTCATGCTCAGGTCTACGGTCAGTCTAAATCTAAAATCCAAAATCTAAAATCGAAAATTTGAGACTTAATGCCCATCGATCGTTTCATCAATGAGCGCAAGACCGTCTGGCAAAGGCTCGAGGAGTTGCTGGAACTTCTCGATCGAATGACGCTACGGCGGTTGCATCGCGAAGAGGTGCGCGAGCTGGGCCGCATTTACCGGCGGACCGCCTCGGACCTGGCGATTGCTCGCGCCGAATCGCGCGACCCGCGCCTGGTCAATTATCTTAACAGCCTGGTAATTCGCGCTCATGGCCGTATTTACAGGGCCGATGCGCAGGGCGGGCAGCGGATCCGCGACTTCTTTGCCAGGGATTTCCCACAGTCATTTCGTCGGACATGGCGTTACACTGCCACAGCTTTCGGCGTCTTTCTTTTGTTTACTGCGATAGCGTTTTTTGGCACGCGCCACGATCCGGACTTTTCTGAGTTCGCTGGAATTAGCCCTTTCTTTCGCGAATCAGTTATCAATAGTCGAACGCACTGGTGGGAAGAGCTGAATGAAGCCAATCAGATCGGCTCGACGCAGATCTTTACCAATAATATTCGGGTGACGTTCTATGCGTTTGCGCTGGGAGCGATGCTCGGCATCGGGACTTTGTATCTCATGGCATTCAATGGCGCGATGTTTGGCGCGATCATAGCGCTCACGTATCGGGCCGGCTTCGGCAACGATCTCCTGAGCTTCGTGGTGGGCCATGGTGTGATCGAGTTGTCGTGCATCTTTATCGCCGGCGGCGCCGGACTTTTGATCGGTACATCGCTATTGATGCCCGGCGATCTTTCACGCGGTGACGCGCTCAAATCGCGCGGCATGGAAGCCGTCCGGCTGATTGTCGGTTGCGTGCCCTTGTTGGTGGTGGCCGGAATTATCGAAGGCTTTATTTCGCCTCAGCCGATTCCCGCAATCATCAAAATCAGCATCGGCGTCCTCACCGGAATCGCGCTGTACTCGTATCTGTTGTTGGCGGGAAGAGAGTATCAGTCGCCTTAGCCGTTTAGAGGCGGGCCGGATCAAAGCAGGCCTCGCTCCTTAACTCTCAAATACGTTTCGAGTAACTTCGGCGCCAACGCCGCGGCCGTCACGTCCAGAGCTAAGCCACCCTGCGCTTCAACCAAACGCAGAGCCGCCTCGCGCAGGTGTATGATCTCTTCCGCGACAGACTGCCGGAACAGTTCGCGCTCGTCCTGCGGTGTCTCGCGGACCACCGCCTTCAAATCACGATCGGCGATGGTGACCACGAGGGGTAGATGGCGCGGCCGCAAGAGCTTCAAAGACGTCAGTAACTCACGCGAACCTTCTTCATCAACCAAATCCGTTAGGACAACGACCAACGAGCGCCGCCGGCTGTTCGCGGCGATAAACTCGAAAGCCCGGGAGTAGCTGGGTTCGACCATCTCAGGTTCGATCGCATAGAGAGCCTCCAGCGCGGCGTCGAGATGCTCGGCCCCACGTTTCGGCGGTAGATAAGCCTGTATACGGCGGCTGAAAACCAGCAGGCCCGCATTGTCGCCGGCGCGCGCGGCCGCGGACATCAACGCCAGCGCTGCATGCACAGCGGAATCCAGTTTCGTTTCGTTTTCGATGCGCGCCGTCATCAGACGCCCGGCATCCAGCGCGATCAGAATCGTCTGGTCGCGTTCCATCTGGTATTGACGGGTGACTAACTTGCCGCGCCGCGCCGTCGCCGTCCAGGAGATGTGGCGCCGCTCGTCGCCGCGCACATAATCACGAAGCGACTCAAAATCCCGTCCCTCGCCGCGCCATTGTGACTTGCGTCGCGCCGCGACAAACGAACGCGCGCCCAGCGCTCGCAACTCGGCTTCGCGCGCCCGTCGCATGTTCGGGTAAACCTTAACGGCAACCGGCGCGCCCACGCGTGTTTGCGTCCACACCAAACGCAGACGCGAGAGATAACGCACGGCCACCAAACCGAATTCGAAGCGGCCTCGTTTCGGCGGAGTCAAACCGTAAATTAGCGACGCGCTGGTTTGGGCTTCGACTTCTACCGGCGCTTCACGCGCTACGGACAATTGCATCTGAGGCGGAAATTCATCTTTGACGATCAATGAGATGTCGCGAGAAAGATGGTTTGCAATCTCCACGCGCACTTCGGTTTCAGCGCCCACAGCAAAGCGGCCGCCAAAGTGTCGCGCGATGCTGACTTTCGCCGGCAACTTACTATTCGTGGCATCAAAAATCGCCAGCGCAATCAAAACGAGGTCGTAAGTGAGCGCCAGCCAACGCAACATCGGCCGGTTCCACGAGAGCGAAAGCGGCACCAAGCCGACGGCGAGAAGGACGTAGAAGAGTTTTGAGAAAACGAAGCGCATCCTGGTCGGTCGATTCCAATGGGTTTGCGGCTTTGCCGCTTGATGTGCGGAAAGGCTCTGCCTTTCCGAGCACCCAGTAGCTGTAATCCGAGGCTATGCCTCGGTTGATCCAGAAAAGGCGTAGCCTCTCAACCTTTTACTCAAGCGTGATCGAAAGCCCGAGGCTTTCCGCACATCGGGCGGCAGAGCCGCTTTCCAACTACGCAACCTATCTCGGCACTTCCGCGCTCTGCAGAATATCCGTAATCACCGAATCCGGCGTAGCGCCGTCGAGCTCGGCCTCCGCTCTCAGCGTCACGCGATGTCGCAGCACGGGCCGCGCGATGTCTCGCACATCATCCGGAGTCGAGAAGTCTCGTCCGCGAATTGCAGATAGCGCTTTCGCACACAAAAGCAGAGCGACCGCCGCGCGCGGACTGGCGCCGTAATGCGCCGCCGGATGATCGCGAGTGCGGCGCACTACGTCGACGATGTAACGCTGCACGCCCGGCTCGACGCGCATCGCGCGAACTTCGGCGCGACAGCGCGGGATGGCGTCCGCTTCCGCCAGCGGCTGGATATCGACCTGATCCAAACGCCGCGCATTGAAGCCGGCGTCCCAACGCGCGACCACCTGATGCTCCTCGTCGGCAGAAGGATAGGCGAGCAGGATCTTGAGCAGAAAACGATCGAGTTGAGCTTCCGGCAAGGGATATGTTCCCTCGTACTCGATAGGATTCTCAGTCGCCAGCACGGTGAACATCGGCGAGAGCGGATACAGCTCACCATCGATCGTCACCTGCCGTTCTTCCATCGCCTCGAGCAACGCGGCCTGGGTCTTGGGTGGCGTGCGATTGATCTCGTCGGCCAGCAGGAGATCGGTGAAGACCGGCCCGCGCCGCAGGCTAAAGTTGGACGATCCCATGTTGAAGACGTTGGTGCCGGTGATATCCGAAGGCATTAGATCAGGGGTGAACTGAATGCGGCCAAAGCCCGCGTTAACGATCCGCGCCAGCGTTTTCACGGTCAGCGTTTTCGCCGTTCCGGGAACGCCTTCGATCAGCGCGTGACCTTCGGCCAACAGCGCGACCAGTATCTGTTCGATGGGCTCGTCCTGGCCCACGATCACCTTGCGCAGCTCGTTTTGAATGTATGCGATTGTGGCAGAGAGGTATTCAGGCATTTTTTAGCTTTCCAATTTGAGATTTAAGATCTGAGATTTGAAATTCGAGATCAGAGGTCAACCTTATCCGCTGCTTGCCTGGTATCACGTTCCCGCGCTCTCAGGCCGAGTCTCGATTCAATCTGACGCAGTTGTCTTACCATTCGCAGCGCTTCCTTGGCGTTCGTGGGCACCCCGTTGATCGCATCTTCGCAATTTCGCATCAGCGCTTCGAGCGCTTCACGGTTCAGCCCGGATCGTGCGGCGACGCGGGCGGCGACTTCCGCGCGCGGGCTGCTTTGATTCAGGCCGGCATGACGCACCAGCACGCGGCGCACGCGGCCGTAAATATTTTCTAAAGCCAGATCGTGGGCCCGTGCGCGCTGTTGCAGCTCGGCCATGGATGCGACGAATTCCAAACTCGATCGCCGATCGACCTGGGGCAACGGCAGCGGGCGCGCGAAGCGGCTTCCGCGAGACCAGATGACCATCAGCCCGATCAAGGCGAGCTGCCCACAGATCGCCAGGACCGGCGTCCCGGCGAAATATTGAATCAAAGCATTATGCGTGGCGGAGCGGCCCTGATGAAATTCGTCGAACGCCACCAGGCCGCCGGTGCCGGCGATTACATTAACAGCAAACTGGAGATTGTCAGCGCGGCTGATCCCGTTGTTGGCAACGATGAAAGGATCGGAAACGAGCACGATGCGCCCGTTGCCGTGCGGATATTCAACGAGCAGCGCGCCGTTTTCTCCGGCGAAATTCACGACCGGTGCGGGTGAAACTTTTTGGGTGTCAGTCTTAATGGGTGATGACCCTGAGCCGCCGGTCTCAGGCGCAGGAGCTTCCGATGACTCCGAATCGTCTGACGATTCTTCAGTGTCGCCGCCGTTGGCGTGGTCTTTGCCGTTGCTCTTCTGGTCGACAATTTTAGTAGGGGCGACGGTGATCTTTGCGGCGAAACGAGATGGCAGTATCTGTTCGACGTCGCGTGCCGCCAACGTTGGTTGAGAAGGCAGCGCCGGCTTTACGCCGGTAGTCATCCGCTCAAAATTGGTCGGGTCAATGTCGTTCCAGGGGAAACTCGTCACGTGCGATCTGATCGCCCAGTCACCGGACGCAGGCAACAAGTTGTGATCAGGGTTGCGATCGATGATCACCAGCCGCCCGCCGCGCGCCACCCAGTGCAAGAGTTCCTTGCTTTCGGAATCCGAAAAAGGAACGAGAGTCCGGCCAATCACCACGATCGTTGCCGGCTTCGGCCCACTGAAGCTCAGCAATGAAGCCGTCGAATCGCGCCAGCGCGCCACCTGATAACCGGATTCGTGCAGAAAATCGTAAAGCGCGCGGGTCCCGGTCGGGCCGGCATTCAGAGTAGATCTGTCCGGATATGCCTCCGAGTCCGCGGTGCGCCCAACCCGCACGTATGACGCGGCGTTGAGCAAAACCAACACCACCACTACGACGATGAGCGCAATGATAATTACGAGACGTTGACGCATACAAATCTTAGAACTGCCTGGATTCTTATCCCCCGCTCGCTTTCAGGACCTGTTGATAACGGCTGCGAAACTCATTCCAATCGTTTTCAACGGCCGGACGGAATCCGTACCAATGAAGTTCAAAACTGCTGGTGAGCTGGCGCATCGAGTTGTATAGGCCCGTTCTTTCGCGCACCGAATTCAGGTAATCGCGATTTGTTTTGTGCTGAGCCAGACTAACGATCTTGCGATTCCCAAGCTCGCACAACAGAGCAATGTAGGCTTTGCGAATAGCCGCCCGCAGATCACCACTGCGCGCCAGCGCCTCAGCCTGCGCTAGAAGATCCGCTGATGTTTGATCAGCTTCAAGGCGCTCGCCCAGAACAATCCGCACTTCACGCTTTGGCTTCTTACGGCCGCGCCGGTTGCTGAAATACCTTGGGCCAAGTTTCCAGATGAAGAATGCAATTGCACCCAGACAAGCAGCGACAATCACAATCTGCGCGATAGTTGAGAGGAAAGGCGAACCGCTCGGGGTCATCGGCTTTGCTTTGCCGAACAAGCCGAAAAGCCAGCGCAGGAATCTGTCCCAGAGGCGGCCGAGGGCGCTGTCTTCCGCTTCAGCCGGTTTGTTAAAGTCAGACCGGCGCAGAATCTCTGCCAGCCTTCCTTTGTCGCTGTCTTTATCATTCGCGACGATCTTTCCCCGTTGCGCTTCTGCCAGTCGTTCATCGAGGGCGCGCAAGCGCTCTTCAATTCGTGCCAGGGCTTCCGACCGCGGCGCGGTAATGCTGTTGGTCTTCTCGTAATCCCGCAGTGCTTCGTGCAGCCAGGTGTTATCGACGGAAATGCTTTGGGCGTTGAGCAGGACGGTTTCCCGGGCGGGTAAAGCCTCGCGAATGCGCGCGACGCTGGTGTTTACGAGATGCTCACGTTGGGACTGATTTTCGTCATCGGATGAAGCTTTTAGCTGCACGATCACCGTGATTGCTTCGGAAACTCTGTGCCGGTAATCAGCCACGGTCGCAGCGCCGGCGCGCCCGGCGATCATTAAGAGCACCACAAATAAAATACTGAGTGCCCTGATTACGAGTTTGGGAATTGGCAGCATGCTCAATCGATTAATTTAGACCCAAAACAGATCCAGGCGGGCCCGGACCAAGCGGCGGCGGCACAAACCTGGGCGCGCGGCCGGTGACCAGCGCGGGTGCGAAAGGCGAGACGACACCCGGCAACGTTGGCATCTCCGGAAGCTGACGCGCCGCCATCAGCTCAATATCGTAGCCCTCGTGCCGCACGCGCTCGTCGACATAGAGGAGAGAAAATCCCAGCATCCAGATAGGCGCGAGCATGATATGGCTGCATTGCAGAATCACCTGATAGCCGATCGCATACCACGTGGGCCAGGTGCTGCCGAACGGCGACACGTTCACGCCGTTCAAATAGCCATACCATCCCAGCGGGATCATCAGAAGCATCAGGGCAGAGTAGGTACCGAAGGACGTGAAGAGCGTCATGGCCATCAAACGGCGGACGTTGCCGCTAGCCAGAGAGAAGCTGCGGCCGATAGCTGCAAAGACGGTCTTGCCTTCTACCAACATAGCCTGCGGCACGTAGGCCATGCGGCCTGCCAAAAAGAAAAAGAGGATCGCACCGGCGGCAATCGCAGCGAACGTGCCCAGCACCCAAAGTATTACGGCTAGCCAGCCCGAAACCAGCGATGCGAAGGCGAGGGCGGCGGCGGCAACGGCGAAGACCATCATCGAAGCCATGAAGCCGAGCAGCGCGGCAAACGCCAGCCATAACGCCACCAACACGCTGGCTCCCAGCAGTCCCCAAAAGCGCGACTTTACCGCGCGGTAAGTTGCGCGCGCGGTTACGGGTTCGCTCCAAAGCAGATGGGCCACGAGGGTGCGCGTCGCTCCGCCCATGACGACGATGCTAAACAGTGATCCGGAAATAATGATTGCGATCCCGGCCATTAACAGGAGCACGTATAGCGCCATATTAATGTCGCTGGCCGTGATGGTGAGTTCGCGCCACGCAATCGTTGTGATCGTCGAACCCAGAGCAGAGATGAGCACTGGCGGCGCGGCGATGCTGATCAGAGTTAAGAAATGACGGCGGTAGAGGCGCACCGCGCGATCAATCAGATCGCCTGCTCCCAACGGGGCCAGGGCAAGTTCGCTGCTGCTTAGATTCATTGGCAGGGAATGATCCTCGTTTTAGGAAATTGAATCAAGCCTGGAGTCTATCGCGGGCTTCAGAGCCACCGCCACGATTGCCGACGTACCCGATGGAGTGAGCGGCGTTCTTCCACCCCTCACGCTCAATTCCGAGTTCCATTGCTCGGCATATGGTGTCCTGAAAGTGGCCTCATGACAGGACGACTACTGCCGGCACGTCCGGCGCCAAAGAAATCGGGCGCGGCCCGCAAGCGAGCAACGCCCGAAGTTCTGGTCTGGCTTTCGGTGTACTTACTCGCCGCTAACGTCGAAGTCGCCGGCTCCCATGTGTTGATTGAAGGCGAATTTCACCAACGTCATTACCCAGTCTGAGATTTGAGTGCTTGCGCCCTGCTGCTCGAAGTGGATCTTATAGGTGTGGGGGAGGGTCATTCCACCTTCAGTCTTGAAGTCAGAGAACTCCTCCACGAGCCGGTATCGAGTTTCGCTCATACGGGCTGATTGGTCCACCGTTCGTCCCATCTGAGCAGAAATTACTTTCTCGTACACAGTGCGGACGTGTTGGAAACTATTGGCGTCGAAGAACAGGCTAATCTTGAGGTCAGAGCCACCCCGCGGGAGGTATCTAATCTCGACCAACTGCCGAGAATCTACCTTCTTAGTCCCGACGGATTCCAACTTAGCCTTCCTACTCGAAAGATCCAACAGGGGCCATGCCGACGATAGCGTACCGCCAATCAAACCGTCTTTGAGCATTTCCGGATTGGCGCGGGCGAAGCTCCCGAGACTTGAATACATGGCCCCGGGTAACTGGTAAGCAGTTACTTTGTTTCCGTCGAACCCTATTTTCTCGTAGGGATACTGCGACGACGCAAACTTCATGGTGACCATACTCCTGATTCCCTCTGATGCCAGCACCGCACCGCCGTCACTTTGCGCAATACCACTGGAGCGAAACGTAACCTGGGTGGAACCACCGATTACTCTGCCGCCCGCCGCGGCGCGGGCGCTGGCAGAGCCGATAGACTCGAGATGTTTGCTGACAATTTCTTCAACGCTCAGCTTGTCGGCGGCGCCGACTGCATCGGCGACTCTGGCGGGGTTGAAGGCGCCGATAAGCACGACGCCGCTGAGCAGAAGGGCGGGTAGATTAAACTTCATGTTAAGAGGCTCCTTACGGTTAGTTCATAGAGCTGATGCCAAGTCGGTCGCATCTTAGGTATAGACAATGAACTAGTCAATATGAAAAAGAAGGGGCGTCACTCCGGAAGAGCAACGCCCCAGGTCAAACAGGCAGCTTGAGTAACGATTTAGAATTCAAATCGGATTGCAAACTGCATGATACGAGGATTCGCCGCCAGACTCGTAATACGAGAGAAGTTCGTACTGTTAATACTGTAGAACTGACTGTCAACGGCGAACGCTGTGTGGTTCAGGATGTTAAAGAACTCACCGCGAAGCTGGACGCTCATGCGCTCGTTGATTCGAATGCGCTTGAGTACTGAGCTGTCGAGAGTGAAAACCCTGGGACCATTCAGGAATGCGCGTTCCAATCCGCTGGTTGTACCCGGGTCATCGTTGAAGAAGACCTGGCCAGCGAAGGTAGTCGCAAAGCCGTTGGCGGCTCTACCGGTTTGCGTGCCGGTAATGGAACCATCGGCGTTTCGATTAGCGGCCGTGGGATTGATAAAGAAAATCCCGTTCGGCGTTCTGAAGACTCCGGCCAGTGCCTTGATCTGGGCCGTCGTCAGGTTAGTCTGCGCCGTTTGGCGACCGGAACGAGCCGCTCGGTTAAGCGTGCCGCGGGCGTCCACGAGGCTTACCGGGGCTCCCGTTGACACGCGAACGATCGAAGTAACTTCCCAACCGCCTACCAGGCGATCGAGCCAGTTGCCACCGCTTAACCAAGTCTTTCCTTTGCCGAAGGGCAAGTCGTAAGTTCCGGAAAAGTTAAAGACCTGGCTTTGGTCGTAGTCAGCGCGCGAGTTCTCAAGGTTGGGTTGCAGGTTATCCAACAAGGCCTCGACTCGTGTTTGACTTGTGCCCTGGGCGTTGGTCAGTTCCTTCGAGAACGTGTAGTTCGCATTCATCCACAATCCCTTTGCGAACCGGCGGCGCAATTCCACCTGGAGAGAATTGTAGCGGTAGAACGCGTTGTTGTTTATCACGTCCGCCACAAATATGTTTGGATTGGCGTTGAATTTCACCGACCCGGTCAAGGCGTTGATGATGTAGGTGACCGCGAGATCCGCGGGTGTTCCTGACTGAATGCCGGCGAGAATTGTGGCGTTGGTTAATAATCCGCCACCGCCAAGATTCGGGAAAACCGTCAGCGGCACGCTGCCGGCTATTGCCGGATTGTAGGCAGCGTTGGTGCAGCGGAAAAGCGGGTCACCGGATCCGGCCAGGGTAGCACCCTGTGCCCGGCAATTGTTTATCGCGCGATTATAGTCGGCGCCAAAGCCATTGGCCCGGATGTCCACCTGATTGAAGTCGGAAGCGCGGGTCAAATTACTGCCGCGGCTGCCGACATAGCGAACCTCGAGCGCGGAATTGAACCCAATCTCGCGCGTTATGCCGAACGAATACTCCGAGGTACGCGGTACCTGAAGGTGCGGATCAACCGCAAACGCCGCTCCCTGAAGCGCATTGGCCTGATTATTCAGGAGGAACGTCCGGTTGTTAACAAAGGTAGGCACCGGAATCGCGGGCAGGGCGCTAACGCGATTGTTAAGCGTCGCCGTCCCGGTTAGAGGATTGATTACGTTCGAACCAAGTTGAAGTCCTGAGTTATTTGCCAGGGCATTATTTGGAGCCGTCACTGCCTCGTCATTAACATAGTCCATTCGGTAGCCGGCGCGGATCACCGTTTTGCCTTCCCCGAACAGCTTGCCCATCATGCCTTCCTTGAAGCGTGGAGCCCATGCGAGGCCCAGGATCGGAGCAAAGTTGTTCCGGTCCGGAAAGTTGAATACGCCAGGCTTGCCAACGTTTCCGCCGACAAACTGGAATACGCCCGCTGGATTTAAAACGGCATCGATCGGATTTTGTCCCGGAGCGATGATTGGCTCAAGAGCCAGACCGTTCGTCATTTTGAGCGGCGTCTGGTAGTCATAACGGATTCCCAGATTTAGCGTCAGACTCGGCCGTACCCGCCACTGATCCGAAAAATATGCGCCGTACTGTTTGAAAGCAAAATCTCTTTCCGCCGTGGCATTGGGTACAAACCCGCTGGTTGGGTTGGTAACATTAAACGTCGCAGATCCAGCGCCGACTATTCCGCCGAGTAAGGCGAGCAGAGAGTTCGCCGTCGCCCGCTGTGCCGTCGGTACGCCGCCGGGAAAAAGCGCCGCAGTATTGAACTGAGCAGTGGAAATCTGCGGAGTGTTGATGTTGGTGCCCAGGGTAAACGTCGGAGTAATACCCGCGTCGTTGAACGACTTAATGTTCACATTCTGGAACTGGCCACCGAATCGCAGGGAGTGGTTACCCATTAGATATGTGACGTTGTCGTTAAGATTCGTAGTTCTTACCGTACGTCCCTGATCCAGAAAGGTTACTTCCGGATTGGTAACCAGCGTCGGGATGATGAAGTTGTTCGTCTTCGCGGCCTCAGAGCTATGGAAGACCGGTACGCTCTTATACGTTCCGCCAGTCAGCTCGTTGGTGAGTTTCGGGGAGAACGTTGCCCGGTATCCCAGCGAGATGAAGTTGTTGGTTGACGGTTGGGTGGCCAGCGGAACTTGATTGAACGAGTTATCAATGTCTGTCCGGAGGTTGCCTTCTTTTACGTGATTGTAGACGCCATAGATCGAGTGGTTACTGCTGATGTCGTAATCGATGCGCGTCGTGAAACTGTTGCGATCCTGGTTAGCCTGCTGGCTGAACCGATAACCGTTGGTGTTACGAAGGTCACCTGATTCGGTGGTATTCCCAAGCGGAAGTCTGGCTAAAATTCTCGCCTGGACCGTGGGGTCGATCGTCGTGATGCCAGTGCCAAAGGCCGGGTTAAGAATATTAACCGTTTGCAAGGCGCCGTTATCTGATCGATTGTAAGTGAAGCCGCCAGTCAAAGCCGCCGGCAACAACGTCGTGGTCAACTTGTTCGCCGTGACCCGGTCGCGCAAGCCTTCGTAATAACCGAAGAAGAACAGTTTATTCTTAAGGATTGGACCGCTAGCCTTGCCGCCAAACTGGTTTCGGTTGCGGAAGGGACGCGGATTCTTAGCAGCTCCGGCCGTCTTTATTCCCGCCACGACCAGCGGATCGTTTGCGGCATAGACGCCGGTCGCGTTATTGAAAAAACTGTTGGCGGCAAAATATGAGTTGCGGTTGTACTCAAAGAGCGAACCATGAAACCCATTCGAGCCGCGCGGCGTCGCCAAAGTAAGCTGTGCGGCACCGAAACCGGCGTCGGCTGAGTTCTGCGACGAGATAGTAAATTCGCCGATGTCGTCGACCGACGGGCGCTGTGGCGCAAAGTCTGTTGCGTTGGAGCGAATGAAATTGTCATTAATGTTGACGCCGTCGCGAACAATGTTCGTCGACGAAGTGCGCTGTCCATTGATCGACGTATTTTGGGAGGGATTCGATGCGGTGCCTGCCGAAGTGAGAATCAGCGCTAAAGGGTTACGGGTCAGAAGCGGCAGCTCTAACAACTGACGCGGGCCGATGTTGGTGGCCAGCTCGGCGTTGGTCGTATTGATAATGTCAGCGCCGGCTACGACTGTTACGTTTTCTGAAACCTCGCCGACTTCCATTACAACGGGCAACGAGTATTCCTTGCCGACGTCAATTTTCACGTCGGTCGAGATGTGTGTTTTATGGCCGGGGGCGGTAACTGTCACGTTATAAGTGCCGACATCAAGGTCGACGACCGTGAAACCTCCCTGGCCGGTGGTCTGTACCGTTCTCTCTTTCCCAGTCTGCTTGTCTTTGATGACAACAGACGCGTTGGGTATGACGCCGCTGGCGTCTGAAACAGTACCAACCAGGTTTCCCGTGCTGGACTGAGCTAATGCCGCGACGGGAACAAGGCAGGCCATTAGCAGGGTAAAGAACAATCTTTTCATGAAGGGCTCCTTTGTCGGTTTTGGTTCTGGCTTGGGGGAGCAATGTTGCCCCAAAGCGGAAAATCTTGGCTGACTCGGTCTGCAAAGTCAGTGATCAGTTATTCTACTTTCAACTTTCCTAACAGACTTTGAAGCCGTTTCTGCAAGAAACGTGCCGCCTGAGACTCGTTGTCGGATACTACGGGTTTCTGCAACCTCTGCTGAAATTTTGAATTTGCTGACGCGCCGCTTATTGATAAATTTGGATTAAACTCCGAATATGTGAAGCGTCGTCACCTGAGTCAATTAGGTTAGTAGTCTCGTACGATGGTTACGTGCCAGAAACGCACCCGCGACAAGAATTACGATCGAACCCGAATCAGTTGGAAATGCAAAGCCGTCTTTGCAGAGTGGGTTTGGAGTCCGAGGCACGACTTAAAAATGTGCGGATCGAGCCGGTCCAGGAGAGCGACGGCACGGCCTATTCAATTTCGAAACGAATCTGCTGTGAGGCATTTGTCTTAGCGATGCGATCGATAGCGGTGAACAGCAGAACGTAACGGCCCGCCGGAAATCCCTCCAGCGGAAGTTCTGCCGCGTAAGGTAGTCGCTGAAGATCATCTACGCCGTCGCTTGAAACTTTTTTCAGCGTGGTAGTGGCGACGGGCTGGCCATCTCTTAATACCTGCATCTGGACGACAACATCCGGCGCCTGACCGCCGGGCGCACGGGCGGAGTTATAGATGAAGACGACATAGCGGAGAAATGAATTGCGACTGAAACGTCTGGCAATGCTCAGACGTACTGAGTCGGGAGAAGAACTGATTGGGATTGGCGCGTTGGTGAATTCAGATCGGAGGCGCTCGCCCAGAAGCAGGCTGCTGAGCGCCAGTTTGCGGTTCGACAGATCAGGTATTTCGATCCAGGTATTAGCGCTACCAACGTGTTCGCTCTTGAGATCGCGCGCGGCTACGCGAACCTGGTAAAGACCTGGCCCGAGGAAGATTGTGTGCGCATAAGTGAGTTCCCGATTGCTCTCCCGCGAGGTCCCCGTGACAGGGTTCACCGTGACTCGCTCTCCAAAGCGCGCAGTCGATTGCCCGCGATCATCAAACAGCGCTCCAGCCAGATCGACCCGCGCCGACTGATTGTCGCCGGAGTCAAAGGAAAGGAACTCGCCGGGTACCATCATCGAAACCGTTAACGCTGCCCCCTTATCCGCCGTGTCGACGTAATTCAAACTTAGCGAGACGGGGATTTCTCGTTCGGGATAGGGAGCGACAATGGCTTCGCGAAGCCTGGCCTCGACGGTTTGAGCCGGGTCTTTCCCGACCGCCGATCCTTTGCGCCTGGCAGGGTTGGGAGAGGGCTCGAGGTCAAAAAAGCCGCGGCGAACCCGCACCGTTAGATCCAGTCTGCCCACGACGGTGACTTCGAGCCGACGAAACTTGCCGCCACTATTTCCCGCCTGCTCAGGCCGCCAGGCCAGAAGGTAATAGCTGGACGTTTCTTTGAGTCCATTGTCGACCGCGATATGCAGGTCGTTGGTATTAAACAGCGCGCGGCCGCCGGTATCGCGAGCCAGCGCATTGAGACCATCCTGCGAGGAAAAGATTTCGTCTTGACCGCCGCGTATCAGCCGGCCGGTCGTGTCCACCGCAACCGGAGTGCTCGCGTCGCTTAGAGTGGCAATCAATCCACGCGCGTCGATCGAGTAGATGACCGCACCCGACCGGGCGGCGGCCGAAGTAAGCAATCGCATCCTTTCGGTGGTGTCAGAGTGACGAGTGTCGATAAAAAATCCGTCCGAGATCAGGAATATTAATTTCCGGCCGGGAAGGTTTGCGCAGGTCCGAATCAGCCCATCCAACGACGCCAGTGTCGTCGTCGTATACGACGCAGCCTGCTCCAGAATCAGCGCAGCCCGGCGCGCAACTTCGTCTTCCGCGGCAGAACGGCTGGTCACGTGAGTTTCCGCCATCACCTGATCAGCGAAATAGCCCATTATGTCCCGATCGCCGCGATCGATTTGCAGGGCCTGGTATTCGCTCATCGGCCTTCCCGGTATCATTTTTGCCGCCCCTGAACGAGCGACCAGGCGCTGGGTCGCCGTGCGCAGCACGGTCTTGTTATCAGTTAACTGTTGCAGAAACCCGAGTCGCCCGCTCGCGCTGATGATTTCGGCGTCGTCATTCTGCTTTAGATCGTGGTCGATGAATCGCGTGAGCAGTTTTCGGGCCTGACCCATGCTCGATATACTCATGTGCATGTCGTCTATAAAAAAGAAAACTGGCCGGCCGCGATCGAGCGGAGCGGCTCCGGTCTTGGTGGCTGAAACGGCGGATGCCCCACGGGCGGCGGCCAATTGCGCCTCTTCATTAGCGGCGCCGGCCTGTATGCGATCGAAGAACCCGATGGGTTGAGGCTTTCCATCGATGCGCAGCGCAAAGTCCTCGCGCTTAAGATCCTTGACGAAGCGTCCTTGCTTATCAAAGACCATCACGTCGGTCTGGACCAAGTCCGTAAAGACTTTCAGCACGTCATCCGCTTGCGCGGGCGGCTTGGTGTTATCTACGGTCTGGGCCGTGGCCACGACCGCAGACAAGGGAAGGCAAATAAATAATATGGCGAAGATTTTATGCATCGACGCACGGTTCAGCGCGATCAAGTTTCAATTTGGTTCCTAATGAATTTTCGATCTGATCGAAGTGGTCTGGGGAATCAACTGCGTCAGCGGCCACATCATAACATCACAAACCGAGAGCTGGACATACATTGGCGTCCCAGCC
>JAWVEM010000125.1:0-8335 GCA_033856735.1 Blastocatellia bacterium
GATGATGAATAGTAGACACTGCCAGCAGCGCTGGAATCGGAGCTTTGGCCCGCGTCACGCCGCGATCAGAAAGGATCAGGATGCCGTATCCTTCCGTGATTGCTTTGCTTGATTGGCGGCAGAGGTCGTCCAAAGCTTCCTGCAGTCCGAGCCTGCCCTCGTTGGCCGCGAACAGCATCGACAACGTGATCGATCTGAACCCTGAAAAACCTGCGTCGCCCAGATGTTTCAGTTTCTCGAGTTCATGATTGGTAAGAATTGGCGAGCTCAGCTTGATCTGCCGGGCACACTCCGGCGTGGGATCGAGCATGTTCGCTTCCGGGCCGACGGTCGTGTCGGTGGACATGATCAAGCCTTCACGAATCGCGTCCACGGGCGGATTAGTCACTTGCGCAAAGAGCTGTTTGAAATAGTTGTAGAGCAGTTGCGGCCGTTCAGAGAGCACAGCCAGCGGAGTGTCCGTACCCATGGAGCCGACCGCCTCGTTTCCATCGAGGGCCATTGGCGCAAGCAACAAGTTGAGGTCTTCGTTGGTATAACCGAAGGCCTGCTGCCGGGTAAGCACGGTCGAGTGGTCCAATTCAGTCGTGATTTCCGGCGACGGAATACTGTCGAGGGTGATCAGATTGTCCTTGAGCCATTGCCCGTACGGCTGCTCCGTCGCGAGCCGGTGCTTCAACTCGTCGTCCTCGATGATCCGTCCTTCTTCCGTATCGACCAGAAGCATTCGACCAGGCTGCAGTCTCCCTTTCCGCAAAATGCGTTCGGGCGGAATGTCTAGGACGCCGACCTCGGATGCCATGACCACGAGATCGTCCTTCGTTACGTAGTACCGCGACGGTCGCAACCCGTTGCGATCAAGTATCGCGGCGATTCGGACCCCATCGGTGAAGGCGATCGAAGCCGGGCCGTCCCACGGCTCCATCAGACAGGAATGGTATTCATAGAAGGCCCGCTTCTCCGCGCTCATCGACTCGTCGCGGCTAAATGCCTCGGGCGCCATCATCGTCATTGCATGAGGCAGCGAGCGTCCGGCGAGGGTCAGCATCTCGAGCACGTTATCGAACATTGCTGAGTCGCTGCCGTCAGTCTCGATGACCGGCAAGACCTTATGCATGTCCGAGCCGAACGCTTTTGATTTGAACTTGCTCTCGCGCGCGTACATCCAGTTGATATTTCCGCGCAGCGTATTGATCTCACCGTTGTGAGCGATGTAACGATAGGGGTGGGCGCGGGCCCAACTGGGAAACGTGTTGGTGCTGAAACGCGAGTGGACCAAAGCGAGCGCCGATTCGACGGATAAGTCGGCCAGATCCGGGTAGAAGCTCACCAACTGGCCGGCAGTCAGCATTCCCTTGTAGACGATTGTTCTGGCAGAGAGACTCGAGACATAGAACATCCCACGCTCAAAAATCCCGCGCTTGGCGCCTTTGCTCACCCGCTTTCGAATTACATAGAGCTTGCGCTCAAACGCAAGATCCTTTGAGAGCTTCGTTGGCGGGCCTCCTTTCTCGGCAGCGATGAAAATCTGCCTGACGACCGGCTTCGAAGCGCGGGCGGTCGGCCCCAGCCCCGCATCGTTCGTTCGCACTGTGCGCCACCCGAGCACGCGCTGGCCCTCCTCCTTGACGATGCGCTCGAATAGACGTTCGCATTCGCGGCGGCTCGCGCCATTTTTCGGCAGGAAGACCATGCCCACCGCGTATTGGCCGGCCGGGGGCAATTTGAATTTGCGGTTCTCGCACTCGCGCGCGAAGAATCGATGCGGGATCTGCAGGAGGATTCCGGCGCCGTCACCAGTGTTGGGTTCACAACCGCAAGCGCCGCGATGTTCCAGGTTCAAGAGTACCTGGATGGCTTGTTCGACGATCCGGCGCGAGCGTCGGCCTTTCACGTCAACAACAAAGCCAAGGCCACACGACTCGTGCTCGTTGAGCGGATCGTACAGTCCTTGCTTTCTTGGGGGAGACCGTTGCTTCATCTTAAATCTCGTTACCTCAAAACCCGGTTCGGCATGTGAATAAAGCCACCAACTCGAAGTGGTTGATGGCCTCTAGAGCGGATTAGCATTGGCGTAAAGCGATCAGCAGCTATCTTCCGTCGGGCCCACCGCATCTATCGCGATGCTGAATCGAACCAGCACAAAACGAGGCTGGCCGGCGAAGTGCCCGAGCAGGAAGTATGACTCTGACGCTAAACCTACCATCGCAGACGATGCCGCTTTTCCAGCTCGACCCGAGCGACGCTCCACCTTCCGATTGAATCGAACTGGGCCAATCTACATCGTTCACGAGTCTTTGCCCAATTTGAAATTTTTCGCTTCCTATAAATCTCACGCGCGGTTCGCGTGATGCCATCCGCCGCGAAACATTTATGTAAGGCAGCGGCTCATACGGAACAAAAATGTATTCACCGAAGACCGTCGTTTCGTCGACACCAATCAAAAGCAATGAAGTCGTCAGGACTTCGCCGGCAATGATCGCGGTACAAGGGTTGCTCTCTCGACAACGGCGTTGACTCAGTTAGAATCAGGAATTCCTTTTTGCTGGGAGCGCGGACGGCTCGTCCGCACTGAGCGCGAAGCGCGAACCAACTCATCGGCAGTCTTCGAGAGCATTGAAATGAGGCCGCGCCGCCGTGCGGACGGGACGTCCGCGTTCCCAGCACCTAGTGCGTGACACTTTTCAAACTGAAGCGGCCCTCGACGACGGCATTTTTAGGTATGACCTAGTTGGCCAAAAAAAGACAAAGCTGCCGCTGATCGCAAGGAGCATGATGGGAACACGGAGCGGATCGAGATCGTCTTTGGGAAAGTCTTATCGCGAGAAGGTATTGGCGCATGCCGCGAATAGCCTCACGGCCGCGACCGCTGAGACCGAACCCGCGGAAGTCTCACGCCCGCTTCGACGCTTCCTCAAGATTGAAGATCACCGTCTCAGGATAAACCACCAGCTTGGCGCTTCGGGGTGCGAAACCGCCGCGGCGCGGAGCTTCGTGATCGATATTGTGGTGCGGCACGCCTTTGATCATGCTGCCGAAACGCGCGGCTCAAACGGGACGATTGACGGCCGGCCAAACGGTTGTGCTCTGCTGGCCGTCGGTGGTTATGGCCGAGCTGAACTTGCTCCCTATTCGGACGTCGATTTGCTGTTTCTCTACAGCGGCCAACGTCTGAGCCAGATGAAAGTGGTGTTGACTGATCTTCTTCGGCTGTTGTGGGACGCAGGGCTTTCCGTTAGCCCGAGCTTTCGTACAGTTGGTGATTGCGTCACGACCGCGCTCGACGATGCCCAATTGCAAACCGCGATGGTGAACACTCGCTTGCTGGCCGGTAATAAAGGACTACACAACTCATTACAAGACGCTTTGGAAAAGGATCGCCGCAGACGGGTGGGCGCCTTTCTCACTGCAATCCAACGGGAACGCGATGCTCGTTATGCGCGATTCGGCGGCGCGGTTTGTCTTCAAGAGCCGAACATCAAGGAAACGGCGGGTGGCCTCCGCGACTTTCAAACGGCGCTGTGGCTGGCCCACGCACGACATGGGTATAAGACACTGGATGAGATGCGCGCACACGACCTGGTTTCAGAGAATGAGGCGCGAAAGACCCTCCGGGCCTACGATTTCATTTGGCGGATGCGCCACTGCGCGCACTTCTCGAGGCGGCGAAAGAACGAGCTTCTGTCTTTGGACATGCAGCCACAGTTAGCCGCGCAGTTTGGCTACAAGCCCGGAGCTCATCTTCTCGGTTCAGAAAAGCTGATGCGCGACTACTATCGTCATGCAAGCGAACTGCATCGGTTCAGTGAAGCCGTGGCAGCCCGCGTCACTGACGACGAGCCCCGCACTTCGCGTTTGTGGCGCAAGCGAGCTATCGATGCGGCCGGCGAACCTTTCTCAATCACCAGAGGGCGTCTGCGGTTTGACGGCCCGTCCGATTTTTTCGACAAGACGCCGCTGGCCGTCTTCAACGCGTTCGCGTTGGGGCAGGCCGCGCGCGTTCCCTTCGACTATCGTCTGCGTGAAGTTCTCGCGCAGAGTTTGCGTGCCATCGGTCCCGCGTCTCGATCCTCGCTCGAAGTTTCAAATGCTTTCTTTAAGCTCCTGCGTCGCCGCGGACGCGCCGGTTATGTTCTGCGGTCGATGCACGACCGGGGACTTCTGGCGCGTTTGATCCCGGAATTTGGCCATATCAGTCTGTTGGTGCAACACGACCTCTATCACCATTTCACGGTCGACGAGCATACTCTGAGAGCGGTTGAGACGCTGGACCAATTGCACAACAGCGAGGGAAAAGCCCGGGCAAACTTGCGCGCCGTCCTGGAGCAGGTTGAGGACCCGGCCCTGCTTTACCTGGCGCTGTTGCTGCATGATATCGGCAAAGGCCGGGGCCGCGGACACATTGCCCGTGGGGCCAAACTTGCCGAACGCGTGTGCCGGCGGCTCCGTCTGAAAGAAGACGCCGCGAAGAAGGTCGTGCTCCTGGTCAAACAACATGTGACGATGAGTCACCTGGCCCAAAGACGCGATCTGAACGAGTCCCAACTGATATCTGATTTTGCGGCGGCAGTAGAATCGTTGGACGTCCTCAACATGCTCTTGCTGCTTACGTATGCCGATCTCAATGCCGTCGGACCGGGCGTTTGGACTGATTGGAAAGCGACTTTGCTCTGGGATCTATATCGCCGCACCAGGATGCATATGACCGGGGAGGATGCAGTCATTGATGATGTTGCGGAATTGGCGCGCCTCAAGGAGCAGATTGCCGGGGCGTTAACCCCTGCTGTGCCTTTTAGTGAAGTTGAGCGGCACCTCGCTTTGTTGCCGGATCGATATCTGCGCATTACTGCTCCGGAGGCGGCCGCAATGCATATCCAAATGATCGAAACGGTAAAGACTGAGGGGTTTGCTTGCCGTTGGGTGCGGCATCAAAGTAACGCCGTCGAACTGACAGTTTCAGTACCGGATCGACACGGCCTGTTTGCCGACCTGGCCGGGACACTGGCCGCACACGGCGTTGAGATTTTGAGCGCTGAACTCAACACCCGCGAGGACGGGATTGCTATCGATAGTTTCATCCTGCGCCAGGCATCGACTCGCCAAGCCATCGAGGAGCATCGCTATCACGTGATCGAGCAGGCGCTACGCCGCGCCGTGGCCGGCGAATTGGAGGTTGCTGCTTTAGTCGAATTCTGGACCACCCGGAATGCTCCGCGGAAGCGGGCTCGCGTGATCAGCGCGCGCCGCCGCAAACTTCCACAGGTCATCTGCGACAATGAAACGTCCATGTCGTCGACCGTGATCGAGGTCCACGCGATCGATGAACCCGGACTCGCCTACAAGATTGCGAGCGTTCTCGCCGAGTTCGGGCTGGAAATCGTTTGCGCCAGGATCGCCACCGAAAGAAGCGACGCGCTCGATGTCTTCTATGTAACGGACGGCGATGGTCTTAAGCTGTCAGATGAGACGATGATGTCCGTCGACTGCGCGCTAAGTTCCAAGCTCTCGAATATCAAAACGATTATCACTAAGCCCAAATCGCAACCGATGCCAGGGAGGCGTTTAGATGAAAAAAATAGAAGCGATTATCAGGCCCTACCTTCTGGATGCAGTTAGAACGGCGCTCCAGGAAGTCGACGTGCACGGCATGACGATCAGCGAAGTTCAGGGCTATGGCCGCCAGCGCGGCCACACGGAAACCTATCGCGGGGCTGAGTACCAGATTGAATTCGTGCCGAAGATCAAGATCGAAGTGATTATTCCGGACGACATCGAGGATTTCGTCGTCAATGCGATCTTAAGATCGGGGCACACAGGGAAATTCGGCGACGGCAAGATCTTCGTGATCCCGATCGATGACGTCATTCGCATTCGCACCGAAGAACGCGGGGAAGTAGCGCTTTAACAGACTCGGTTCCCTTTGCGCCTTTCGATTCCACTCCGCGCCTTTTGCGCCAAATTCGTGTCACTCGACTCTGTTTCACGCAAAGGCGCGAAGCGAATACGGAAGGCGCTAAGAAAACAGAATTAGGGCGCAGTTCACAGGAGACTGATTTCTGCCGCTTCACTCATCCCGAGATTTCGCTTAGCACTCTTTCAGTGGCGTGTATTGCGCTGTGAGATATCCCGGCCGTCGCGCCCACCGGGGTAACATCGAAATCAAGATTGTATCCCTCTTCTCCATGCTGACTTAGATCGAGACCTTCGATCTCGTCCTCGATACTAATGCGCATCCCGATGACCAAATCTACCAGCTTGAGCAAAGCGATCGTTCCGATTACCGCAAGAGCGATCGTGATGCCGATCGCGATCAATTGATTGAGGACCTGGCCCGGGTGCCCATCAACCCAACCGACTGGCAGCGCGTTCCCTAACGCGTCTTTGAAGACAGGATTGATCGCCCTCGTCGCGAATACTCCGGTCAGGATCGCGCCGAGCGTTCCGCCGGTTCCATGGACCCCAAAAACATCGAGCGAGTCGTCGTATCCGAACCGCTTCTTCACCTCGGTCACCATTAGAAAACAACCCATACCCGCAATGAAACCGATGATTAAGCTGGACATCGGCGTGACGAAGCCCGACGCCGGAGTGATGGCGACCAGCCCGCACACCGCGCCTGAAATTCCGCCGAGCACTGTGGGTTTACCCTGACGCAACCACTCGAGCAGCAACCAACCAAGCGTGGCAGCCGCCGCAGCGAAGTGCGTCGCGGCAAAGGCGCTGGTCGCAAGTTGGCCCGCCGCGAGCGCGCTGCCGGCGTTGAAGCCGAACCATCCCACCCACACCAGACACGCGCCGATGAAGCTCAGTACCAGACTGTGCGGCGCCATCATTGTTTTCGGATAGCCGAGGCGTTTGCCGAGATAGATCGCGCAAACGAGCGCCGAGACACCAGAAGCAATGTGCACGACTGTGCCGCCCGCGAAGTCCAACGCCGGAACGCGACCGCCCAGCGTCGCATTCAGGAATCCGCCTTTACCCCAAACCATGTGCGCCAAAGGAAAATAGATCACGGTCGACCAGAGCACGGTGAACGCCAGCATGGCGCTGAACTTCATCCGCTCGGCGAACGCGCCGGTAATCAATGCGGGAGTGATGATGGCAAACATCAGTTGAAAAAGCATGAAAGTCTCTTGGGGTATCGTCGCGGCGTAATCAGCATTGGGTTCACCGCCGACCCCATGCAGAAGCAGATAGCGGAATCCGCCCACGAACGGATTGCCTTGAGAAAAGGCGAAGCTATAACCGTAAAGGGCCCAGAGCACAGTTACAACGGCCATGAGAATAAAGCTCTGCATCATCGTTCCCAGGACATTCTTCTTGCGCACCAGCCCCCCATAAAACAAGGCCAGGCCTGGTCCGGTCATCATCAGCACGAGCGCCGAGCAGACCAGCATCCACGCATTGTCGCCAGCCGACTGGGCGCTCACGGTGGCCGACTCGATCTTTGCGAGTCTCTCTTCTAAAGATGGGCTCGGTGTCTGGGCCAGCACCACGACGGAACCAGAAACCAGGCAGAGCAGGGCCGCTGCTCCGATTGAGAATTTTTGCCGGAATCTCAAGATTAGTTTCTCCTTCGGGATTTTCATTCAAGGGAACCGCAGATTAACGCTAGGACTGAAGCTCGCCTTTCCGTGACAAGTTCCATGCCATCCCTTCTTCGTTTAGCTCAGAAGTGCGGCGGTCGCACCCGGAGTTGAATTCTCATTAACAGCAGCCTTCAGAGTCTGTCGGAAAAGGCCGGTCTCTGTGGTTCTCTGTGGAACCTCTGTGCCTCCGTGGTGAATGTTTTCGCGGTAAATTTCACCACAGAGACAAAGAGCATCGCAGAGGTTACACAGAGAAATATCTCCTTCCGACAGGGCGATCACGGTCGATCAGAAAATCCCGGCACCGCTTCTCATCGGTTCGGCGATGCGACAAGTTTTTAGTATTTGGTTGGAAAGGCTGAAGAGAAGGACATTTTTGTCGCAGCCTCAGATCCAGAACACAAAACCGTATCCTGATCTGGAGACGAGAATTGTTCTCCCTTCTCCCAAAGGTAGAAGGGAGAGCAACTTCTATCCGCAAAGCAAAATTGTCTGTGTTAGTATCCGCAGAACGAAGGTGAGCTGCTGATCGATGGAGTTTTCGCAACTGGAATTTTTTGTGACTGTGGTGGAGGAAGGAAGCTTCTCGAAAGCTGCCGTGCGAGTCTACCGCACTCAACCCGCAGTCAGCATTGCCATCCGCCGTCTGGAAGAAGAGATCGGCGCGCCATTGTTTGAGCGCTCACAAAAGACGCCGAGGCTCACGGCGGTTGGCCAACTGGTTTACGACTACGCCAAGCGCATTC
>JAWVEM010000126.1:0-8434 GCA_033856735.1 Blastocatellia bacterium
CGGAGCATAAGCGTTTTGTCTTGCCGGGAGATCGGGAGTTGATTCGGTGGCGGGCTTCGCAGGCGGCTTTGGATATGTTGCGAAGGCGGTTGATCTGAGTTACGGATTTTTGGAACGTCTTCTAGAAAACGATCGAGGAATCGATGAGTTTCTCCAGGTCTCGCAAGCCACTAATCTGATCTCGTCCTATTTCCAATTGAATCTCACCCAAAACGAATCTGACTGATCGGATGCACTGTCACGGGACTAATGGTTTCATTATCAACGTCGTAAGGAATTATCACCAACTGCAGGTTATGTCTTCCCACCACCACATGACGTTCGGTCTCAGTGTTAAAGTATCGCTCGGTAGAGTGCCTAATGATAACCTCAAGCTTCTCTAATTCGAAGCCCCTCAGCGCGGCTCGTGACTTTGAAATAGCCCGTCCAATTAATCATCAGCGACGCCACTCTACTCCCTCATTCGGTCATGCGTCTATTGATTTAATATAGTCACAACGAGTAGGCCCGTAACCCCGCGCCCGGGCCTCCACAATCTGTCGCCCGCTGAGGCGGGCTCTGGGATCTTTCGGTGGCGAGATCCTGGGGCGGCGCGCTTCGCTCTCTGCCCCAGGGAGTTTTTTCCACGCTTTCAGCGTGAAGAAGCTGAGCCCTCCCTCACGGTCGGGCTATTGCCCCGTGTGACTGTGAGGATGCCTCCCTCACGGTTGGGCCACGGCCCCGTTGTTCACTCGATACAGCCAGATATCCATTCGCAGAAACCGCGAACTGCTATGCATCACCGGTGCGAATAACTCCGTCGTCGTTCCAGTCTGCAATTCCGGAAACAACCTTGCCGGCGTTGAGTCTCCCTTATTTACAAACACCAGATACTCAACATGCTTTTCTTTCAGGAAGGCGAGGAAGCCTGCACCATCCCTGGGCAAATCAGACGACGTTAGAAACCTTCCCTCTGGAATACCGGACATCACCGACACCGTGCCTTCGTCGCTGAAAATGAAACTGTTCGCAGAGGGTTCGACGTGAGTGTGAAGGTAATCGGCGACGGCGCGCTGGGCGGACGTTTGGTTAAGCGACCCGACTGATCCCACGAGTTCGACGCTCGCATCAAAAACGCAGAGCACAATCACGGATACCAGAATCAGTCGCGCCCGTTGCGGGTTTTGCTGTGCCAGCCTGAGTAGCGTCCACATCAGAATCGGAATGCCGAGGCTGAACAGAAGCAATCCGTAACGCGGAAAAATCATCGGCTGCTGATGCGTTAGATAAGCCGTAACCAGGAGACTGAAGAAGGCGAAGAAGAAGACGACCGGCGCCCGAATCATTCGCCACTCTTCGGGCATGCCGGGTCTGGTAAAAGTGATATAACGCCGCCTGAACGCGAACCACGCCGCGACGAAGGCCGAAATCAAAACGGCAATGTCGGTGGAGACGATCAGGATGGCGCTGTCACGCAGAACGCTCGGCAGAGAGAAGCGCGCCAGCGCGGGATTCATCGCCAGCAGCCAGTCGTGATAGTACTGACGCTGTACGAAACACGCGAGCCAGTTACCCGTCGCCCGCCACGAAATGTAGAACCAGAACAACGGCGGGATCAGAAGGATCAAGAGCGCCGTGATCGAAATGCGTCGCTCTCTTAAAAACTGAATCGCGGGAATCACAGCTATGAACATCCAGCTCTCGACCCGGGTTATACCGGCGAGAGCGGCGAAGACTGCGGCGAGCACCCAGCCTCTCTGCAAAACAAAATAGAGACTGGCCAGGACGAAAAACGCGTGGGGCACATCGGTCATTGCCGAGGCTGAGTAGGTGATGTGAAGTGGATTCAAAGCGATGAGCCCAAACCCCATCAGCGCGGCCGTGCGATTCGCCGTCAAGCGCAGGGTAATGCTGTAAACAAGGAGGCACGATCCTATTCCGAATAGCGCCGAGACGAACTTTCCCGAATAAAATCCGTTCCTGATGAAGATGTTCACCACCGCGGAAATGAACTGATACAGCGGCAGCCAGAATCCGTAGAGGTCCGTCAAGGCGAACGTTCCATGCGACAGCTTCGTGCTCATCGTGCCGATATCGCGGATGTAAACGTAGGCGTCGCCAAAGGCATTGGGCAGGAAGAAAGCCCCGGCAATTCGCGGGATTCCCGAAACCAGAATGAGTGTTGGCCAGAGTGTTCGAGGGTTTGTTAGACGCTGCATGGATTAGCGATCTTCCAGTCTTATGGGATTCCGCTTTGCGTGGAAGATTGCCAGGACAACGATCCGGTTCGACTCGGCCAAGAAATGAATTGTGTAAGGAAAGCGGCGCAGGACTGCCCGTCTTGGCTCGCCGCGCACTCTGCTAAATTGTTCCGGTGTGTCAGCAATTCTGGCCAGGAGGTTCTCAATCTCAGACGCGAATTCAATTCCGACCCCGCGACGCTCAGGCTCGTACCACGCGATTGATTCGTCCATCTCCTGTCGGGCGATGCGCCGAAAAACAATTGGGAGTGACATCAGCGCTTAGGATTGTCTGTTGGCGAGGTCTTTCTTGATCGACTCCCACGATACGACGTCGTTCGGGTTTCGCCGGTGCGCTTCGACGCGCCGATCAATTTCAGCGGCCTGTTCGGCTGTAAGGAGGGGCTCATAGCCTTCCTGAGTCAGGCTTTCCCACAGAGCCTCGATAATCTCTATTCGCTCTGCGAGCGGAAGGCTCTTTACAGTGTCCACGAAGTTAGAACTCATGTGTCAAGTCTAGACGTGGATGATCAGGAAGACAAGCGAATTCCGAGCAGAAAACCCTTTGAGATCAACTTGTAGCTTCTCAGCCTGCTTGTTATAGTCAGCTTTCGCTTTAGTACAACTTGAATGGCAACGGCGACGCAAGAAAAAGTCCTGGCGACGAACCGTGCTGCGTTTCACAACTATCACATCTCGGCCAAGTACGAGGCCGGTGCGGCGCTGCTGGGGACTGAAGTCAAGAGTGTCCTCGACGGCCGCATTCAACTGAAAGAGTCATACGTGGGAGTTCGTGACGGCGAGGCGTGGCTGTTCAATGCCCACATCTCGCCCTACACCTTCGGCAACCTCGCGAATCACGAACCGTTGCGCACGCGCAAGCTGCTGCTTCATCGCCGCGAGATTGCCAAGCTCGATGAAGCGGCATCGATTGAGGGAATGACCTTGATCATCACCCGGGTTTACTTGAAGAGCCGGAAAATCAAGTTCGAGGTAGGAGTAGCGAAAGGCAAGAAGTTGTACGACAAGCGCGAAACCGAAATGCGGCGCATCGTGGAGCGCGAAACCCAGGCGCAATTGAAGGAACGGAATCGATAATACTTATTTAGTGGCACAGACTTCAGTCTGTGACGAATGACGTTGGAATCACAAACTGAAGTCTGTGCCACTCAATGCTGATCGGATCATTTAGAAGAGAGGGCAGGAATGGAAGCAATCGGAAGTTCTCAATCGTTGTTAGAGATTAACGTAACAGCTCTGGCCGTCGCGGTTTTCAAAGGCGAAAAAGCCGACGAAGGGCTTTTGCAAACTCTGGACGGCGCCGTCGAAGGCTTGATCAGCAGCGTGATCAAGAATGAAGAATTCGCGGCCAAGACGGGCGAGACTGCGTACTTTCATGTTCCCGGAAAAGGACTAAAGGCCGAACGCCTGCTTCTAATTGGCTGTGGCGACCGGGACGATTATAAGGCCACACAGATAACGCAGATGGCCGGCACCGCGGCGCGTTTTCTCAGAAGCAAGAATGCGAAGTCGCTTGCGATCGCGCCCCGCGCCGACGGCGAAGCAGAGAAGGTCGCGCAAACCGCGATGGTAGGCGCGATCATGGGCCTGTTTGAGCCTGATAAATATCGAACCAAAGACAAAGAGGATCGCGAACTGAAACGAATCGCCGTCGTGATTGAGGGCGGCGACAAGAAAGCCTTACAACAGGGAGCAGAACGCGGCCGCATTATTGGCGAGGCGACGAACTTCACCCGTGATCTCGCGAACGAACCGGGAGGTTACCTGACGCCGACGATCCTTGCCCAGCGAGCACAGAAAGTTGCGAAGCAGTTCGGACTTAGTATCGATGTCCTAGATCAGCGGCAGATGGAAAAGTTGGGTATGGGATCGCTGCTGGGCGTCTCTCGCGGTTCTGAAGAACCGCCAAAGCTGATCATCATGAGGTATGACCCGCCCAAGCGTAATAAGCGGGCGCATGGATTGTTAGCCCTCGTCGGGAAGGGAATTACGTTTGACTCGGGCGGTATCTCTCTGAAGCCGGGCGAGAATATGGAGTTGATGAAATACGACATGACCGGCGCCGCTACGGTCATCGGGGCGATGCAGGCTATCGCTCAGTTGCGGCCGTCGATACCGGTACTCGGAGTAGCTCCGTGCTCAGAGAATTTGCCTTCAGGAAAGGCGACCAAGCCCGGTGATATTTTGACGGCGATGACCGGCAAGACGATCGAAGTCATTAACACCGATGCTGAGGGACGTCTGGTGCTGGCGGACGCGATTGCCTATGCAAAGAAACTTGGCGCCACGCAGATTATCGATATGGCGACGCTCACAGGTGCTGTTTCTATCGCTCTCGGCGACGTGAACACTGCAATTCTGGGTACGGACCAGACGCTCATCGAGCAAGTGATTGCGGCCGGGAAGGAAGTGGGCGAGAAATTCTGGCAGTTGCCACTAGACAACGAGTACACGAACCAAATTAAGAGTGATATTGCCGACATCAAGAATGTTGGCGGCAAAAAAGCGGGCACGATTACCGCGGCCGCCTTCCTCAAGGAGTTCGCCGATGATGTATCGTGGGCCCATCTGGATATAGCCGGCACGGCCTGGGGCGACACTGCTCAACCCTATCGCTCCAAGGGTCCGACCGGCGTCGCGGTGCGAACGCTCATCGAGTTCATCGAAAGATCCGCTCGCCAAGACGGAAATTAATTAGCGGGCTAGTTCAGAGGTCAAGGTTCAGTTTGCGTCTTAATCGACGGTTTTAGAGTGCCGACTTTAGTCGGGCTCTTCCCCCTCGTAAAGCCCGACCAAAGTCGGCACTCTCTACGCCTGCTTCCCAAGTTAAGCCAGCGCCCACCAAATAAACGGCTCGCTCTCGCCATTGAGGAAATGCTAAAATTGCGGGCGGATTAGGTAGCGAGACGGGACGGTCATTGGGGTGACATTGCTTCGATTCTCGCGCCAGTTCCCCCTTGCGATGACCGACTATTATCACGTTCTGGGCGTCAAACGGAGCGCGACCGGTGCCGAGATCAAATCCGCTTACCGGAAGCTCGCGCGGAAGCGGCACCCGGATGTAAACCGTGGCTCAGAGAAGGCTGCGCGTGAATTTGCGCTCCTCTCGCTCGCTTACCACACACTGATCGATCCTCAGGAACGAGCCTTTCACGATCAGCAACTGGATCAGAGCACGCGTCCGGCCCCTTTTCTGGGACTCGATAACAACCCACACGCGCAACGGGCCAGCAACATCGCGGTCCAGGCTCGCTGGGATCGGGTCGTCAATCAAATCCTCGAGAATGATCGGCGTGAGAACATCGAGCGCCAGCGTGCTGTCTTCACTACCGTTTCACTTTTCCTTTCGACGTTCTTTGTGGCGTTGATCAAGCCGCCGCTGTGGCAGTCGTTTGGCCTCGCCGGTAAGGCGATCCTAACGACGCTCTTTATGATGGGTGTGTGGCACTTGATTCGCCGGCTGCGCGAATACATCACGCATTACACCTACAAACCCGACCGTCTTAATTACTCAATTACGAGCGAAGAACGAGAGCCGGATCAGCCGTTCACCAGATTTTCAGCTTACGCCTTCCTGCTCGGCGGTTATGTGATCAGCCTGGGGATCGGATTGTTCATCGGCTGGAACGCGCAGGATTTCTTTGCGGATTTGACTCTGCTCTTCCGGCATCACGCCACGGCGCCGGCTGTCGGTTCTTTTTCGCCCGCAATGCTGATGTTTTCGGACCTGCTCTTCTATCCTCCGATCGCAGTTTTGGTTATCGACACCCTGCACGCGGTTGCGTCGCGGATAGATACCGGTTGAACTCCAGCGTCCGGTCAAGTATGTTGCGCCTAATGAGATTCCTTCTAAAGATGATTTCCAAGGTCCGGTCACCTTTCTTTAAAGCTGCGTCCATCGCTTTGTTGCTGGCGATGTCTAGCGGCGGGGAGGTCAGCTCCCGGTATTTGATCGCCGGGCAAAAAAATGAAGCGTTGACGCCGATGCAGCGCGAGATCGAGCGGCAGCGCCAGCGTCTAAAATCGGAAGACACCGAAGATCGTCGCGATGCGCTGATGCGGCTGGGTAACTTGAAGCGGCCTGACGCGTCGCGTGTGGCCGCCGCCGGATTGACCGACGTTGACCCAAAGGCGCGCGTGGCCGCGATGCACGCCATTTTGTCTCTGCCGCAGACAGACGCAGCCACACTCTTGATTCCCCTCTTGCAGGACAAGATGGAATTCGTTCGGCGTGAGGCGGCCTACGCTCTGGGCGAAACGCGCAGTCGTTCCGCCGTAGCCGCGCTTGCGAGTCTCTTACTGAGCGACAAGGACGCCGGCGTTCGCAGCGCCGCGGCATTGGCCCTGGGCGAAATCGGCGACGAGTCGGCGGTCGAACCTCTTGCGGCGGTGCTGGCCGGCCAACCACCAAAAAAGAAGAAACCAAAAGTTGGAGAAAACGACTCGGTCAAGCGGGCGGCGGCGCGTTCCCTCGGCCAGATCAAGAGCCGCGCAGGCGTCAGTGTTTTGATCGCGACACTAACGAACGACGCCAACGAAAACGATGTGAGGCGGGAAGCGGCTACGGCCCTCGGGCTAATCGGTGACACCTCCGCGGGACCCGCGCTTCAGGCCGCGTTAGCTTCCAGTGATCCTTATTTGGCCGAGGCGGCGCGCACAGCGCTGCGTCGTCTTAAGTCTCTTAAGAATTGAAGGGACTCTCCCAACAGGAAGAATCCGGCTAAAGACGATCTAAAATAAAGAGGCGCCGAAGCTCTCGCTCCGGCGCCATTTGTTTTGTTCCTACCCTGTGGCGAACTCGGCTTAGCCGTCAGTCTTCTCTCCGCGGCCCTGGCCCTTTCGGGCGGCCTTACTTTCCTTGGCTTGGGGGATTGGCACGCCCACGCTACCTGACCGGGCCGCTAAAGGCTCTTCATCCGGAGTCGCTGCGGTAATCTCCTGAATTAACGCACCGCCCGATTTCTTCGAGAAGGTTAGCTTGTTGGCAACCGTGCCGAGGTCCACCTGCACGAGATCGCCCAAACCAATTTGGCCGGTCGCTACCAAGTTCGACAACGGATAGACGAGAAAGCGCTCGACCGCGCGTTTCAAGTGCCGCGCGCCGTACTTGTAATCGATGCCCTCCTGCAAGAGCATGTCTTTGGCGGCGTCCGAGCACTGGAAAACGAACTTGGTGCCCGCGGACATCATGATGCGATCCTGCACCGACTGCAGTTCGAGATCGAGAATCGCGCGCAGATGGTGCTCTTTCAAAGACCGGAATACGACGACCTTGTCGATGCGATTCATGAACTCCGGCGAAAATTTACGCCGGGCCGCTTCCACCGCCGTGCGATAGATTTTCTGATCCACTTCGCTATCAGGATTTTTGACACCCTTGCCCGGAGCGAAGCCGATACCGCCGGAAATCAACTCGGACATTTCGCGAGCGCCGAGGTTCGAAGTCATGATGACGATGCACTTCGAAAAGTCGACGCGCCGGTTGTCGCCCAGGGTTAATGTGGCCTTGTCCAGAATGCCAAGCAGAAGCTGCCACAGGGAATCCGAAGCTTTTTCGATCTCGTCAAAAAGCACGAGTGTGAGCTTCAGCTCTTCGTTGTGCATTCGGTCGAGGTTCTCCTGCGTCAGCATAGGAGACGTCTCGCGATGACCCAGGTATCCCGGAGGCGAACCGATTAGCTTGGCGATTTCGTGCGAATGCTGAAATTCAGCGCAGTCAATCTTCACGACGCCGTTCGGATCTGAGAACAGAACCTCTGAGGCCGCCTCGATTACGCGCGTTTTTCCCGAACCTGTCGGGCCGAGGAACAACATCGTGCCGATCGGCCGGCTGGGCGGATTCATGCCGGCCAGAAATATCTGGTAGAGGCCGCTCACGCGGCGCACGGCACGTTCCTGGCCAACGATGCGCGCCCCCAGGCGGTCTTCAAAATCCTGAGCACGCGGACTTTTCTGATCCGGGTCAAGAAAGACCGTTTCGTTGATTTTGTTTTCTGGGGCGTCCATCTCGTCTCTTTTCAATTCGGCAATCATGATATTTTTCCTTGCCGCGGCGGGTTGTTCGATAACAGCTCTTATTCGCCGCTCGGGATCCTCCAAGCCATCCCTAATGCAAAGAACGATCCGTTCGTTTGATTGATGCGCAACTCAACCTTGAAGTTCGCCCGTTCCCGGGCATCGATACGAGCGCATCC
>JAWVEM010000127.1:0-3411 GCA_033856735.1 Blastocatellia bacterium
ACGGGTGTCCTGGGGCTCACAAATAATGCGCAGGCCGGACGCGTGCTTTTCAACGACGGGCAAATCGTCGGCGCTGAAAGCGGCCCGCTCACCGCCCAGGCGGCGTTTCGGCAAATTGTCGAGATTACCGGCGGCATGTTTGATTTTCAGAAGTCGGCACAGTCCCATCCGATAACTATCGAGGCGGCAAGTAACACGAATCTGATTCTGGATAGCCTCAGGCAGGTTGATGAAGATGCAGTGAGCGGTGAGCAGTAAGTGCCGGAACGGGTTAGTCGTAAGCTCGGCTTCGATGCCGGACGCCTACAATGTTTACTTCTCGAGTTTCGTCGTTGATCTCATAGAGAACGCGCCAATCACCTACTCGTATTCGCCAGAGATTGTTGGAGCCTGCGAGTTTGAGACAACCCCTGAGGGCGCGGGTCCTGCAATAATCGAAGGGCTTTGACGACTCTCGAGCGAATCGTATGATCGAGCAACCTAATTTCTCGTTGAGCTGATTTTCGAAGGCTTACGGTGTAAGACGGCTCACTCACTCAGCAGTCCTTCTCGGCGAAGCTCTTCTTCAAAGTCTCCCAGCTTCATTAGAGGTTCGTCGACGCGTTCTTTGGCAATCATGTTGTCGTAAATATCTTCCCAAAGCTCTCCCCATTCATGGAGATCGAGCAGAACGGCAACCTTATGCCCCAGACTGTCGGTTACGAATTGGACTCCCTTAATCTCTTGCATGATGAACCCTCGGACACTACTTGGCCACGATTGTATCCCCTAATCCACCAGCACGCGAGCATTCAACGCTTCTGCCCGTTCCAACGCCGACAACAGCCGCAGAAACTGCGCATAGTTACGGCTGCGCGCGTGCAGACGCGAGGCTTCGGACTCACTCAAATCGTTACGCAGCATCAGGTCGAGAAAATCGTAATAGTCGGCAGTCGCGGCCGTGGGGAACTCGCGCGTGTAGCTGGTCGCTGCGCCATCTTCTGAGCTAAACCCGGCCAGCAAATCAAACACGTTATCGGTCGTCAAATGCGATCCCTCGCGCGTTAGTTTGATCGGCAGCCTGGATTCAAAAAATCTGAGGCCGTCAACAGTCGTCACCCGGCGCAGTTCTTTCGTCGCTTCACCATCAAAGGGAGATTCCCGGTCCACGAGAATTCGCAGCAGGCGCGGCTGGTCTGCCGCATCAAGCGTGTCGAGCATCAACTGCACGCGATCAGCCAGGAACTTTTCAAACTGGGCATCGATCGGATAGTTGATGCGGCCGAGACAACCCACCGCTTCGCCTTCACCGGCGGTATCGGGCGGCAGGCACGCGGGACAGTTGGCGCAAACCGCCGTCTCAATCTGTACGAGTTCGATCTCAGCGCCGGCATTTTCGATCCAGGCGATCTTGTCGGGACCGGGCGCGCTTCGATCCCCGGTCGTCAGAATTGTGTGCAGATTGCTGAGGCGGCCCCACTCGCGCAGATGCTTTTCCGGGTAGCGGGCGCGCAGCACGCAGGGATATTCGACGGCAAATTCGAGCGACATATTAATAAGTAAGCAGTAGGCAGTGAGCAGTAAGCAGTAGAACGGCCGGAGGTGTCAATAAGAGTGGAAAGCCTATCCTTGTTCGGTTGGGATCAGAACGATTCACGAAATCAGACGAACCGGCTTCGTGAATTTCGTGGATTGTCTTACCTGACGACGGGACGGAAGATTGCACTCCGATCAACCCGGCGGATTGTGATTGATGACTTCGATGATGGAAGTAAACGGGACCTTGACGATTTCGCCGTCGGCGCGCTCGATTTTCACGCTGGGCGTGGTCAGGGCCTGGGTCGTTTTCATGCTGCGCACGATGCCGCGCACACGGTGCCCGTCGGCCGTCACGATTTCGATATTTCCTTTTCCGTAGAGGGGCTGTAGCGCGGCCAGGGCCTTGGTTACTTCCATGAAACTGCCTTCGTAAACTATTTTTTTTGAGTCATCTGACTATACTTGGTTGGGTGAGGTTCGTAAACCGGGCCGACCTCGAGCCCTTAACTTTGAGGTGCCGCGACTGGTCGGTCCTTTCGAAAGGCTGACAAGTCAGCGCACTCCACAAAGAGGAAATACACGCAACCAATCAGGCTCACCCGGCGTATAATCCGGCATTAGTCGTTAGACTGTCAGCGTTCGATTCGAGCAATTTCGTCATGCAGCCTCAGCCAAAGTTCAGCGGCAGCGGTCCCGGTTCGGGAGATCAAGGGGGCGCAATTGTGTGCAGCCAATGCGGCGCGCCGATGCCGGCCGAGATGCGTTTCTGCCGATCTTGTGGGAACCGCCTGGGTGAAGGCCCGGCCGAGTACACCGAAACCGTACGCTTGCCTAATGGCGCGGGCGCGGTCAATGCGCACTTCGGCGCGCAGTATGCTCCGGGCGTGGGTGGGCCAATGTCACGGCCCAACGCCGGTGGGCACCTGCGCCGCCATCGTCGTTTGGGTCTGAGCGGCATGACCTGGATGTGGATCGTGCTGGGACTTTTTTTCGCGAGCGGCGGCGGGTTGAGCATGCTCAGGCTCGGGCACAACCCCGCGCCGGCCGTGACCGCTCCGTCGAGCCGTTCTTATCTCGGCGTGAATGGGCTCAAGGCCGACGACGGTGGCGTGACTTTCGACGTCGCTTCCCCCGCGGGAGGGCCGGCGGATAAAGCGGGACTGGTGGGCGGCGACATCATTACCAGCTTTGACGGCCATCCGGTAAGGAAGGAAAGCGAGCTAACAGATCTTCTGCGGAAGATACCAGTGGGGAAAAGAGTCGAAGTGATTTACACGCGCGACGGTAATTTCCACAATACGCAGTTGATCACCGTTTCCAACGACGAAATGGATCAGATCACGTCAGCGTTTGATGACCGCCCCGAGGGCAAAGCAGTTTTCGGATTCGAAAGTAATCGAACGACGCGGATTAACAATCCCATAACCAGAACCTACGGCGTGCAGATCGATTGGGTCGACCCGAATGGGCCGGCTGATCTCTTTGGAATCAAAGAAGGCGACATCATAACTGATTTTGACAAGGTCCCGATTCGGACCAGCGATGAACTACTTTCGCGAGTGCGGCGGGCAACGCCAAAAAGCGTGGTTGAGGTAGTTGTGTTGCGCGCCGGCCAGGTTCTGAAAATTCCGGTAACGATGGGCCGCGCGCGCTAACGCCACCCACTCCCGAACCTGTTGCGGTGCTTCGTGTGATTTAGTGGATCGTATTCCGTTACTGCCGGACCACCTGATCTCGCATGACATGTTCCATCTCAAGTCGCGCCTCCTCACGTTCATCTTCAGACTCGTCCGCTTCGAAAGCTGCGAATAATGCGTAGGGCTGTTCGGCGACCAGGCGCAGCTCCCAGGCTTCGCGGCCCGCATTTGGAGCGCGAGCAAACCACAGCGCATC
>JAWVEM010000128.1:0-2977 GCA_033856735.1 Blastocatellia bacterium
GGCGTCGGTGCGCGGAGCGATCACCAGGAATCGTTCATAAGCGTCGGCTGCTTCTTTGTAATGCTCGGAGCGGGCTGCGGCCTGGCCCAGGTTAAAAACATAATCGGGTTCGTTCGCGTCAATCTCAGCGGCGCGGCGCAATCCTGCGAGGCATCTCGCGGTTCGATTCTCGTAATAGTCGACCATCGCCAGGCCAGCAATGGCCATTGCTTCATTCTCATCCAAAGCGAGCGAAGTGCGAAACTCCTCGATCGAAAGAGGAAAATCTCCGGAAGCCAGCACGGCGGATCCCAGCAAAGCATGCGCGCGTGCAGACAAAGGCTCGAGGGCCGCGACCCTGGCAGCGTGATCGAAAGAGTCCTGTAAGCGACGCAGTTTAAGCAGTGCGTGGCTGAGACCCAATCGCGCTTCATTGTCGTGATCGTCTTTGGTGAGCAGCTCGCGATAGAGTTCTTCGGCGCGCTCAAAGTCGCCGGCGCGCAAAGCTTTCTGGGCGCGATTGCGAGCCTTCTCGTTATCCGGCGCGTGCGCCAGGACGACGGCGGCTAGCGAGAGACATGCGACGGTGGCGACCGTCCGCCCGATCACCCTCGCCCTAAACGTGAAAAATATGAATTGCATTCGCTTGCTACTTGAGAATCTCGCCCGTCTTTATTGACCAGAGCACCAGATCGAGTTCATCAAAATCAATCCCAACGTCGCCGGCAAATTGCCGCATTCTGCTTTCGGCTTCCAGATACCGTCGGCGGGTGGCAGGTGGCTTGGGTGAATCGATCACACCCAATTCCGCCAGGCACCGCACTATATGCTTATCCAGTATGCTGTAACCTTTGAAGCCGATATTACGCAAGTAGTGGCTTGCCTCTTTATAACCGAGACCTTTTATTCGTGGCTCCGCTGCCAACCAATCGCGGCGCTCGAACGGATCGCTGAAACTATTAAGACGTTCCCGCAGGCGCATTGAGAATGAACTTTGCAAATAATCGCGAGTGATCACTAGGTACGCCGGCCGGGCGTTGGGGAAGCGATGCGCGCCGGAAGCCACCAATGCTCGCGTCATGGCCGGTTGTTGTCCATTCGCCAACAATGGTCTTAAGGCTTCGACTGAGCGCAAACCCATCTTTGCCGATGCTCCCGCGGTGAAGATGCAATAGACCATTTCTTCCCACAGCCGCGCGTCCGAAGCTGTTTGCCACACCTGGTGAAACTCTCGCAGCCGGGCCAGGATTTCTTTGCGCCGCGCCGCATGCACGACGTGCAATCTTTCAATTGTTAGCGGTTCCTGATCGCGTGACACAACTTTCTTCAACGAATTGAATTCTAGGTGCGCGATTGTTTGGCTGTCAACGAAGTTGCGACGCGAAGCGTGGGCAGTTGGAACTCATTTGCCTCAAGAGTCGCCGCTATCGTGTGCCAGGTGTCAACAGCCGACGTACAGGACCCAGGATGTGAAGCACGTTTAGTAGGAGCATCCTGAGTTGGGCGCGGGGCATCAAAGCTCAGTCAATCGGGTCGACGCCATGGCAGTTTGCAATCAGAGTTGAATCGCTCGTCCTGTTTGAGGCTTGGAACGATTGATAGAATCGATCCACAAAATCACACGAACGAGCACGAGATTTGTTTAGTGATATTTCGTGGATCGCTTTTGATTTCGGTTCTTAACTTCGGGACAGACAGTCAGAGAAAATGAAATTAGGACCTACCAACCCAGCACCACTACTCGCCGGAAAACGCCGCCTTCCTTTCATGGTATGATGCGTAGGCCGAATCAAGAGCGCGGCCAGATAACAAAACATGATGCATTCGTTCGTTAGGTCAATAAAAATTTTCGCTTTGCTGCTATTCAGCGCCGCGTTTGCATTTGGCCAGCAAGCGCCCTCCATTACTACTCCTCAGACTCCTTCGCAGCCGCCGCCGCAACAGCGGGGTTCGGCGCCGACACCAGGCCCTTCGAACAACACTGCACCTGGTCTTCAGGGTAACAATGGATTAGCGCAACCCGCTTTCTTAACCCCCATCTATGGATTGCAGGGAGTGTTGGCGGAGACAGTCGAAGGCGCTACGCTGGCAGCCCAGTCAGTCGACGAGAGATTCAATCCCGCATCTTCAGTTAAGTTGGCGACGGCCCTCGTGGCGTTACAAACCTACGGACCGGAACATCGGTTTCTAACTTCCATCTGGACCGCCGGCACCATCGACAAGACCAATGGCACGCTGACCGGTGACTTGATTATCAGCGGACGCGATCCTTCGTTTCATTTCGAACATGCGGTGATGTTGGCCAGGGAATTGAATGAGCGGGGAATTCGCACCGTTAACGGCAACCTGATCGTAGCGCCGAACTTCACGATGAATTTTGACTGGTCGGCCAGACATTCAGGAGAAGAAGTTCGGGAGACCTTCGACGCCGCGCGCCGTTCGACGAGCGCGACGCGCGCCTGGCTGGACGAGCGCACTCTAATCGCCGACAACGAAAGCCTCCGCAGCGTTCCGAGTGTCGTCATAACCGGCGAGGTCCAGATCGGCGCGGCTCCTCCCGGCGCCTTCCCGCTGCTCACTCATAAATCGAGCAAACTGGTTGACGTGCTGAAGGCTCTGCTCTGCTACTCGAACAATTTCATGGCCGAGCGCATCGGTGATTCACTGGGCGGACCTCAAAACGTCCGCGCGGTGCTGGTAGCCAAACTAAAGGTTAATCCTAACGATATTTTGATGGCTTCAACCAGCGGTCTGGGTGTCAATCGTTTCACTCCACGCGCTATGATGACGATTCTGCGCGGGCTGCGCGATGAATTACAGAAACACAAGCTTTCGCTGTCAGATATCCTGCCGGTTGCCGGAATCGATCCCGGCACTCTGGAAGATCGGTATACAGATCCCTCAGAACGTGGCAGCGTGATCGCCAAGACCGGCACTCTGGTGCGCACGGATGGTGGCGCCAGCTCGCTGGTCGGGCAGATGAAAACGAAGAGTGGGC
>JAWVEM010000129.1:0-12262 GCA_033856735.1 Blastocatellia bacterium
CAGGATGAACGCGGACAAATTGCCACGACACACTCGATCTCCGCGGGCCTCGACTATCCTTCGATTGGTCCCGAGCACGCCTTTCTTCATGACGAAGGCCGGGTCGAATACACGTCGGTTTCCGACACCGAAGCATTGGGGGCCTTTCAAATGTTGTCGAAGTTGGAAGGTATCATTCCGGCGCTCGAGTCCGCGCACGCGGTCGCGCATGGTTTGAAAGTCGCGAGCGAGATGACGGACGAGCAGATCGTAATTGTTAATCTGTCCGGTCGTGGCGATAAGGACATAGATACGGTTCGCCGAAGTCTGGAGCCCCGCTAGGGGCGAAATATTTATAGCACCGCGTAGTCTGTTCTTTCAGAGCCCCTTTAGGGGCGAAAAATATTCATGCCGCTCCTTGGAGCTGGAACGTGTATTTGTATCGAGGGGCTATAAATATTTGGCTCCTACGCAGCCAGGAAATGTCCCGCATCAGTCAAACCTTCGCCGATCTCAAACGCGACCATCGTCGCGGCTTTATTCCCTTCATCACGGCCGGCGATCCCGATCTCGAAACCACTTTGCTGTTGATTATTGAGTTGGCGAAAGCCGGCGCGACCTTGATTGAGTTAGGCGTGCCCTTCACGGATCCGATGGCCGACGGGCCGGTCATCCAGCGGGCTTCGGAACGCGCGCTTAAGCACAGTTTTGGACTTGCCGAAATATTCCAAATCGTTGCTGGGGCGCGTAAACAAACCGGCGTCCCGATCATTCTCTTCAGCTACTTCAATCCGCTCCTGCAGTTCTCTCTGTCGGACAACGATGGGAGGACAAGTCCTCCCTCTAAACACTTCGGAACTGGTTTGGAGGCGGGACTTGTCCCGCCAGACACTCCGGGCTTCGAGAAACTCGCGCGCGCAGCAAAGGCGGCCGGTGTCGATGGAATCCTGGTCACCGATCTGGTTCCGGAAGAAGCGGGCGAATTTGCAGACGCGTTGCGTGCCAACGATCTCGACATGATCTTTCTCGTCGCACCGACCTCAACGGATGAACGTCTGCAAATGATCGCCGAGCTTGCCAGCGGTTTCATCTATGCCGTGTCCCGTGCAGGCATCACGGGCGCTCGCGATGAAATGAGTTCTGAAGCGGAGAGACTGGTTGGTCGTGTGCGAAGGTTTTCAGACCTGCCCGTAGCTGTAGGATTCGGCATATCAACGCCGGATCAGGTTGCAGACGTTTGGCGGTATGCTGATGCGGCGGTGGTTGGCTCGGCTATTGTGGCCGAAATTGAAAAGGCTTCGTCTGCTGGCGAGGTAGTGTCGCGAATTGGGCAATTCGTGAGGGAGCTGATTTCGGATTGATTTCAAAGTATAGACTTTGCCGAATCTTCTATTGGATCGGCTAAATCGGAACTCGAAATAGCCACGCCGCGATAATAGCAATGGTCGCTAACTACTTCCGGTTTCATAAGTTCGTTAGCACCTCACAAGGTGCTCGACGGACTCAGCATCTTGGAGTATCCTAACCCGTCCTTTTGCAGCGATGACAAGTATGTCGCCTCACCTTCGAGGTTGCAGAGAGGGCTGCCGGGGCGGCAGATTCTTATTTTTGAACCCTCTGGAAAATAGTACCGTTTCATGTGTGAAACTCTGTTCCATTCTCGCTTGAGTTGTGTTATTCTCGGCCCAGACTGATTTGTGGGATGCCCGAGACCTAACTAAAACAAATAGGAGCAGAAGAAAGAGATGCCTGTTATGCCTGAAGACCGAATTGCAGACCGCAGTCGCGCCATTGAAGCCGCGCTGCTCAACATTGAAAAGAGATTTGGGAAGGGATCGATCATGCGCTTAGGCGAGCGCGAGATTTCCGATATCCCGGCGATATCGACGACTTCTTTGTCGCTGGACGCGGCGGTGGGCGTCGGCGGCGTGCCGCGGGGACGCATCTGCGAAATTTATGGACCAGAAAGCTCCGGCAAGACGACGCTCGCGCTGCACATCGTCGCCGAAGCTCAGAAAGCCGGCGGCGTGGCGGCTTACATCGACGCCGAACACGCGATGGACGCCGACTATGCCGGCAAGCTGGGCGTAAACATTGATGACCTGCTGATTTCCCAGCCGGATTCAGGCGAGCAGGCTTTGGAAATCGCCGAAGCTCTGGTGCGCTCGAATGGCGTGGATGTGATCGTAGTCGATTCGGTGGCGGCGCTGGTGCCGCGCGCGGAATTGGATGGTGAAATGGGCGATTCGCTGCCGGGCTTGCAGGCGCGTCTGATGTCCCAGGCCCTGCGCAAGCTGACGGCGATCGTGGCCCAGTCGAACACCTGCTTCATCTTTATTAACCAGATCCGCGAAAAGATCGGCGTGATGTTCGGCAGTCCTGAAACGACCACCGGCGGACGTGCTTTGAAGTTTTATTCGTCGCTGCGGCTCGACATCCGGCGCATCGGCGCGATCAAAGACGGCGATCGTATCGTAGGCAATCGGACCAAGGTCAAAGTCGCCAAGAACAAGGTTGCGCCGCCGTTCCGCGAAGCCGAGTTCGACATTATGTACGGCGAAGGCATTTCCCGCGAAGGCGATCTGCTGGACCTCGCTGCCAACAACCGCGTCGTCGATAAGAGCGGCGCGTGGTTCTCTTACAAAGGCGAGCGCCTGGGCCAGGGCCGCGAGAATTCGAAGCAGACTTTGAAGGACAATCCTGAAGTGCTGAAGCGGATTGAAAACGACGTAAGGCGTGCGCTGGGTATGCGCGTGCACGGTGAGGTTGCGGCAGCGGACGCGCCGCCCGCGGAACAGAAGAAAGCGGCGGCCGCTACGGCCGCAGACAAGAAGTAGGATGGCGGGTTCAAGGCGGCTTTGCCGCGCTCCAGTGCGGTAAGGCTTGCCTTATTGAAGGCGCGTTTAAGGTTCGAGGCTATGCCTCTCGTTGTCGAGGCGTAGCCTCGACGAATGTCAGGATTGGGCTTCTCGGAAGGCCGAGCCTTTCCGCAAGGAAACCGCTCGTGGGGGAGTGCGTAGACTTCTTGACTGACCATGCATCACTAGCTACTGTTTTCCTATGAGCACCGATCAACTTATCGCAGACGCGATGGCGCTGCCACTCGCAGAACGAGTTTCACTCGCGCAGGCGCTGTGGGAGAGCATTGACGCAGGACTGCCGGATATAGAGGAACGGGCTGCCGTAAGTGAGGCTATCCGGCGCGATGAAGAACTCTCGTCAGGCGAAGTAACTGGTCGCACACATGAAGAAGTCATTCAAGCGGCGCGACGAGCGCTCGAATGCGACTGATCTACCATCCCGATGCCGAAAGCGAACTAATCGAGGCAGCGCGATATTACGAAGGCCGGGTAGCGACGCTGGGCTTCCAGTTTCTTAATGAAGCGGATCGAGCGGTCGGGATGATCCTTGAAGCGCCCGAACGTTGGAGGATCATTGAGAAAGGCGTGCGCAGCTATTCGATGGCCCGCTTCCCATACGCCGTCTATTATCGCGATTTTCCCGACCGCCTTCATATTCTCGCTTTCAAACACCACCGGCGGCACCCTGATTACTGGCGGTATCGCATTTCCGAGTAAAGTGTTAAGACTTTACAGACCTTCACTGATCCTCGCATAATCCGCCCGGCCTGATTCAATTCATGAGCGAAACGATTCTCATCAAAGGCGGCACAATCGTAACGATGGACGACCGGAATTCCGTCATGCGCGGTGACGTGCTGATTCGTGACGGGCTCATCGCTGAGATTGGCAATCATATCGAGGCCAATGAAGGCGAGACGATCGACGCGAGTGGCTGCGCGGTGCTGCCCGGCTTTGTGCAAACGCACGTTCACCTTTGCCAGACTTTGTTTCGCGGCGCGGCTGACGATCTCTCGCTGATCGACTGGCTGAAACAGCGCGTCTGGCCGATGGAAGCGGCGCACACGGCGAAATCAGTTCGCGCCTCGGCGCGATTAGGTATCGCGGAGTTGGTAAGAGGTGGGACCACGTGCGCGCTCACGATGGAAACCGTCAAGCACACCGAAGAAGTTTTGCAGGTGGTCGATGAGACTGGGTTCCGCGCTACGGTCGGCAAGTGCATGATGGACAAAGGCGAAGCAGTGCCGGCGGGTCTGCTCGAACAAACGGACGAATCGATTCGCGAGTCTCTAGCGCTGATTGAAAAATGGCACGGCCACGCCGGCGGCCGAGTGCGCTGTTGCTTTGCTCCGCGGTTCGCGATTAGCTGCACGCAGGAACTCTTGAGCCAGGTTTCCGAACTAGCGCGGAAGCATCAGGTGCTGATTCACACACACGCGTCCGAAAACAAGAAGGAATGTGAGATTGTCGAAAGCGAAACCGGACGGCGCAACGTGGCTTATCTCGAGTCGCTGGGTATCTCGGGCGCGCATGTGGTGCTCGCGCATTGTGTGCATCTCGACACTGAAGAGATGGAGACGTTGGCCCGCACAGGGACGAACGTCGCGCATTGTCCCTCATCGAATTTGAAACTTGGATCGGGTTTGGCGCGCGTGGCCGAGATGCTGGCGCGCCGGATTCCGGTTTCCCTGGGAGCGGACGGCGCAGCGTGCAACAACCGTCTCGACATGTTTACGGAAATGCGCACGGCGGCGCTGCTGCAGAAATTAGCTCACGGGCCGGAAGTTCTGCCGGCCGCACGGGTCTTGCGCCTGGCTACGATCGATGGCGCGCGAGCCCTGGGTCTGGAAAAGGAGATCGGTAGTCTGGAGACCGGCAAACGCGCGGACGTGATTGTAGTCGATCTCGATCAACTGCACTCGACGCCGCAGCGAGATGTTGTTTCGGCTCTCGTGTACTCTGCGATCGCGTCAGACGTGCGCACGACAATCATTGACGGGCAAATGTTGCTGCGCGACGGCGAGTTGCTGGGGCTGAACGAAGCAAGCGTCATTGAAGAAGCAAATCACGAGGCGAAGGGTTTGGCACAGCGTGCAGGGGTTTCCGTCCAGGTTGCTGAAAAGACGGGAGAACGGGTTACGAGCAGCAACGGCGATCTGCGAAACCACACGTCTTAAGAAGGGGGTTTAACGGAGAGGGACTCGGAGGTTTTTCGCCGGGCCGCAAAGCACATCAACGGACGGGAAAGAAGCTTTCCTTTGCAGCACTTTGCGGGTGACTTTGCGTCCTTTGCGTTTAAATTCCTGCGCTGTATCTAACTGCTTGTCATGTCTGCCTCAACCCTAACTCTTCCGGCTTTCGCCAAAATAAACCTGACCTTGCGTGTCCTCGGCCAGCGCCCTGATGGCTATCACGAAATCGATACCGTGCTGCAAACGATCAGCCTGCACGACACGGTTGCTATAAGCGCCACGAACGATCCAGAGATCGTCTTATCCTGCGACGATCGATCTCTGCCAGAGGCTGCAGACAACCTCGTCTATCGCGCCGCGAAAGCTTTGCAGGCTCGCTTTGCGCCGGGCAAAGGGGCTCGCATCCGTCTGCTAAAGCGTATTCCCATTCAGGCAGGATTGGGGGGCGGATCTTCGGATGCGGCCGTGACGTTACTTGCGCTGGTGCATCTCTGGGAGACCGAGGCAAAGGCGCACGAGCTTTTGGAAATCGCGAGCAGTTTGGGAGCCGATGTACCCTTTTTCTTCTTCGGTGGTAGGGCGCGTGGAACGGGCGCCGGTAATGAACTGACTCAGTTAGATGACACGTCAGATCGGTTCCTGCTGGCAATCAAACCAAACGCGAGCATCCCCACGTCGGATGCCTACAGATCGCTAAAGGCCCGTTCCTTGACAAGAGCGGAAGCCAAAACTATTCTTTCTAGTTCGACACGGGGCAAGATTTCCGACAGTTTCGACTCTAAAGTTCTTCAAAACGATTTCGAGCCGGTGGTGTTTAGACTTGAGCCGGAAATTGAGGCGGCAAAGGTGGCCCTCATCGGGGCTGGCGCGAAAGCCGCGCGGCTGGCCGGTAGTGGTTCGGCGGTATTTGGGATTTTTGACAGCGAAGATATGCAGGCACGCGCCATTCAGGCGATCGAACTCAAGGCTGGTTGGCGCGTCTTTCCTTGTAGAACGGTGGGGCGCAGTGTCTATCGAAGCGCGATGGGCGCGGCGGGCGCAATCTTCGCAGATGTTTGGGGCCGCTGACGTGGGGCCGATAATGTTGGGGCGTCGCCAAGTGGTAAGGCACCGGTCTTTGGATCCGGCATTCGTAGGTTCGAATCCTTCCGCCCCAGCCAATTTTCCAAGTGGCACAGACTCAGTCTGTGATTTGAGCTTGCTTAAGGTAAGACACACACAGACTAAAGTCTGTGCTACTGACTAATGGGAACGACCGGCGGCATCAAAATCTTTTCGGGCACTGCACATCGCGCCCTGGCCGAAGAGATTTGTCATGAACTGGGTTGCGATCTCGGAAAAGCGACGGCGGCGCGCTTTTCCGACGGTGAGTTCAATTTTCAGGTTGAAGAGAACGTTCGCGGCGCAGATGTTTTCATTGTTCAGCCGACGTGCCCGCCGACCGATGCGTACTTGATGGAGTTGCTGGTGATGCTCGACGCGTTTCGTCGCTCATCGGCCGAACGTCTTACCGCGGTGCTGCCATATTACGGTTACGGCCGGTCCGATAAGAAGGACCGCCCGCGCGTGCCGATCGCGGCCAAGATGGTCGCCAATCTGTTGACGACCGCGGGCGCGGACAGGATTTTGACGATCGATTTGCATGCGGCGCAGATTCAGGGGTTCTTTGATATTCCGGTGGATCACTTGTACGCGGCGCCGGTGATGATTCGGTATTATCAGGAGCGGCCGCTCCCGAATCTGACGGTCGTGGCGCCGGATACGGGCGGAGCAGAGAGAGCTCGCGCGTACGCCAAGCGTTTGGACGCCGAGCTGGCACTCTGTGACAAACGCCGTGACAAACCCAACGTGGCGGAAGTCATGAACGTGGTTGGTGATGTGGAAGGTCGAAACTGTCTAATCGTTGACGATATGTGCGATACAGGCGGATCTTTGACCAAAGTGTCGTTGGCTTTAAAGCAGGCCGGCGCGGCGCGTGTTGACGCGTGCTTCACACATCCGGTACTGTCTGGACGTGCGGCACAGCATCTGGGGAACTCGGGTATTGAGCAGATCGTTGTGACGAACACGATTCCGCTGAATGCAAAAGCAGCGGAATTGAAGAACATCAGAGTTTTAAGTATTGCGCCTCTTTTGGCGAAAGCGATCAAGTCGATCCATGAAGAGACCAGCGTCTCTTCGCTCTTTGTATGAAGGTCCGGGTCCGTCGCCCGGTCAATCGAAGGGCAAACACTGGAAGCTAAGTAGCCGTCAGCCCTCAGCTTTCAGCAAACACAATTTGAGCAGATTACGTGGCACAGACTTCAGTCTGTGATTTTCCCGCGTACGTTCACAGACCGAGGTCTGTGCCACTTTTTTGGAGAGCAATCATGGCGGAAAGAAAAGACATCGTGGTGCGCGCCGTTCAGCGCGACGGTCGGGGAAAAAATGATTCGCGGCGGGCCCGTCGTAACGGACAAGTGCCGGTGACCATGTATGGTGGCGTCGGCGGGGCCGTGTCGGCGCTCTGCGAGTTGCGCGACCTTGCGGCAATCCTGCGATCCGATACTGGCCGAAACACGATCTTCACGCTTGATATCGAAGGCATCGAAGCGACCGAGGTGATGTTTGCGGATCGGCAGATTCATCCGGTGAAGATGCGCTTGATGCACGCCGATTTCAAGCGGCTGGTAAAGGGCGAAAAGATCGAAGCGACCGTGCCGTTGCGCCTGGTCGGAGAGCCGATTGGCGTGCGCGAGCAGGCCGGAGTGCTTGAGCAGATCGTTCGCGAAGTGGAAATTCGTTGCGAACCACGCGAAATCCCCGAGGCCATCGAAGTCGATGTTACTAATCTTGGAGTTCACGATGTCCTGCACGTTTCGGACATCCCGACCGCCGAAGGCATCGAGATTTTGGAAGCGCCCGACACAGTGATCGCTACGGTCGGCATGGTTAAGGAAGAGCCGACGGCAGCAGCGCCAATCGAAGGCGATGCGGCTGCTGAGCCGGAAGTTATCGGCAAGGGTAAGAAGGAAGACGAAGAAGGCGGGGGCGAGCCCGAGAAGAAGTAAGGATATTGCCGATTTGCGATTGCCAATTGCCGATTGGTTTTTGCAGGGCTGACGGGTGAGTTTCAATTGGCAGTCGGCAATTGAAAATCGGAAATGAATCTAATCGTCGGGCTCGGCAATCCGGGCAGTGAATACGAGTGGACGCGGCACAACGTTGGTTTTTTGCTCATTGATGAACTGGCCGCTGACGCTGCCGTGATTGTGAAGCGGCGTGAATGTCGGGCGCTGGTAGGCAGCGGGATCATTGAAGGCCAGCGATCAAAGCTGGTTAAGCCGCAGACCTTTATGAATTTGAGCGGCGAGTCGCTGGCCTGTCTGATCGCGAAGGACGAACTGGCGGATGCCGGCAAATCGCTGATCGTTGTCAGCGACGACCTGGCCTTACCGTTCGGCACGATTCGCCTGCGGGCGCGCGGCAGCGCCGGCGGACATAACGGTTTGAAGTCGATTATCGCCGCCTTGGGTACCAACGAGTTCATTCGCTTGCGCATAGGCATTCAGCCGGAGCATCCGGTCAGCGATGCCAGGAAGTTTGTGCTGGACGAGTTTGCGTCAGCCGAAAGACGCGCTTTGAAAGAGACTCTGGAACGCGGGGCCGATGCGGTGCGCTCGGTTTTGCGGGATGGCATTGCGAAGGCGATGTCGCTGTACAACTAGTTCAAGATTTCAGATCTCAAATTTGAAATTTCAGATTTGGGATCTTGAAATCGAGTTTGCGGGTTTTTGTTTAGACGGCGGACGTGTTCGCCAACCTTGATTGCAGCCGGACAAGTCCGGCTTCTAAACGAAGGAAGACGTCTAAACTGCTGATGGTCGCAGCCGGACCTGTTCCGGCTTCTAAATTGGAGGTTGAAGTTGGCGGAAAAAAGAACTTACGAAGTGGTTTTCATTATTGACCCGGGCGCGGGCGACGATGAGGTAATGAAGCTGAGCGAAGCGGTGCAGAAAATTATCACCGGACAGGGCGGCGCCATTACCAAAACCGAAATTATGGGAAAGCGGCAGTTGGCTTACGAGATCAATCACAAGAAGGATGGCACCTACGTGCTGCTGGAAGTGGAAGGCTCGGGCGCTGAAATTGCCGAACTGGAACGCCGCATGCGCGTCAACGATCAGATTCTACGGTACATGACGATTCGGGTCGACGAAGATCGTCGCCGCGCGGACAAGCTGAGAGATCGGCGGGCGCGCAAAGCTGCTCGGCGCACTGACGCGAAGAACAAGACCAACCGCGCCGTCGCCGGTTCAAATGCGACAGTCGCTGAGTCCGAAGACGCCGAAGCTTAGGCGAAATCGAGCTTGAGCCAGGCCCGTGGACACGAGCCCGTCGCTTGGTAAAGTTTTTAGAGTTGGTCGCAGTAGGTAGAGGAAAAAGAATATGTCATCACACTACGAAGATCGCGAGAACTCATATGGATTTGAGCGCGAATACGAAAGAGCTATGCCCGGTCGCGGTGGGCGCCGCATGCAGCGGCGGAAGATTTGCCGCTTCTGCATGGACAAGGTCGATCTGATTGACTTTAAAGATGTGAAGCTCTTGCAGTCTTATATTCCTGAGCGTGGCAAGATCCTGCCGCGACGGATTTCGGGAGCTTGCGCGGCGCACCAGCGCATGCTGGCTGAGGCAATTAAGCGCGCGCGTAACATCGCGCTGCTGCCTTACGCAGCGGACTGAATTGAGAGTGGCACAGACTTCAGTTTGTGATATCGAATCGGGAAACCACAGACTGAAGTCTGTGCCACTGGTGATTTAAGGGGAGTCGATCGAAATGGCAAATAAACAGGTTCTATTACGCGAAGACATCGATAACTTGGGCGCTCGCGGCGAGATCGTGCGCGTTAAAGCGGGTTATGCCCGCAATTATTTACTGCCGAGAAATCTGGCGGTCGAGGCCACCGTCAACAATGTCCGGCAGATCGAAGGTGAACGGGCGGCGCTGGCCAAGCGCGAGGCCAAGGATCGCTCGGGGGCGGAATTACAGGCAAAGGCCCTGGGCAGCCTGACTCTGAAGTTCGAGCGCCGAATCGGCGAGGCCGGGGTGCTCTATGGCTCAGTGACGTCGATGGACATCGCCCACGAGCTGAAAGAACAGGGTTATGAAATCGATCGCCGGCGCATAATCCTGCGCGAGCCGATCAAGCGCTTCGGCAGTTACGAAGTACCGGTGCGTTTGCACCGCGACGTGACGGTCCAGTTACCTGTCAGCGTCCTCGGTGAAGGCGGAATCGAGATCGACGTGACGGCGCTGGACGCGGAGACAGGTGGAGAAACCGCTGCGAAGGCGGCGCCGACGAAGGACACGCCGGCCTCGGACGTCGTGGAGTAAGTGGCACCGGAGTTCAAGTGCCTATTAAGTGTCCCGCGTATTGCGAGGAACGCCGGCACCCCTCGCCCGCATCGCGCCAATAGGCGCGAACGTCTTCATGAAATAGCTATGCCCTGAAATTCGCGCTTCGCGCGGCCGAGGGCACCAGCGCTCCCAGTGCGAACGAGAGTCTTGGTTTGCCTGAATCTTTTCCGCGCGTGGACAAAGCTGCCGCAGAAAAAACTCTCAAAAAGTAGCCTAATGAGCTACGAAGATATAACCTGCCTTTTCTGAAATTCGATATCTCAATCGCACGTTTTTCAACGAAATGGCCACACCAGAACCTATTCGCGACCCCATCCTTGAACGTCCGCTTCCCAGCAGTCCTGAAACTGAACGCGCTATTCTCGGCGCGATCATCTTAGACAACACGCTAATAGCCCAGGCGGTCGAACTGCTGAAGCCCGCGGACTTTTACGTGCCTTCGCATCGACGGGTGTTCATGGCGATGATTGCGCTCTTCGAACGCGGCTCGGGAATCGATCCGATTCTGATTGCGGAGGAACTGCGCCGCGACAACGCTCTGGAATCCTCAGGCGGCGTGCTCTTTCTTACCAACCTGACCTACGGGTTGCCGCATGTATCCAGCATCGTGCAGTTCGCCAAAGTTGTGCGCGGAAAATCTTTGCTGCGCCAGTTGGTGAAGGTCGCCGGCAAGATCAGCGCCGAGGCCCTCGAAGAGGAGGACGAGCCGCAGAACATTCTCGATCACGCCGAGCATGCGATTTTCGCCCTCGCCGACGAGCGCATTCGCCAGGGTTTCGAGCACATCAAGCATCCCGCTGAACGGGTTTTGGAAAAGGCCGAAGCCGTCGAGCACCGCGACATGGTCGTCACGGGCGTGGCCACGGGATTTCGTGGATTTGACGCGCTGACCTCGGGCTTGCAGAGGCAGGATCTGGTTGTGATCGCGGCCCGGCCTTCGATGGGCAAGACGAGTTTGGCGCTCACGTTAGCCCAGCATGCGGCGATTGAAAACAAAGCGGTGGTCGGGATCTTCTCGCTGGAAATGTCCGCTGAATCTCTGGCGATGCGCATGCTTTGCTCCGAAGCAAGTGTGGATGCCCAAAAGTTTCGCAGCGGCTATTTGTCTAACGAAGAGTGGTCGCGTCTGGGAACAGCGCTGGGCAAGCTTGCGGAAGCGCGCATCTACATCGATGACACGCCCGCGATTACCGTACTCGAGATGCGGGCCAAAGCCCGCCGTTTGGCGACCGAGCAGAAGCAGCTCGACATGATCGTGGTGGACTATTTGCAGTTGATGTCGGGCTCGTCGCGTCGTTTTGAATCGCGCCAGCAGGAGGTTTCGCAGATCTCGCGCGAACTAAAAGCTTTGGCGAAGGAATTGAACATCCCGATGGTGGCGCTGTCACAGTTATCACGCGCACCTGAGAACCGCACCGATCACCGGCCGCAGTTGGCCGACCTGCGCGAATCCGGCGCGATCGAGCAGGATGCCGATGTAGTGGCGTTTATCTATCGCGAAGAGCAGTACAACAAGAGCGATGAGAACAAGAACATTGCCGAGTTGATTGTCGCCAAACAACGCAATGGGCCCACCGACACGGTCTATCTCGCCTTCCTGAATCAGTTCGCAAAATTTGCCGACCTTGACCGTGATGCTCTCGGCGCATATCTCGCCAGGTTCGATCGTTCGAAGGGCTCGCAACGCGGCGGCCGCGGTGACGAGTTCTAGCTGGCTTCCCAAGCTCACTACGCGGCAGGTTTCATTCTTAGCGATCCTGGTAAGCGGCCACGCCCTCGATGGCGCCTTCGTGCATGCGCTCGGGCCGGACGTAGAGCCAGTGCTTCTC
>JAWVEM010000130.1:0-2537 GCA_033856735.1 Blastocatellia bacterium
GCCCCAGCCGAAGTGAATGAGGCCTTGCTTCGTTTCCTCGGCGACGATTCGGCCCGAGCGAACTAACAACAAATGACATCAGCCAACGCAACGGTTCTTTACTCGGTTGAAGGCAGTAGTGCGCGGATCACCCTGAACCGGCCTGAGAAGCGAAACGCTCTCAACGATGAGTTGATCGCCGGGCTTAAGGAAGCGCTGCGCCGCGCCGATCAGAATGAAGCTGTGCGCGCGGTGGTGCTATCAGGATCCGGCGCTGACTTTTGTGCTGGGGCTGATCTGGCTGCGTTGCAAAGGATTTCGACCGCGACCGTGACAGAGAATCTTGAGGACGCGCGATCTCTGATGGAGCTTTTTCTGCTGATTAGGGCCTTGCGCATTCCCGTGATCTCGGCGGTGCAGGGACGTGCGTTAGCCGGAGGATGCGGTTTGGCGCTAGCCTGTGACCTGATCTTAGCTGGGCGGTCGGCACGGTTTGGTTTTCCCGAGGTGAAGATCGGGTTTGTCCCGGCGATGGTCATGGCGATTCTGCGCCGCAACACGTCTGAGAAAAGGGCGTTTGAACTGCTAACCCTGGGCACCGAAATAGGCGCCGATGAAGCTGCGGCATACGGCCTCGTCAATCGAGTCCTGGACGACGAAGCATTTGCCGATGAGGTCGACGTTTTTGCGCAGCAGTTCGACAAGGTTAGTGGTCCGGCGGTCAGCCTGTCCAAGCGGCTGTTCTATGAAGGTGATGCGACTACTTTTAAGGATGCTTTGGAATGCGGCGTCGATACGAACGTGATTGCGCGGATGGCGGAGGATTGCCGAAAGGGAATTGAACGCTTCCTTAAAAAGTCGTGAAGCGATTGAGTGTTGGGGCTACTCGGGCCTCGCCAGCATTTGCAATCATGGTTATTCCTGCTATGAAATCCTGCGGTGCTTCAACTTGTCGGTTAATCCTGCTGGGAATACTGCTCTTGATTCCCTTAAGAGAGGCATGTGCCAATGTGCAGCCTCAAAGTAATCGTCCCGCTCAGAATCGGCAGCAGTCCGCACCGCTAATTTGCTTTGCTTCAGGCGCAAGCGCTTTGCCTATCCCGTTTCAGCTCGCATCCAACGTCATTTTCTTGCAGGTGCGCGTCAATGGTTCAGAGCCACTGTGGTTCATTCTCGACACGGGCGCGGCCGGCACACTGCTTGACATCACTCGCGCGAAGGCGCTCGGCATCAAAGTCTCCGGCGGCGGGAACGTCGAAGGAGTGGGTGAGACTTCCGTCGCGGCTGGGATGGCGAAAAATGTTTCTTTCGGTCTGCCAGGCGTAGATTTCCAAGCGCGTGTAGTCGTTGTCCTTCCCTTATCAAATCTAAACCGATACATAGGGCGCGTCGTCGACGGCGTGCTCGGTCATGATTTCTTCAGCCGTTACGTGGTTGAAATTGATTATGCCGCCCGCGTGATCAATGTGTATGAGCCGAAAGATTTTAAGTATTCCGGCCCGGGCGATTCGATTCCGCTTGAGTTCAAAGACAATGCTTCCTCTGTACGGGCCCGACTCGGCTTGCCGGGTCGCGCGCCGATCGAGGGAAATTTTAGAATTGATACTGGCGGCAGTCACACACTCATTCTTCACAGTCCTTTCGTCAAGACGCAAAAAGTCATGGAGTCTATGGCCAGGTCAATTGCGGCGCCGTCGGCAGGATTGGGAGGAGAAACTTCTATCCGGCTTGGTCGTGTGCAGGGCTTGCAGTTAGGGCGTTTCGCGCTGGAGAACGTTGTGACCGGCCTCGCCGTATCCGCCAAGGGCGCGCTGGCTAATCCTGATCTGACAGGAAATATCGGTGACGGAATCTTGCGGCGGTTTAAAGTGATCTTTGACTATCGGAACCATCGCATGATTCTTGAGCCAAACGATCACCTTCGAGAACCATTTGAATCTGATATGAGCGGCATAGTTCTAACTGGCGAAGGAGTTAGGCTCGACGCCTTCACCATTTTCTATATCACGGAAAATTCTCCAGCGTCGGAAGCTGGCTTGCGCGTGGGAGATATCATCGCTGCGATTGATGATAAGGTCTGTTCTGGGTTGGCGCTCGACGAGGTAAGGGAAATGTTTAAGCAGAAGGGACGCGAATATCTGTTGAGCATCAAGCGCGGCGCGCAAACATCCCAAGTCAAAATCAAACTGAGGAGTCTAGTCTAGGACGCCGCCAACATTTCGTTGGACCGATGCGCGAGAAGCCCCCCTCTTTAGAATTGTGCTTTGTGTTCGAGGTTTTATACTAATCGCCGGTTCTGTCAGGCGCTTCAGTATTGAGCCTGACCAACTCAGGTGCGCGGGTGGACATTTTCGCGAATGAACTTCGCGATGTCTTGAGTTGAGGTGCCGGGAGGGAAAATCTCGGCCACGCCTTGCGCTTTAAGTTTGGCGATATCTTCCTGGGGCACGATCCCTCCCAAGATCACCAGAGTGTCTGTCATCCCTTGTTCGCGCAACAGCGAAACAATTCGCGGGCACAGTGTGTTATGCGCTCCGCTCAGAATCGAGACGCCGACG
>JAWVEM010000131.1:0-2545 GCA_033856735.1 Blastocatellia bacterium
CCAGCTCACACCAGCTTTGACGTGAAATTCTACTGGGCTGCGTTTCGGCTCGGTGAAGCGCGGCTCGGCACGGACACCATCGTCGACCGAGGCAGCCGCATGCTGCATCTGATCCAGCCGATGATCCTGGACCAGACCTACCTTGCCGAGGGTTATCTCGCATCAAGAAACCCGCCCGATCTCGCCGATCGCCAGATCATCGGACGCACGCGACTGGGCTGCTGAGGACTTTTTGACAGGAGTGAATTTTATGGAAACCTTTATGCCGCTCGTCTCGGCCGCAGTCGCTACCCCGAATCCGAGCAAGCACGTGAACTACACACTCGGGATGGTGCTCGGTGTTGATGACTTCACTCAGGAGTTTGCTTATCTGTCAGGACGCGATCAGTGGCTGGCGCGTGACCTCATAGGCTACGGCACTGTGAGTGGGTTGAAGGTTCGCATCGAAACGGACGACAAGGGACAGCGCGTGTTGATCGAACCCGGCGTCGCTTTGAGCCCGCGCGGCCAGTTGATTCGCGTAACGCCGGCGCAATGCGCCTATCTGAATCCCTGGCTCATAGCCAATAAAGATAAGCTCGCGGAGCACGTCGCACCGACGGATTCACCGCTCAGCGACGGATTGCGTCTCTACGTGGTGCTCTGCTACCGCGATTGCGCAACCGAAATGACGCCAGTCCCGGGCGAGCCGTGTCGCAGCGAAGACGAGCTGATGGCGGCATCAAGACTGGCTGACGACTTTCGGCTCGAGCTACGTTTCGAGGCGCCCGATCAAGAGGAAGAGGATGCGCTCCGTGATTTCGTCGACTGGCTTAGTCAGATTGAGATCACAGATACCGGCGGTACCACGCTTGACGATTTCCTGGCGGCAATTCGAGGGGGCGCACACCTTTCCTCGCCTCCGAATTCGCCGTTGGATTCTCCGCTTTCTCCACCTGATTTCATGTTCGGATCGCCGGATGGCTTGAGTATCCCGGCCGCGCGCGCGCGTGAATATCTGCGCGCGGCGTTTCGAATTTGGGTAACGGAACTGCGGACGCTGTGGCGGCCAAACTGGTTCAGCGAATGGCAGTGCTGCGATCAAAAGAGCTCTGAACAGGGACCGCCCAGAGAGGAATGCCTGCTGCTGGCGGAACTCGACGTGCCGCTTCATCGCGTGGCGCTTTCAGACGAAACCAAGGTCGACGATTTACAAGATGTCGTCATCAATGAAGACCGCCGGCCGTTCGTCGTCCACTTGCGCCTGTTGCAGGAGTGGCTTTTGGCCGGTCGCGCCAGTGGCCATACAACCGGAGACACACAGACAGCGACCGGTGTGGTGACCTTCAAAAGCACCGGCAGCGGCAGGTTTGTCGCCCAGTCAAATTTCATCGACCCGGGTTTAGGGAAGGGGCCGATCAGCGTGCAAGTGGCTTTTATGAAGCCGCCCGACGCGCTTGTTTTCGGTGACGTGCCAAATCTGCAACGCGTCCTCGGCGCGGAAGTGAAGCTGGCGGCAGACCTCAGTACGTTTCGGATCATCGCGAATACATTTGAGACTCCATTTGATACCGAGTTTAGCGTGCGATGGTTTGCCTACAAACCAGGCGTTGAAAGACGCGAAGAAGTGGTCACCCTGGAGCGTCTACCGGACGAGCCCACTCTGTAGGCGCAATGGTCACTGGGGGGCGGAGCTTGGATTTTGAAATCACCCGGTTGGAGCCGGTTGAGGGAACAGGATTATGACGATTGAAAAGAGATTAACGGAAACCATCACGGACGGCGGCATTCCCTGGATTAACTTCTTCAATGGCCGTCTGCTCTCCGGCGAAGATTTACGCGCCGAGCAGGACTCAAATCTCAAGGGACGCCGCCGGCTCGGGCTGGCCATCGGTGAAGGCGTCGTGCAGGGTCTGGAAGTGAAGCTCCCGAATGGCGGCATTAACACGAGAGACACGCCATTAGTCGTCGTCGAAGCGGGAGTCGCGATAAATCGGCAGGGGCAAACCCTCTGGCTTGAGAACCAGACGAATGTGAAGCTCACACGTCCGCTAAACGCTGACCTCAGCGCAGCGGGCGATGTCGCCTTTGTCGATTGCCAACCATTACAGCCGGGCGTCTATGTTGCCGAGGCCGGCGTTTACCTGCTCACGATCGCACCGGCCAAAAAGAACGAAGGCCGCGCCGCCGTCAGCGGTCTGGACAACATCATCGCGCGCTGCAACACGCACCACGCAGTCGAGAGCGTCCAGTTTCGTTTAATCCAGCTAGGCCTCAACACAGAAGAACTCAACGACCCGGACCACCTGCGCAATATCATTGCTTACAAATGCTTCGGCATCGACAACACGAGAACGCCGATCGATTCTTCGGTCGATCCGTTTAATCCTTCGTCGCGGCAGACTCTGCTCGATGAGCTGCGCCCAAGGCTCCTGACTGATTGCGATGTACCGCTGGCGATCATCCACTGGACCAGCACCGAGGGCATCAAGTTTGTGGACATGTGGTCAGTGCGCCGCCGCGTGTTCGCGCCTTCGGCTGAGGGCCGTTGGGGTGCGACGCTCGG
>JAWVEM010000132.1:0-3855 GCA_033856735.1 Blastocatellia bacterium
CCCGAATGTCCGGTGGAAGCGATCTTCGCCGACAACGCCGTGCCTGAGCAATACGCGCACTGGACCCAGATCAATATCGATGAGGCGCCAAACTATCCAGTGATCAGTCAAAAAATTCCCGCGCTGCACGGACCAAACTGCGCCGGCCCGGCAGAGTAGCCGAGAGTGTTGAGAGTTCAATCAGCAACTTGAAGGTTGAACTCTGAACTTAAAATGTCAGGGTTAATGGGAAAGTGGATCGGCGAGAACTAATCTAACCCGCACACTTCAGAACTCTTCCGTACTGAAATCTTCAAAATCGCGCAAGACCCGGTATGCTTCTTCGGAAGCATACTCGGTGGCTTGCCGTTCCAACGCATGCCGCGCGACCATGGCATCCACCGGATCGTGCAGTAACGCGGTCAAGAGTGACGCGGGCATTTGCGTTAACGCCTCCTGCGCCAAAGCTCGTACTACCACGTTGTTGGCCCGCGCTAACTCGCACACTTCGCTCGGCGCCAGACGCTCAGAGAGCATTCCCGCCAGGGCATCCACGCGCGCGTAGTCGTTCCGCTGGTGGGCGCGCTTAATCAGTTGCGCGAACACTTCCGCTGACTGCGTCTGCTGGCTCAGCACGCTGGCGCAGGCATCTGCCAGCCGTAAAGCTTCACGTGAGGCATCGCTGGCCGACAAGCCAGCCTCGACCGCGTGTTCGTCGAGGGCCGCCAGGAGCTGGCCCAACTCGTGATCAGCGCGCGGATCATAAGGCGTCGCCTGCGGTACCTGCATCACGGACCCGCCGGCCGAGGATTTCCAGGCCCGCTCAACCAGGTTGCGAGTAGTCGTGCGCAAATGGTTCCAAACGCTCGCGACTCGCGGACCAAACTCCTCAATCATCATTACCATGGTTCCTCGTTTTTCGGCGAAGCCGACTGCCAAATTTCCGCATACCACCTTCGCCCCGCGATTGTACTACATGCGCTACTACAAATCGGACAATACTGCTAAGCTTACGTTTTTGGCGCCGCGCCGCAAGTGGCCCCGATTAGATTGGTTAAGAGGATCTGACGATGCCTATTAGTGAACATTTACTTGAAATTCTGGTTTGCCCTGCCTGCCGCGCCCGGGTTGAAATAAAGCCGGACCAGAGCGGATTGAAGTGCGTCGAGTGTAAACGCGTCTATCCGATCCGCGACGACATTCCGGTAATGCTGATTGATGAAGCCAAGATCGAAGATGAACAGCCTGCGGGAAATAATTGAGTCGTCGCCGAGCGCTCGGCATCTCGCTTTCGCAAGCAAACTGGAAGGCGACGAACCGCAGGCGCTGGCGCCTGCCCGCTGGGATTGGTCGGATGTGCGACGGGTCCTGGTCGTGCGGCTGCGATCGATCGGCGATACTGTTCTGACCACGCCTTCCCTGCTAGCCTTGCGCCGCTTCCTGCCGCACTCGCAGATCGACATTCTTTTGGAAGATTGGGTCGCGCCAGTGCTCGAGGGCTCGGAGCTTGTCAATCGCGTGATCTCGATTGCGCGCGACAGCCAGACTGCCCGCGCGCGTCTGGCGAGAGAGCTGCGCGCCTCGCGTTATGACGTTGTCTATAACTTGCACGGCGGCACGACGGCCACCCTGTTGACGCGCGCGACTGGCGCCAAACATCGTGTCGGCTTCGGTCATTATCAATATGCGCGCTTGCATAATCATGCGGCGCCATCGCCTTTGGAGATTTGGCAGCGGCCCAGCCTGCACTCAGTCGAGCAGCAGCTTGCGTTGATCGGCTGGACCGGAGTGCCGGTGACGGATCGGCCGCCAACCCAGCTCGCTGTTACCGACAGTTCATTGCTTTCCATCTCTGCAAAACTTCGCGGCGCTGGTTTGGAAGATGAGAAAAAATCGTTTGCCGTGATTCACCCCGCCGCGGCGTTTGAGACCAAGCAGTGGGCGATGGAGAAGTTTGCGCAGGTGGCGAAAGCGCTAACCGATCGAGGTCTGATACCGATCACCATCGTCTCGCCAAAAGAAAAGCATTTGGTTGAATCGCTCAGGCATCAAACTTCTGCGCCCGTGATAGCCGTGAGCGATCTGAGTTTGCCGGAAGTCACCGCGCTCGCTTCGCGCGCGCATCTGTTCATTGGCAATGACAGCGGCATCGCGCATATCGCTGCCGCAGCCGGCGCGCCGTGCGTGGTAATCTTTGGATCCTCAAACGTCGCACACTGGCGGCCCTGGACGCTGAATCCGAATGAAGTTGTGCGTGAAGAGATGCCCTGCCAGCCGTGTCACGGCTACTTCTGTGCTGAGTTTGAAAAACCCGAGTGTATTTTGCGGGTACCGGTTGAGCGAGTGCTGGGTGCGATCGATCGAATTTTGACTCACGAACGCGCAACGTAGAGACGAGAGAATCGTTTGGAGGGCGATGGCAAGCGCAGCGCGACACCGCTTTGGATTCGAAGGATGACGATCACTCAAGCCATATCCAAAGCGCCGACGCCCCCTTCGCTCTGCCGGCGCACTCGAAGTTTAAATTCATGACGACTATCGACAAACAACGCGCGGCGGAGTTACTCGCCAAGTTTGGCGGGTGCAATATCGTCGTGCTCGGCGATGTGATGCTGGATGAATTCATCTGGGGAGACGTCACGCGAATTTCGCCGGAAGCGCCGGTGCCGGTCGTAGACATTCGCCGTGAATCGACTCACCTTGGGGGCGCCGCGAATGTGCTCGCGAACCTCGTCGCGCTGGGATCGAAGGCCGGCGTTGTAGGAGTTGTCGGAGATGACTTTGCGGGCGAGAGGATTCGCAGCTCAGTGCTCGACAAGAGCGCCCTGCAAACTGACGACTGCCTGGTCACCGATAGTTCGCGACCGACTACAATCAAGACGCGCATCATTGCGCAGAACCAAATGGTGGTGCGGGCAGATCGCGAACACCGGACTCCTGTTAATGGTAAAACGGAAGAAATGATTATCGCCGCCGTAAAGGCAGCGATCGCGAATGCCCACGCCCTGGTCGTGTCGGATTATGACAAGGGGGTCGTCACGCCGCGCATCCTGGCAGAGATCTTGCCGCTCGCTTACGGACGAATGCCCGTGCTGATCGATCCAAAAATGCGCAACTTTGACACGTATCGCCCGGCCACGCTGATTACGCCCAATCATCATGAAGCGCTGCGCATGGCTGGTATCGAAGGCGACTCTGACGAAGGACTGATGCTGGCCGCGCGCGCTATTCGTGAACGTCTCAACTGCGACGCCGTGCTGATTACGCGCGGCGATCGCGGAATGATGTTGGTTGAGGGAGATCGCGACCCAATAAACGTCGGCACGGCCGCCCGTGAAGTATTTGACGTGACCGGCGCGGGCGATACGGTGATCGCCGCGCTGGCGGCAGCTCTGGCCGCGGGCGCATCAATGGCTGAAGCGGCAGTGCTCGCCAATCATGCTGCCGGCATCGTCGTAGGAAAACTTGGCACGGCAACGGCGAGTGGAAAAGAAGTTCTCGATTCAATTTGAGTCGGAGCGATTCGACCAGCCGACAAAGTCGGCGACGTATCAGCGGGCTGGTTAGAAATAATGAATCTTAAGCTGCAAGGACCTGCAAAGAACATGACGATGCGAAGAGGCCGTAATGTCCAGGTCCTTCTGATTTCGGTTTTTCTTTTAGCGTTAACAGCGACACCTATTCCGCGAGTTAGCTTCGCGCAATCAGAACTTGAGCGTCGCGTCGCAGCACCCACACCCACTCCAATTCCCTCGCCCGTTACTTCGCGTTCCAGCCCTGTCCCGCGAGTTGCACCGGCCACTCTCGCCGAACTGAAAACGCGCATTGAAGAAATCGCGCGCCAACCGGCGCTCGAACGCGGGTTCTTCGCCGTCA
>JAWVEM010000133.1:0-6449 GCA_033856735.1 Blastocatellia bacterium
AGGCTTGTTGAATTCGACGGACTCGTAATTGGTGCGGCTGGTTTGGAGGCCGTTGCGGAAATGATCGATGACGTAAGGGGCGACGATGCCTTCGAGAGTGATTGGTTTGTACATCCGATCTTCTTCCGGCACTTCTTCCGTTTCGTCGCTGTCCGGTTTCTTCACTTTGCGCTGGTAGAGAATTTTGGCGGGCAAGCCGTCGGCGGCAGCGAACTCGTATTCGATCCAGAAACCATCCGCGTAAGTCAGCCGCACAGTTTCGTTGCGGCGCGCCAGGCCCGCTTCACGCCGGCCCATGTAGCTCAGTTTAGCGCCCTGAGTGCGCCATCCACCGCAGAGTAGATTCTCAACCCCGGTGCGGGTCGAGAGCCGAAACTCTTCCAACTGTTCGGCGGTTTGGTCTTTCAGAGTCAGGGCCGCGCCGTCGTAGACCCAGCCTTTGTCTCGGTCATTCGTTTGAATCAGACGCTGACCGCCGCCGCTGAATTCGGTGCGCTCTTTGTTCGGATAAACTATGTAATCGACGAAGTGAAGCGGAATGCCCGAAACGCCGTCGTGATAATCCGTGAAGAAGCCGCGAGCGATTATGGTCTTAACGTTCAGATAGCGATCGCCGCCCATCGCCTGGACTGCTTTCTGGACGATCTTTTCAGCCTTTTCGTCGACGGTTATGGTTGGTTTTTCAGGCGTCGGAGATTGCGCCAAGCAAGCTAACGCCGCCAGTACAAAAAAGAGACTCGCGAATGTTAGCTTGCTGGCGAGGGATGTTCGCATCGCGGATCCAGAAGCAAATGGAGCAGGAAGAAGGCGCGCCAACTCAGAAACTCAACGCGCCTATTTAGGCAATTTCGCGAGCTCAGATTCAGACGAGATACCGGCCGGAGCATCGGCAAGCTTCGTAACTACTTCTCCGTCTTCGACGTCGACGACGAAATGCGATCCGTCTTTCCACATGGTGGTGATGGGCAGCTTCACTCTCTCGTCGATGAAACGCTTCAGGAAGCGCGCACCGTATTGCATGCTGAAGCCCTTTTCAGTTATCAGGCCGAGAGCCGCATCAGTAGTTTGAAATGACTTGCCCTGACTCTTCATCTGGCGACTGGTCTTCTCGAGATAGATTTGCGCGATCTGCTTCACTTCGTCCATGGTGAGCGGAGCGAAGACTACGATCTCGTCGATGCGATTGCGAAACTCAGGAGAAAAGCGCGTCTCGGCGGCCTTCATCACTTCGTTCTTGATCGCCCGAAAGTCACTCTGGGTTTTTGTGCCAAAGCCCAGCGGCTTCTCATATTTTTTGAAGCTCTCCGAACCCAGGTTTGAAGTCATGATCACGATCGCATCGGACAGATAGACGCGCCGGCCGCGGCCGTCGGTCAGCCATCCTTCATCGAAGGCCTGCAGGAAAATATTCATCAGATACGGTGAAGCTTTTTCAACTTCATCGAGCAGCAAAACCGTGTAGGGGTTCTCGCGCAACTGCTCGGTCAAAATACCCCCACGCTCTGAGCCGACAATACCGCGCGGCATGCCGATTAATTTCTCAATGCCCACCGTGCCGTCGCCGTACTCGGACATATCCAACCGGACCATCTTGTGATCGTCGCCGAACATGAACTCAGCCACCGCTTTTGCCAACTCGGTTTTGCCGACACCCGTCGGTCCGAGGAACAGCAGCACGCCGTCAGGTTTATAGTGCGACTCTTTCAAAGGGCCCTTGTTCAGGCGCAGCCGTTGGGCCACTGCTTTGATGGCTTCTTTCTGTCCGATGACGCGCTCGGAAAGCTTCACCTCGGTCAGAGCAAAGCGATCACTGGTATCGCGAAAGATCATATCGCGCGGGATTCGCGACTCTTGCGAGATTACGTCAATCACATGCTCAGGACGGACTATCATCGTGTGCGGCTCGTTGATCTCGACCTTGACTGAGGCCGTGTCGAGCCAGCCGATGGCTTTATCGGGCAGGTGCAAATTGCGAATATACTTGGGCGCCATCTCGAGTGCGGTGTTAATCGCTTCATCTGAGATTTGCACCGAGTAGTTACGTTCCAGACGCGGCCGCACGCCCAAAAGAATCTCACGAGTCTCGATAATCGACGGCTCATCGACCCGCACCAGACGGAATCGTCGGGCCAGCGCTTCGTCTTCGGCGATGTACTCTTTGTACTCGGTGAGCGTAGTCGCGCCGAGGATTCGCAATTCGCCTTTGGCGAGCGCCGACTTGAACATGTTCGCCGCATCTGAAGAAGTTCCCAGCGCGGCGCCGGCGCCGATGATTGTGTGGGCTTCGTCGATAAAGAGAATCATGTTGTCGCGCTCTTTAACTTCGTCGATGATGCCTTTGATGCGTTCTTCGAACATGCCGCGCAACATGGTGCCCGCGACTATGCCGCCCATTTGCAGTTGTACTACGTGCGCGTTGCGCAGACGGGCCGGAACCTTCTGCGGTTCAAGCTCGATCATTCGCGCCAGGCCTTCAACGACCGCGGTCTTGCCCACGCCGGGCTCGCCGACGAGCATCGGTGAATTGGCTCGCTCGCGGTGACAAAGAATCTCGATGATCTGCTGAATTTCTTTCTCCCGCCCGATGGTGGGGGGAATCTTGTCAGCCCGCGCCATGCGGTTTAGCGAAACACCAAAGTGCTTCAGGTAAGGAGGCAGCTCGTACTTTTTCCGATATTGCTCTTCCTGTTGTTCGCGTTCGTTTACGTTGGTGCGGACATGCTCGACTACGGATTCGGGCGTCGCGCCGAGATTTCGCAGGACTTCGACCAGGAGACTGTCGTAATTCGAAAGCACGTCGAAGATATCAGTAGACTCGATCGTCTTCCGTCCGCGTGAGCGCGCTCGCTCCATCGCGCGCTTGAACAAGTCCGTCGTGTCGGGAGCTATCCGGAATCCCTTACCGACGTGCTGACGAGTGTTATCCAAACGCTTGTCAATCGCCCTGGTTACCAGGATCGGATCGAGAGCAAGGCTGCGAATGGTCGAGTCGAAGAGATCAGGTTCCTCCTTGGCCAGGCCACTGATGATGTGTTCGACCGCGATGTAATTTTGATCGCGCCGCCGCGATTCGCTCAGCGCGTTTTGCAAAACACGTTGTCCGCTCTCGCCAAATTTATCTTTATATGCTTCTAAATCGGCCATTCTTGTTGCCTTACTGCTTGTCGTTAAGCGCCCTTCAATTTCAGGCTGGCCGAAATTATATCAGGCGCGCACCCCTTTGATGTGAAAGAGCATATTCGTCGTTGCGTTTCAGTGCAACTAGAATCTCTCCGGCTCTTTCTAAGCAAATACCCTGCCAGCTACTGCCATGTCCCAAACCACCCCGTTTCGCCTCAGTTCATGCGCCGGCAGCGGCGGCATTGGTCGCGAATTCCATCTCGCCGTCACGAGCTGATACGATCACCTTTTGTCCCGAAGAGATTTCTCCGCGCAATAGCTTCATCGCCAGCGGATTCTGAATCAGGGTCTGAATTGCGCGCTTCAACGGCCGGGCGCCAAAGTTCGGGTCGTAACCTTCGCGGGCCAACAATTCCCTGGCCGAATCCTGCAACTCTAAAGAGACATTGCGCTCACGGAGCATCGCGCGCAGACGCTCGAGCTGCACATCGATAATCTGCGTAATCTGTTCGCGTGACAATCGGTGAAAGATGACGATATCGTCGATGCGATTCAGAAATTCCGGCTTGAAGTGCTCGCGCAAAACCATGGTTACTGCTTCTCGCACTTGCTTCTCATCTTCGCTGACCTCCTGAATCTCACGCGAGCCGAGGTTCGAAGTCATGATCAAGACCGTATTCTTAAAGTCGACCGTGCGGCCTTTTGAGTCTGTCAGCCGGCCGTCGTCAAGAATTTGCAGGAGCACATTAAAAACGTCCGGGTGCGCTTTTTCGATTTCATCAAAGAGGACGACGCTGTAAGGACGGCGTCGCACCGCTTCAGTTAACTGCCCGCCTTCCTCGTAGCCAACATAGCCCGGCGGCGCGCCGATCATGCGGGCGACGGCGTGCTTCTCCATGTACTCTGACATGTCGAGCCGTATCATCGAGCGTTCGTCGTCAAACAAAAACTCGGCGAGCGCGCGGGCGGTTTCGGTCTTGCCGACACCCGTCGGACCCAAGAAGATAAACGAACCAACTGGACGATTGAGATCCTGCAGCCCGGCCCGCGCTCGTCGCACAGCGTTGGCTACCGCCTCGAGCGCTTCATCCTGGCCAATGACTCGCTGTCGCAGACGGTCCTCCATTGTCAGCAGCTTGTGCATCTCGCCTTCGAGCATTTTCGAAACGGGCACTCCGGTCCACTTGGCGACAACCTGAGCGACGTCTTCCTCGTCAACTTCTTCTTTCAGCGTGACTCCGTCAGCCTGAATCTGCGCCAGTTGTGCCTGTTCGATCTCAAACTTTCTTTCCAGCTCTGGAATCTGGCCGTACTGAATCTCGGACGCCCTGCCGAGATCCCCCGCGTTGCGCGCTTGATCTAGTTGCTGACGCAGTTGTTCCAATTCGGCCTTGGCCGTGCGCATGCGCTCGATGGCTTCTTTCTCGGACTGCCACTTCGCCTTCATCCCCGAAGACTTTTCCTTCAGGTCCGCAATCCGCTGCTCAATCTCGTGGAGGCGGGCCTTTGAGCGTTCATCTTCTTCACGCTGCAGGGCCTGGCGCTCAATCTCGAGCTGCATCGTCTCGCGTTCCACTATATCGATTTCCTGTGGCAGCGAGTCGATCTCAATTCGCAGCCGCGAGGCCGCTTCGTCAATCAGATCGATTGCCTTGTCGGGCAGAAAGCGGTCGGTGATATAGCGATTTGAGAGCGTCGCCGCGGCCACGATGGCGGAGTCCTTAATCCGCACGCCGTGATGAACTTCGTATCGCTCCTTCAGACCACGGAGAATGGCGATCGTGTCCTCGACCGTCGGTTCGCCTACATATATCTGTTGAAAACGCCGTTCGAGGGCGGCATCCTTTTCGATGTACTTCTTGTATTCGTTTAGCGTGGTGGCGCCCACACAACGAAGCTCGCCGCGGGCAAGCGCCGGCTTCAGCATGTTGGAAGCGTCGATGGCTCCCTCAGCCGCGCCGGCTCCGACCAGCGTGTGCAATTCGTCGATGAACAGAATGATCTGGCCCTGGGCGCTCTCGATCTCTTTGAGCACCGCTTTCAGACGATCCTCGAACTCGCCGCGATATTTGGCTCCGGCCAACATCGAACCGAGATCCAATCCAACGAGGCGCTTGTTGCGCAGAGTCTCGGGAACGTCGCCGGAGACGATACGTTGAGCAAGCCCTTCGACGATTGCGGTCTTGCCAACGCCGGGCTCGCCGATCAGCACGGGATTATTCTTGGTGCGGCGAGAGAGTACTTGAATCGTGCGCCGAATTTCGTCGTCGCGGCCAATGACCGGATCCAGTTTGCCCTTGCGCGCCAGATCGGTAAGGTCGCGCGCGTACTTTGCCAGCGCCTGATAATTTGTCTCCGCATTTTGATCGGTGATGCGAGCGCCGCCGCGCGTCTGATCGATCGCCTTCAGCAAATCATCCCGGCTCACTGCATGCTGGCGCAGCAGTTTTCCAGCGGCGCCGTCCTTCTCGTCGGCAATGGCCAGCAGCAGATGCTCAGTCGAGATGTACTCGTCCTTCATCTTCTCTGCTTGTTTTTCCGCCGCGGTAAATATCTGGTTCAGGCGGGGACTAAAATATTGTTGACCTCCCTGGACGCGCGGAAAACGCGCGATTGCCGCCTGGCAATCGCTGAGCACAACCTGCACGTTCGCGCCGAGCTTGCCGAGCAAAGGGCGCACAATGCCCTCCGGCTGCTCAAGCATCGCACAGAGAAGATGCTCAGGTTCGACCTGCTGATTCTGACTTCGTTCGGCGAGCTCGATGCCGGCCTGAATGGCTTCCTGCCCTCGAAGTGTGAATTTGTCTAGACGCATAAAAAGTTTGACTATGGAATCTTAGCGCTTGAAAGCAATCGGGGCCACTGGACAGGAACCAGTTGCCCCGTTGCGTGCGCTCCAAAAAAAGAAACGACTACCTGGCGGCAGCCTGAGCCGTCTCTGCCTTCGCCTCAATCGTCTTGGAAGTCTGTTCGCCTTCGCCTTTGATCTCAATACGGCGCGCTTTCGTCTCAGCGCGCTTCGGCAGCGTGACTCGCAATACGCCATTACGATAATCGGCGGTCGCGCCTTCGCTCGAAACCGTATTCGGCAGGGTGAACGAGCGCACAAAACTGCCGTAGGCCCGCTCGACTCGGTGATAGTTGTCGGTTTCGTCCTTCTTTTCGAAGTGACGCTCGCCGCGAAGCGTAATCACGTTGTTTTCAACCGACAGATCAAAGTCTTCGCGCTTCATGCCGGGCAATTCAGCCTCGAGCACGATCTGATCCTTATTTTCATAGATGTCTACGCTGGGACTCCAAGAGCCGCGCGCGATCCCTTCGTCGTCGAA
>JAWVEM010000134.1:0-16107 GCA_033856735.1 Blastocatellia bacterium
GGCCGATTATCGTAAACATCATTTGCTTTCATGTGTTCATGAATCCGAGTGGAGCTCCCCCGGCGGCGGTGGCAACAATATTGTGGTTCATTGTTTTCTATCGTGTTCGCCAACACTTCTCAGGAATATTTGTGCAGAAGGCGTGATAACCAGTTGACGAAAACGAGTGTAAGAAATCGAATCAAGCAAACCCTAAATCCGGGAGCTCAAGATGATCAACGAGGCGAATAAAGAAAGGCGATATGACTACATCGTGGTAGGCACAGGAGCGGCGGGTTCGGTTCTGGCGGCGGAATTGTCCGCTTCCGGCGCGCAAGTCCTCGTCATCGAATCCGGAGGTCCAGATGACGCGACGACGATCATGGAACCAAGCATCTGGTTTTACAACGTGGCCGGCCCGCTCGATTACCACTTGCCCATCGTCCCCTCGCCACGATTGAACAATCGCAAGTTCAATATGGCCCTCGGCCACGTACTCGGTGGCGGCACCAGTATTAACGCCATGGTGTGGGTGCGCGGCACGCAAGCGGACTATGACGGGTGGGCGGAGAATGGCGCGAAGGGTTGGGGCTTTGCAGACGTGCTTCCGGTCTTCAAGAGTCAGGAGGACTGGGAAGGCGGTGCGAATGAATGGCGGGGTTCCGGTGGTCCTATCCACATCTGCCGCCCAAAAAATCCTCATCCCACAGCGCCGGCCTTTATCGAAGCGGCACGACAGATGGACATGCCCATTCTGGATGACGTGAATGGACCGTTCCGGGCAGGTGCCGGCTATATCAATATGAACATCGACACGGATGGGACTCGCGTGAGCGCCGCACGTGCCTTCTTGCACCCGGCCTTGTCGAGACCGAACCTCACTCTCTTGCTTAACACCCAAGTCGTAAAACTGAACTTTAAAGGTACTCGTTGCGTCGGCGTCAAGGTAATGACAGGAGATGGCGCGGTCAACGACATCGCGGCCGACACGGAAGTGATACTTGCAGCAGGCACCATCAACAGTCCCAAGCTGCTAATGCTCTCAGGCATCGGCGAAGCGAAGGCGCTGCGCAGTTTTGGAATCGACGTCGTCGAGGACCTGCCCGGCGTTGGCGAGAATCTTCAGGACCATGTGCTCGTCTCCGGCGTCGTGTTCAAGTACAAAGGCAAGATGCCGGACCGACCGGCTGGCAGCAATGCCGTCGAGGCAGAAGCTTACTTGTCGAGCGGCCTTTCAGATAACACGGACATCAGTCTTGTGCTTCATCAACTACCGGTGGTTACGCCCGAGGTAGCCTCGCGCTTTGGCACTGCTCCACCAGACACGTTCACGATCGCGCCAGCATTGGTGCAGCCTACCAGCAAAGGCACTGTCCGTCTGGCGAGCAACAATTTTCAGGATGCCGCCGTGATCGATGGCAAGTATCTCGGGACGGATCACGATTTCGCGGCCGTCCTGCGGGCCATTGAATTAGCACGCGAGCTCGGGAATCAGCGTGCTTTTGATGATCTGCGCGAGAGCGAACTCATTCCCGGCCTAAAGGCGACTGCCGAGGAAATCCGGGAACTTACCCGTCTTGCTTCGGCAAGTTTTGGACACGGAGTCGGTACATGCAAGATGGGCGTCGACAATCTCGCTGTTGTCGACCCGGAGCTTCGCGTGCACGGCATTTTGGGTTTGCGCGTGGCGGACGCCTCCGTAATGCCGCGGATCATTACGGGGCCGGGGACCAACGCTTCGACCCACATGGTCGCGGGGCGCGCCGCCAATTTCATTAAGTCTTCTCTCGGAGTGTGAACAAGAAACTCGCAAAAGGAAACAGTCATGGTGAGTACCGAATCTAATTTGACAGGAACCTCTTCGCCAACGCCGGCACCCTATAAAGGATTTGACGGCCAGTACATCGCCGGCAGCTGGCGCCGGGGGGCGCTCGGAACGAAGTCAATCGATAAAGATCCCTATTCAGGGGAGGTTGTCGCCGAAATCATCGAATGCAACCAGACAGATCTGGATGAGGCATATCGCACTGCTGCTAAGGCCCAAATCACCTGGTCCTCAGCTGCCCCGGCCGCACGAGCCGCGGTTATGTTGCGGGCAGTATCAATCATGGACGCCCGCCATGCAGAGATAACCGACTGGTTGATTCGGGAGTCAGGAGGAACTCGGTTAAAGGCCGAAGCCGAATTTCAATCTGTTCGGTGGATCACGCTCGAAGCGGCCACCTTCCCAAATCGCGTTGAGGGCAGAATTCTCGCAAGTGATGAATTCGGTAAGGAGAGTCGCTCCTATCGTCTTCCGCTGGGTGTGATCGGCGTCATTAGCCCTTGGAACATGCCGATGTATCTTTCTCAGCGCTCAATCGCGCCCGCCCTCGCCCTGGGGAACGCCGTGGTGACTAAACCCGCACCTGACACACCCATCACCGGCGGACTGCTTATCGCGAAAATCTTTGAAGAGGCTGGTCTACCACAAGGACTGCTCAACATCGTCAATGGTCCAGCCGACCAAATCGGCGATGCATTCACTCTGCATCCCATTCCCAAGATGATCTCGTTCACCGGTTCCTCGCCGGTCGGTCGGCGTATCGGGTCTCTGGCGATGACCGCCCCTCAGATCAAGCGTGTCGCGCTGGAACTTGGCGGTAACAATCCCAGCGTAGTCCTGGACGATGCCGATCTCGATGTTGCGGTGCGTGCGAACGTCCTCGGGCGGTTTTTGCACCAAGGGCAAATCTGTATGAGCACAAATCGGATTATTGTGGACGCAAAGGTCTATGACGAGTTCGTGGATCAATTTGTCGAGCATGTGAAGGGTCTGAAATATGGTGACCCCAAGGACCCGTCAGTGGCGATCGGTCCGGTCATTAACGAGAAGCAGCTCAAGGGTCATCTAGCCCATATCGAAGGAGCGCTTGCGGCGGGTGCACGGCAACTTCTAGGTGGGGATGCACAGGGTCTGGTCCTGCCGCCTCATGTATTCGTCGACGTTGACAATAGCATGTCCATCGCCAGGGACGAGTTGTTCGGTCCCATTGCCCCCATCATCAAAGTGAACGGTGAGGAGGAAGCACTCCGGGTCGCTAACGACACGGAATTTGGGCTCTCAAGCGCCGTGTTCACAAAAGATCGCGAACGTGGCGTTCAGTTCGCGCTGAAACTTGAGGCTGGCATGACGCACATAAACGATCACAGCGTTCATGATGCGCCCACGGGACCTTTTGGCGGCGAAAAGAACAGCGGCGTCGGCCGATTTGGCGGGGAATGGATCGTCCGCGAATTTACCACCGACCATTGGGTCACGATTCAACATCAACCGGCAGCTTATCCCTTTTAAGCCCGAGCTACCGCGATCGAGCGAACTCATTTCCGGACGCGAGGCTACGCCGATGACTTCCGGGAACTTGCTCGTCTCGTCTTGCCTCGGCAAGTTTGGACATGGAGTCGGTAGGTAAAAGATGCGCAAAGGGAGAGAGGACAAACAGTTGACGATCGACACTCATCATCACATACTGCCGGACTTCTTCTGGCGAGAGACAAATGATTCTCATGCTCCAGTCGGGGGATTAGCGCCTCTGCAGTGGTCCAAAGAGGCGATGGTCTCTTTCATGGACGACGCTGGGATCGATGTTGCCGTCACGTCAGTCAGCACGCCTGGAGTGCACCTTGGCGATAGTGAGCAGGCTCGGTCGTTGGCACGGCGGTGCAACGAATTCGCGGCCGAACTCGTTCATACCAGACCGGAGAGATTCGCAAGTTTTGCTTGTCTCCCGCTGCCGGATATCGATGCGTCCCTGGAAGAGCTGTCGTACGCACTCGACGTCCTCAAACTCGATGGTCTTGTTCTCTTCACGAACGCTAGGGGCGTGTACCTGGGAGACGCTACTCTGGAGCCGGTCTTCGAAGAACTTGAGCGTCGCAAAGCGGTCGTCTTCGTACATCCCAATCCTTCGCCAGACGCGGTTGCACATTCCTTAGGACTACCCGACAACCTGCTGGACTTCCCGACCGATACAAATCGCGCAGTGGCCCAAATGCACTACACGAACAGGTTCGCGCGGACGCCAAGTGTTAAGTACATCTTCTCTCACGCTGGAGGGTCGACCCCTTTTCTAGCAGCGCGTTTTGCAATCATCGATGAGATGGGCTTCATCGCGGGCGGCGAGCAGCGAGGAACCGCTGCTGACATGTTCCGCCGGATGTATTGGGACACGGCTCTTTCTGCAACCGATCCCGTGCTTCGCATGCTGCGCGATGTAGCGGGAATCGAGCAAGTTCTTTTTGGTACTGATTTCCCGTACCTGCGCCGAGACCTGGCCGTCAACGCGAAGCAACGGATCTTGGAGAGCTCAGAGTTGAATGATTCGGAAAAGCGCGCCGTGCTCGGAGGTAATGCGACACGCCTTTTCCCCCGTTTTCATTCTGTCGGAGGTGATCGGAAGGGCAAGGATACCAACTCATGAGTAAGCATGTCGCGATCTCACCCAACGAGGCTGCGGACCGCCTCGCGATCCGGGAACTTATCGAGGCCTATGCGCACTGCGCCGACCGACGCGATGCGAAAGGTCAAATGGCCCTTTTTACCAAAGACACCCACTTCGTGGTGTACATGAACGCCAAAGATCTCAAACCGTCACAGGAACTGCATTCGCGCGAAGCGCTCGCTCCAGTCTTCGCAGAGCTGAACCAGTACGACGCCACTACGCACTTCGTCGGACAGAGCACCATTTTCACGCTAACCGACGAACGGGCCACGGGGGAAGCCTACTGCCTTGCGCATCACGTCACGGTCGAGGGCAACAAGTGCGGATTGATGATTGCCTCGCTCCGCTATCTCGACACGTTCACAAAGGTGGACGGATCGTGGCTGTTCGCGGAGCGCCAGCTCTACGTTGACTGGCTGGAGCAACGCGCAATGTCGTAACAAGCATGAAGCAAAATCGCAACCAGTTTAGAGCGGAGAGCCGCTATGGCGTGCAAAATTGAACGGGTTGTTACTCCGAGTGGTTTCGTGGTGTTCCGCGTGAGTGGACGCATTGACCGTGCATACGTCGAGGTGTTGCAGGAATTGGTGGAGAACGAGAAGACAGCGGAGGGCAGACTGGCGCTAGATCTCACACAGGTCACGGTGGTGAGTCTTGAAGCCGTCAGGGCGCTTAACGTTGCGGAGGCCAGCGGAATCGAACTTCGAAACTGCCCGGCCTACGTTCGCGAATGGATTTCTCGAGTGAGGGGATGTGGACTGTCCGAGTGAACCAATCGAACTGAAGGGACTACGCTTGGAATCGCTATGACGGTCATAGAACGGTTCGTAATCAGAGCGCGCTCAACCGACGGTTCGCGGCAGTGAATTGAAATGAATGATAGCAGGCGAGGACGGAGACGCTCATGCGAGCCCTACTGAAAACTATCCTGGCTAAACGCAAGGTTCTAATCCCTATGGTTGCTGTTGCAGCCGCCTTGGTCCTCGCCTTCCTAATCTTTGTCAGCCGCTCGAACAAACCTGCGGAAGCCGCGCCGCGACCGATCGACGTGCAAGTAGTCAAAGTCCAGCAGAAAGATGTTCCCGTTTACAACGAATGGATCGGATCGACTGAGGGCATCACCAACGCCGACATCAAGCCGCAAGTCTCCGGCTATCTTCTGCGGCAGGATTACAAGGAAGGTTCAGTCGTTAAGAAAGGCCAATTGCTCTTCGAGATTGACCCGCGTCCTTTTCAAGCAGCATTGGACCAGGCACAGGGCCAGCTCGCGCAATTTCTGGGGCAGCTCGAACAGGTAAGCTCGCAGGTGAAGCAGGCCGAAGCACAAGTCGCGCAGTCGAACAGTCAGCTTCTTCAGGCGCAAGCTCAGTTGGCGCAAGCGCAGGCGAACCAGATTAAGACGCAACTCGACGTCAACAAGTATGCGCCACTGCTGGAGCAAAAAGCGGTAACGCAGCAGGATTACGACAACGCCGCACAGGCGAACGCCGTGTCGAAAGCCCAGGTGACCGCGGCGGAAGCCGGGGTCGAGACAGCCCGCGCCCAACTTCGCGCAGCCAACGCTCAAGTCATCACTGCGAAGGCAACCGTCAAAGCAACAGAAGGACAGATTGAAAATGCGAAGGCTGGCGTGCGCACTGCCGAATTGAATTTGAGTTTCACGCGCATCATCTCACCCATCGATGGCATTGCGGGCTTGGCGCAAGCGCAAGTAGGAAACTTGGTAAACACACAGAGCGCGGCACTAACCACCGTCTCGACCGTCGATCCAATCAAGATTTATTTTACGCTTAGTGAACAACAATATCTGTATTTCAACAAAGCCGGTCTCATCAACGCCAGATCGGGAGCGAGTGTCGCGCAGATCGAGTTGGAGCTGATTCTGGCTGACGGCTCGACGTTTCCGCAGAAGGGCAGTTTCTACTTCGCTGACCGACAGGTTGATGAGAAGACGGGGGCGATACGTATGGCGGGCCTCTTTCCGAACCCCGAGAACGTGCTGCGGCCCGGACAGTACGGCCGTGTGCGCGCCGTAACGGCCACGAAATATGACGCCTTGTTAGTTCCGCAACGCGCGGTCACTGAGCTGCAGGGCACTTACCAGGTTGCCGTCGTGGGAGGAGATAACAAGGTTGAGATTCGGACGGTGAAAGTCGGCGATCGAGCCGACTCGAACTGGATTATCGAAGACGGGTTAAAAGCCGGCGAGTCAGTCATAGTTGAAGGACTCCAAAAGGTCAGACCGGGAGCGGTGGTCAATCCGAAACCGCTTAGCAAAGGTTGAGCCTTAGATTTTCAACTTTGGAGCCAGAGACAAACCGATGATCTTCAAATTCTTCATCAACCGGCCAATCGTGGCGATGGTCATCGCCATCCTCACCGTCATCGTCGGTCTGATCGCCATGCGCAGCCTGCCCCTGGCCCAGTTGCCGGAGATTGTCCCGCCACAGGTCAACGTCTCGACGACGTACACCGGCGCAGATGCGGTCACGATTGAACAGTCGGTCTCCACGCCGCTCGAACAGCAGATGAACGGCGTGGACAACATGCTCTACATGCAGTCGACGAATGCGAATGATGGCACGGAGCAGTTGACCGTGACCTTCGACGTTGACACCAACCCCAACAACGATCAGGTCAACGTGCAGAACCGCGTCGCGCAGGCGCAGCCAAATCTTCCGACCGACGTCACCCAGTTCGGATTAACCATTCGGAAGTCAACCGGAGTGCCGATGATGGTCGTGGCGCTCTACTCGCCAAAGCAGACTTATCAAACGCTTTTCCTGGCGAACTACGCCAACATCAACATCAACGACGCGCTGTATCGCGTGCCGGGCGTCGGCGAAGTGCGGGTGTTTGGCGCGAGCGATTACGCCATGCGTATCTGGATCAAGCCGGACGTACTTTCCAAGCTCGGTCTCTCGGTCCCTGATCTCGCCAACGCTGTCAAAGCGCAGAGCACAGTTAACCCATCCGGTCAGGTCGGCGCAGAACCGATGCCGGCGGGAACCGAAAAAACCTACACCGTTCGGGCGCAGGGACGGCTGCAGACCCCGGAAGAGTTCGGGCAGGTCGTCGTGCGCTCCCAACCGGATGGCTCCGTCGTGCGGTTGAAGGATGTGGCGCGGATCGAACTGGGAGCCCAGAGCTATCAACAGAGTTCACGGATGAACGGCCAGCCCTCTGCCATTATCGCGGTTTTTCAGGCCCCCGGCTCGAATGCGCTGGCCGTGGCCGGCGGCGTCAAGAAGACGATGGAAGAATTGAAAGGACGCTTTCCGTCGGACCTGGATTACGCGGTCGTGCTCGACACCACGCTCCCCGTGACTGAAGGCATTTACGAAATCGTAGTAACTCTGGTCGAAGCGATGATCCTCGTCGCGATTGTCGTCTTCCTGTTCTTGCAGAATTGGCGCGCGACACTCATTCCGCTGATCGCCGTTCCCGTGTCGTTGATTGGAACTTTTGCCATCTTTCCGCTGCTGGGTTTTTCTATTAACACGCTCTCCTTGTTCGCTTTCGTTCTCGCCATAGGCCTCGTCGTTGACGATGCGATCGTGGTGGTGGAGGCCGTCGAGCATCACATCGAGGACGGGCTCAGCCCTCGTGATGCGACGCTGCAGGCGATGAAGGAAGTCTCAGGACCAGTCGTGGCCATCGCGGTGATCCTCGCTTCGATCTTCCTGCCGGTGGCTTTCATCGGCGGCGTGCAGGGGCGGCTAAACAATCAGTTTGCGGTGACGATTGCCGTCTCGATGCTGATTTCGGCTTTCAACGCGCTAACCCTTTCGCCAGCGCTGGCAGCACTGCTGCTACGACCGCGGAAAGAATCAAGAGGCATCCTCGGCCGCTTCTTTGGAGGGTTCAATCGCGCGTTTGAAAAGGTCATGCAGTATTACCTCGGTTGGAGTCGCGGGCTGATTCGCAAAGCGATCATTGCGGTGCTGATTCTGGTTGCGTTCATGGCGCTCGATGGCTTGTTGGGTAAGCGACTGCCGACCAGCTTTCTGCCCGAAGAGGACTCCGGCTATGCGTTCTTGAACGTTCAGCTTCCTGCGGCAGCTTCACTGTCACGCACCGATGAAGTGCTGCGAAAGATTGAGAAGATCATTGCGCAGAACGAAGGCGTGCAGTACACCACCACGGTCGGCGGCTTCAGTCTCTTGACTCGCACCTCGGCCTCTTACCAGGGCTTCTTTTTCCTGGGCCTGAAGCCTTGGGGAGAACGAACGTCGAAGCAACTCCAGGAGCGCGCCATCGTTGATTCGCTGAACCGGCAACTCATGACTCAGGTTCCGGAGGCAATCGCCTTTGCCTTCATGCCGCCGGCCATTCCGGGACTCGGCAATGCAGGCGGGTTTTCCTTCTGGCTGCAAGATCGCAGCGGCGGGTCGGTCGAATTCCTCGATCAGAATCTACAGAAGTTCCTGGCCGCCGCGCGTCAGCGCCCGGAATTGACTGGCGTGATCACGCAATTCAACGCCGCTGTGCCGCAAATCTACGCCGACGTTGATCGCGACAAGGTCTTAAAGCAGGGAGTGGCGGTCGGTGACGTCTATCAAACGCTGCAAGCAAATCTCGGCGGCTTGTACTTGAATCAGTTCAATCGATTCGGGCGGCAGTGGCGCGTCTTTCTGCAGGCCGAAGGCGAAGAGCGCCGCACTGCGGAAGACATGAATGGTTATTACGTGCGGAACAATGACGGCAACATGGTTCCACTCTCGGCGCTGCTGGCGACGCGCACCATCAACGGCCCGGAATTCACGACTCGTTTCAATCTCTATCGGGCGGCGCAGGTGCTTGGCAGCGCCGCACCGGGATACAGCTCAGGACAGGCGATGGCTGCGCTCGAAGAAGTCGCGCAGCAAACGCTGCCGCCGGAAATCGGTTACGACTGGTCGGATCTTTCTTATCAGGAGAAGAAGACTTCGGGCAGCGCAGTGACTTCCTTTGCTCTGTCCTTCATCTTCGTCTTTCTGATTCTGGCGGCGCTCTACGAGAGTTGGTCTTTGCCGTTTTCGGTATTACTGACGGTGCCGATTGCGGTCCTCGGAGCTTTCGCCGGCCTGTGGCTCCGCAGCTTTGACCTGGACGTGTACGGACAGATCGGTCTGATCGTTCTGATAGGACTGGCGGCAAAGAACGCAATCCTGATCGTTGAGTTCGCCAAGGTTGAACTCGAAAAGGGACGCAATCTTGTGGATGCGGCGTTGGAGGGAGCACGGCTCCGCCGCCGTCCGCTCTTTATGACCTCGTTTGCCTTCATACTCGGGTGCGTGCCGTTGTGGATCGCGACCGGATCGGGCGCGGCCGGACGACAGATACTTGGCACGGTAGTAATCAGCGGCATGATGGCCGATACACTCCTCGCAAGTTTCATCATCCCGGTGGGCTTCTACCTCGTCGAGAAATTCGCGATGAGGTTCAGCAAACAACACGGGTCGATTCCAGGTGCGCCGCACGCAGAACCTGCGCCTGCGGGAGAGTGAAAGATGCAATGACGAAGCAATTGATACTTGCGACTGTCATCGTTAGCTTGTTGGGCGGCACCATAATCGGCCAGAAGAAAACCGACCGACCGCCGATTCCAAGCACGTTTCGGGGCATTGACGCAACGGCACCAGCAGACCAAACGTCGATCGGAGATCTCAAGTGGTTTGAAGTTTTCAAAGACGAAGAGCTTCAGAATCTTGTGCGAACTGCGATGGTCCAGAATTATGACTTGCGGGCGGCGCTGGCACGCATCAATGCGGCGCGCGCCAACCTTGGACTCGCGCGCTCTGCTCAGTTTCCGCAGGTCGAAGGCAGCGCCGACCTGACGAGCACACACGCAAGCGGCCGAACCAGCAATATAGGCAGCGTCTTATTGAATCTTCTTAGCTTTGAGTTGGACATTTGGGGACGAGTGCGCCAACAAAGGAATGCAGCGCGCGCCGAGCTGCGCGCGTCAGCGGAAGATCGCAAAGCGGCGATGACAACTGTCGTCAGTGATGTCGCGACCGGATATTTTAGTCTAATTGAACTGGACAGCGAGCTTGAGATTGACAAACGGACACTCGCAGCTCGTCAGGAATCACTTCGCATCATCAACTCAAGGCAGCAGGGCGGGTTAGCAACAATGCTCGACGTGCGGCAGGCAGAAGAGTTGGTGTACCAGGCGTCGCAAACGATCCCTGACACTGAACGCGCCATCGAGCAAACTGAAAACCTGATTAGTCTGCTCCTTGGCAATAATCCGGGATCAATTTCGAGAGGGCGCCCGCTCTCGCAACAGGAAGGATTGCCGTCGGTACCTGCGGGGTTGCCATCGTCTTTGCTCGACCGGAGGCCGGACATTCGCTCTGCCGAAGCTAACCTCGAAGCACAAGGCGCTCTAGTCCGCGCGGCGAAGGCCGCCTACTTTCCGCGCATCAGCTTAACGGGAAATCTCGGGTTTCAAAGCAATCAACTTTCGAATCTGTTCACGAGCGGCGTCTGGTCATTCATCCCACAGATCACAGCGCCCATCTTCACCGCGGGCCGGTTGAAGTCGAACGTGAAGTTTGCAAAGGCGCAGCAGGAACTCGCGGTTGTGCAATATCAGCAAACAATTCAGACCGCGTTCCGCGAAGTCTCCGATGCGCTCGTCCAGTACCGCAAGGTGAGAGAGATCCGCGCGCAACAGGAGTTGTTGGTGACGACTCTGCAAGATCGTTCGCGACTGGCACACCTCCGATATGAGGGTGGCATTGATTCGCTGCTCAACGCGCTGGACGCGGATCGTGAACTCTTCAACGCTGAGCTGAGTTTGGCCCAGACGAAACGAAACGAATTGCTTTCGCTCGTCCAACTCTACAAGGCGCTCGGCGGTGGTTGGCAGCAGTAGCTTGTTAGCTAATTGTGCCGTGCCTCGCGTATTCAATGATTTCGGCTACATGCGCAGTGTATCATCCAGGCCGGAACTTCCGCCGGTGACCAGCGCGACTTTCTTGGCGTGCTTGCTAGTATGTAGGTTGTGGTGGGCAGCTGGAAGAAATCAATGGGTAAGCCTGAAGGAAAACTTTCACTCGCTGGCATGTCCGAGTTGCCTGACGATATCCTCGAACTTCAGCAATTGGCCTTCCGCTATTTTCTGGATCACACAAATGCTCGAAACGGGCTGGTGGCCGACAACACCCGTGAAGATTCGCCATGCAGCATAGCGGCCACGGGGTTAGGACTGAGTTGTTATCCGGTTGCCGTGAACAATGGCTGGCTAAAACGTGCGGACGCGGCCGAACGCGTTCTGACCGCGCTGCGATTTTTTGAACACAGTCCGCAGGGGCCCGAGCCCGATGCAACTGGGTACAAGGGTTTCTATTATCATTTCCTGGAAATGAAAGATGGTCGTCGCGCCGGACGGTGCGAGCTTTCGACAGTGGATAGCGCGTTTCTGCTGGCGGGGATGCTGTTGGCAGGAATGTTCTTTGATGCGGACGCGCCGGTTGAACGTGAAATCCGCGAAACCGCCGACGCCCTTTATCGGCGCGCCGATTGGCAGTGGGCCTTGTACGCTGTTCCGAGCAATGAGAACGATTGGCCGACCATGAGCTTCGAAGACGTCACCATAGTCCACGGAGGAACGCCAGAGAACGGCTTCATCAGTTATCGCTACCAGGGCTACGATGAATCGCTGCTGATGCACGTGCTGGCACTTGGCTCGACCACCTTCGCCCTGCCGCCGGAGTGCTATCGCGCGTGGCAGAAAACGTTCGACTGGCGAAAACATTACGGAATCGAATACCTACACATGGGGCCGCTCTTTATCCACCAGCTCAGCCACAGTTGGCTCGACCTACGCGGAATTGTCGACGGGTTCATGCAAGACAAGGGGCTCGACTATTTCGAGAACAGTCGCCGCGCCACGAACGTGCAGCGCAAGTATGCCGAGGAGAATCCGCAAAACTTCGGAGGGTATGGACCGCTCTGCTGGGGTGTAAGTGCCAGCGATGGCCCCGGCCCTGCGACGAAAACCATCGATAAAGTCGATCGAGTCTTCTGGATGTACGAAGCGCGAGGCATACCCAACGGACCTGATGACGGCACGCTCGCGCCCGGCGCCGTCGCAGCATCGCTACCCTTTGCACCGGAGCTTGTCATTGACACGCTGCGAGAGTTGGTTCGTGCGCATCCCGCCTTGCGCAGTGAATATGGTCTGCGCGCCAGCTTTAATCCGACCTTCGGCGGTTGGGTCAGCCCGCTGAATTACGGGTTGGATCAGGGCCCGATCGTGATGATGATCGAGAACCACCGGACGGGTCTTCTATGGAATCTCATGCGCCGCAGTCCATACATCTGGCGAGGATTGCAGAAGGCCGGGTTCACAGGCGGATGGCTCGAATCAGAACACGAACCGCAATGTCCAAAGGTCGTCAGAGGCCGATGGCGCGAGCGGGGCACGCCGTTCAGCAAGTTGTCCGAATCCGCGAAACAAAGCGAACGACCGGATAAGCATCCGACGAAAACAATGCGCGCCGCACGGATCCATTCCTACGGCGATCCGACCGGCGTCAAAATTGTTCGGGCTCCTCGACCCGAGCCGGGGCGCGGTCAGGCACTGATCCGAGTCAAAGCAACTGGCGTGAACCCGCTGGACTGGATGGTCGCCGAAGGCAAGGCCCGCTCGTGGCTCGACCATCGGCTGCCACTGACTCTGGGCTGGGAGTTGGCTGGAATCATCGAGAAATTAGGCGATGATGCTGAACGGTTCAAGCCTGGTGATGAAGTCTTCGGTATGCTTCATCTGTCAGGAGATGGCGCCGATGCGGAGTTTGCCGTTGGCGACGAAATCGATTTGGCATTAAAGCCCAGCGGGCTCGATTTCCCCGCCGCGGCGGCCATACCCATCGGCGCACTGACAGCGCACCAGGCGTTATTTGACGCAGCGGAACTGCAAGCAGGGCAGACGGTGCTTATCCACGCAGCCGCGGGCGGAGTTGGGTCGATGGCGGTGCAACTCGCAAAGGCGCACGGCGCACGGGTGATCGGCACTGCTTCCGGCACCGATCACCTCAATCTGATCCGAAAACTCGGCTGCGACGAAACGATCGACTATAAGACGACTCGCTTCGAAGACTCCGTTCACGACGTGGATGTTGTGCTTGATCCTCTGGGCGCTGATTCGCACAAGCGATCTTTCGCCGTCCTGAAAAAAGGCGGGATTCTCGTGGCGCTGTTGGAGGAGCCTCGGCAGGACCTCGCACGGGAAAGCGGCGTGCGCGCTACGATGATTGGCGTCAAGCCCGATGGCAAGCGCCTCGCGGACATAGGAAAGATCATCGACGAGGGCAAACTGCGACCCCTCGTTCAAGAGGTTCTGCCACTGGAGCATGCCAAGAAGGCATTGGAACTCAGTCGCAGCAGACACGTCGGGGGCAAGATCGTCTTAACCATCGGGTGATGCACGCATGGCTACGCCTCGGAAATATGAAGCCGACCGCAGTGACGGATCGGATATAGACACCGCATCGGCGCAAGAACCGTCTTTTGCAGCACAGTTGCGAAAGACGCTCAATACCATTCCGGCATACACGTGGTACGCGGTGCCGTCTGGCACCCTCACTTTTGTGAATGAGCAATACGCGGATTACCTCGGTCTCGCTAAGAATGATCCTCTTCGCTCCGGGGTGGAGACCGATGTACCGTGGGACACCCACATCGAGCTCGTACATCCTGATGATCATGAAGAGACGCTTAGAGTCGGGGCAGCCTGTAACAGAACCGGGACGGCCGGCCAAGCGGCCTTCCGAATAAGAAACTCTGAAGGAACGTACCGCTGGTTCCTCAGCCGGCTCGAGCCTCTCCGCGCAAGCGACGGGACGTTGCTCTACTGGATCGGGATAAACCTCGACATTGAAGAACTCAAGCGCGCCGAGGAACAACGGAGGACCGCCGAAGAAAAGATGCGGGAGCAGGAAATGGAGCTTCGCCACATCCTGGACTTCGCGCCCCAACTTGTTGGTGTGTATGGAGCCAATCGTGAACGTCTCCATGTTAACCGCATCGCACTTGATTACCTCGGCCTTAGTCTTGAGAAGTGGCGGCAGACAGCTGAGCACGGTGCGTTCGTTCATCCAGATGACCTAGCCAGCGAACGAGATCACTTTGATCGTGCTCGCTCTTCAGGATCGGCGTACGAATTAGAGTTACGGCTGCGCAATGGCGATGGAACTTACCGCTGGTTTCTGGCTCGGTCGAACCCGGTTCGCGATGACAAGGGACAAATCAGACGTTGGTACGTCACCTGTACGGATATCGAGGACCGCAAGCGAGCTGAAGAGAAACTGCATCAGGAAAACGTCGCTCTCCGTGAAGAGATAGACAGGACCTCGATGTTCGAGGAGATCATTGGAACCTCGCCCGCGCTGCAAACGGTGCTCTCGCGCATCTCTAAGGTTGCGCCAACCGATTCCACGGTTCTCATAACGGGTGAGACCGGAACCGGCAAGGAGCTTGTCGCCCGTGCCATTCACCGACGATCAAATCGCGCCTCGCGTGCATTCGTCAGTGTGAACTGTGCCGCAATTCCGCGTGACTTGATCACCTCGGAGTTGTTCGGCCATGAGAAAGGGGCGTTCACGGGTGCCATGCAGCGTCGACAAGGGCGCTTCGAACTCGCCGATGGCGGAACGATCTTCCTTGACGAGGTAGGCGAACTATTGCCCGACACTCAGGTCGCGCTACTCCGGGTGTTACAAGAACGGGAATTCGAGCGGGTCGGCGGCACACAGTCGATCAGCGTTGATGTTCGCATCGTCGCTGCCACGAATCGCGATCTGAAAGCCGCCGTTGCCAGCGGCGAGTTCCGCGAGGATCTTTATTACCGACTAAACGTATTCCCGCTCGAGCTGCCGCCTTTGCGGGCACGAAGGGGGGATATTCCTTTGCTCGTTGAATACTTCATCGATCGCTACGGGCGCAAAGCGGGCAAGAACATTCGCAGTGTCGACAAGAAGACGTTGCAGTTGCTCCAGTCATACCCTTGGCCTGGAAACATCCGCGAACTACAGAACGTGATCGAAAGATCGGTAGTCGTGTGCGAAACACCAATCTTTGCCGTAGATGAAAGCTGGCTATCACAACAGTCTCATCAGAGATCAGGCGGCAAGCTGTACCTTTCGCAGAAGCTGGCAGCTAAAGAAAAAGAAGTGATAGAAGAAGCACTGCGGGAAAGCCAAGGGCGTGTAGCCGGACCGTCAGGCGCAGCTGCCAAATTAGGAATTGTGCGCTCCACGCTCGAATCGAAGATCCAGTCGCTAAAAATCAACAAGAAGCTTTTCAAGACGAAGCCACAGAAGTGAACTCCCGTCGATTTTCCCCCAGCAAAAAAGTCTACGACCCCTCAGCACGCATAGCCTAGTTCACGCCCTTTCGAATTGTGTGCAAAAAGCAGTCTCACACCGGCAGGCAGAGCACCCCGATCGCATCAGCCGGTTAAATCGTTCTTTAACCCGCTGTTGAATCAACCCTCGTTTGTTCTGCTCGGATTTTCGTCATTGTCGAAGTATCGAGCATTTTGGGCAATGGCTGATTCTTTATTCTCAGCACCTTACCGCTGGCCGCCAAATTGCTTTTCTACTTTCCGTCTTTGATTCAACAACGGACCGAGGAATGAAATGCCATCCGCCGA
>JAWVEM010000135.1:0-3933 GCA_033856735.1 Blastocatellia bacterium
AATGGCTTGGGTAGAAATGCAAGTGCGCCGGCCGCGAAACTGTCCGCGATGAGCTTCAGTCCCTGGTCACCGGCCACGATGACCACTGGTATTCGCATCAGTCGTTTTTCAGTCTTCATATAACGAACGATTTCAACGCCCTCCAGATGGGGCATCGTCATGTTGAAAACAGCGGCCGCGAAACCGGCATCTGATTTCAGCATCCGAAAAGCCTTGCGGCCATCGTCAACGGCAACAACCTCGAATCCCTGGGTCTCGCCTATCAAGGTCAGCAGTTGCGCGGTGAGCGGATCGTCGTCTGCGACCAGCACACGCGAATGTGCGCGAGTGCCAAACAACGCCATGGTTAAGTCGCGTTGCAGAATGCCGTTTGTTTTTGAATCAGGCGTGAGCAACTTCGTTCTCCGATCATCAACTCAACTACTTAACTCTCCGTTTGAATTTGAAAACACCTGATTGTCCGGCTTTCAGGGTCGAAACAATATCGGTAAGCGATTTCGATCCACCTTGATCACCGATGATGATTCCGCCGCGAGTGTCTGATGCGCCGACTATGTGTTCAGTGGTTTCGCCCCAATTGTTGGGAGCGGAATTACCATTCTCGCTGATGACAAGATTTTGCGCAGTAAGCAAAGCATTGCCAACGCCGGCCACGCTGCTGACGTTTGAGTAGGTTATGGCAAACTCGATCTCTGCTCCCGGGGAGGCCAGCGCAGCATTGCTCGCAGAGTTGATTACAGTTGCCGATCGGTCGAGGCGTATGAAACCAGTATAGAGACGATCGATGGTTTCATTGGCTGCCGTTGGCGTCACAGTTGACACGACCCGGACCACCGTATCAAAGCCGGTAAGTATTTGAAGACCAGCCGGCGCCGTAACTCGCACCATTACTATTGCCGCGGCGCGGAAGGAAACCGGCAGAGCGACGGTCGGATCTGCTGCGTTCAGCATGACATAGCGGTCGCCGTTATCGGTGCTGATCTCGATCATGAAGCCGGCCGGCGCCGTGGGCACGCTAATCAGAAACACGTCGTCGCCGGCTCCGGTATTCTGAACCGTGTTTCGGAACACGACTGTGCCAGTGGCATTAGTAAGACCGCCGGGAGCGACATTGGCAATGCCGGTATTGATGCTGCGGTTGGTGAAGTCGTCGTTCACTCCGCCGGGGCCCATCGCGCCGGGAACGCCGCAAGGTCCAATCAAAACGTCTCCGGGGTTAAGTGGGCCCTCGTCGCCGAGGACTGCGGCTCTTGCCGGCATGCTCACCAAAAAGACGGCGAGGCATACCGCGGCCACAGAGAGTATGCGACTGATGCTTTCAAAGCTTTTCATGATCTGGTTCCGAGGGTGTGGCGACGCATGGGATGCGCCATTGCTTTCAAGAGAAGTGAGCGGTGTGCGTGTCTGAGTGGGGCGCAGAGTTGTGTGCCGGATCACCGTTTCATCAATGGCTTGCGCCGCACTCGCTTCGTTATGCCGAGCTCATCGCGCAGTTTCTTATGCCGATTGTCTAACATAGCGAGCAGGGTCTGGTGAGTCTTAAGGCCTAAGATTCGGGCTGCGATCGTCGGCTTGTTACCGGCATCGAACAGCGCCGCCCGGATTAGTTTCTCTTCAAACTCAAAGACTGCGCGGTGGAAGCTCTGAGGCTGTGGCGGTGGTGCATCGCCAATATCGCTGGTAATAAATTCTTCTATCATCATCAAGTCTCCTTTTTTGGTCACGGTCTTTCTAGCGAGATCATGCGGCCGCCTTTATGGGGTGCTGGTGACTCGCCGGGGTCTTACGGTTGGGTTTAATTTCGCGGTTGGGTCTGATTTCGTTTGCGGCAATGCCGGCGAATGCTTCGCAGTCTGTTGAGTTCGATCTGAGATGGGCATCACGGCAAGTTTGACTTTGCTGTCGGTCCGCCGGCGAGGGTCGCCCCAAATCGTCACAGGTGGCGCGGTCTTGTGGGGCGCTGTCGGCGCCGCCTCGTCCGTGTCCTCCGACTCCTCGTCACCGGCTGCCAGCGAATCATTCTCCGCTGCTGAGGTTGAGGATTTGGCAATTGAAAGGTCTCTCTGAAGTTGCGGGCTGGCGCTGCTGGCCATCTGTTGCGTGGTCGTCGCACCGAACCGTGCGCCCAGGTCGCGATAGATGCGGCCGGCAACGGCGGCGGGGAAGTGATTGCGGCCGTCTGCGCCGCGGGCAATGACCACCACGGCCAGACGCGGATCGCTGAGCGGAGCATAGGAAGTGAACAAACCTATCCAGGCGCCCTGCTCAATGCAGGTGCCGGTTTTTCCCGCGATGACCTCCTGTGAATTGAACGCGCGCCGGCCAGATCCGTAACTGACCGAACCGACCATTCCCGGAATCATCTGCTTGAAAGAATCGGCATTGATATCGAGGACGCGACGAACCTTTGGGGCAGACCTGGTTTCTTCCTTAGGCGTGCGCGCTACGAATGGGGTGATCAAGCGGCCGCCATTGGCCATTGCTGAGACAAGCGTTCCAAGTTGCAGCGCGGTTACCTTGAAGTCGTCGCCATGCGAGGACATATGATTGACGGCAAAGCCGGACTTCAGCTTGGGCACTCGACCCTGGGACTCATTCTTAACATTGATGCCGGTCTTCTCACCCAGTCCAAGTTGACGCGCATAAGAGATCATCCGATCAAAACCGACTCGACCGCCGACCGTCTGGAAATATTCATTCTTCGAGTGAGCCAGAGCGCTGGTGAGATTGACCCTGTTCGAATCAGAAATAGTAGTCGTGTCCGCCGGGTCAATTATTTTTTCGTTCAAGCCGGCCAGCCCGGTAACCAGTTTGATGGTGGAGCAGGGCTTGACCGCTTCTCGCAAGGCCCACTCTTGATTTACTACCGAATAGATTCGTCCGCTCTTCGGATCCATCACGACGACCGTGCCGGCGTGATGGCCCAGAGCGTTGATTGCGACGCGACGTACTTCCGGATCTTCGCCGGTGACGTCGTCCTTTTCGATCAGCGACTGGACGTGATCGCGCAGAGCGTCTTCCGCGGCACGCTGGCGGGCGGCGGCAGCGAGGGCGGCCAGGCGGATGGCCTCGGTGCGTCGCCGGGCCGCTAAACGCAGGAGTTCTGCGCGGCGGCCGCGCGGTTGTCGCTTCTCAGCCTGTCCGCGTTTTTGCGCTTTCGCGGGACGTCTGTTAGCCCCGACTATGTTCTGAGAAGTTGACAGAGCAATTAACAGGAATAGAACGGATGCGGATCTGGTTAGACGGTGGATTGGATTCATCTCGGGGCCTTTCTTTTTTTGGAGCAGTGGCGGGCAAGCCCTGGGGTGGCGAGCTTTTTTTTCGAACGAACAGGGCGGAGCAGTAGATCGGTTTGAGTTTTGCGGCAGAAGTGAACGGCTGTTGCTAATCACCGGGGCATAATGCCGTTGGGCCGACTGATAACCGCGCTAACCTGCGCCCAGGGTAGTTAGGGCACTTGTTGTGCCACTTGAATTTTGCCTGAAGAGAGGAGAAGGCATTTCGGCCGTGAACTTGTTGACGTTTCACATAACCGTATTACCACGGCCTGGCGCCGCAAATGGCGGCAAGGCCTCTCGCTTACCATTGATCCAGCTTGGTGAGGCGCGAAGGGCCGCTTAGCTTTGCACAAAAAGTCGATCAAGGAATTAGCGATGTTACAGAACCGCGAGCGGTAGCGAGCGGGATAAGGAATCACGCTTGGCTATTTCGCTCGATTGGTTCGGCAATACTGAATTCTTGCTTGAAGTGGCGTCTTGATCCCGTTCGCTACCGCTCGCGGTTCTGTACCTGATACAGTTCGCGCTGCCTTTTTGAGCAAAGCAGGGCCGCGATGCAAAAGCCCCGACGGTCAGGTCGGGGTTAAGTCGCCCACAAACACAATGAAGGCCCGAAGGGCCGACAACATTCAGGTCGGTCCTTCGGGCCTGCATT
>JAWVEM010000136.1:0-3213 GCA_033856735.1 Blastocatellia bacterium
ATATTAGTATCAGCGTTCTGCAAAGCTATTAACTGCGCTAACTCCGCTTTCACTCTTTATCGACTCCTTGAAAGAATATGGTGGTTGTGAATGATTGCATTCATGAACCAATAATCACACAGGAGCGACGGGTGCGCAAGCGGACGGAAGATAAGAGTCTTGATACGAGTAGACAGACGTGTTATATGAGCCGACTCAACGGGAGGATGATCCGCTATGAAACCTTACAACGTAACCGGGTATTCCCTGGTTACCGCCCACCTCGTAGCCGCTGGTTTGGCAGCACCTTCAAACTGGGGTTTTGTGGCTGGAGCATTCGGGGGCCTGACCTACCTGATCTTCATTTGGTTTTTGGGTGGACTCTATCTTTCGGATGTTATGCATATGGGAATAGCCCACAAGACACTTGATTACAAGGATTGGTTCATCAAGTCAGTGGTGGTCTTTCATAACGTCACGGGGATATATATAAATCCGACGAGCTGGGTCAACCGTCACCGGCACCATCACGCTTTCTCCGATCATGATGGCGATCCAAATAAGTTGGACAAAGACGGGTTTTGGCGAACCATGCTCCTCTGCATTTTTCCTTATGAATGCAAATCCAATTTGGTAAAGGAGCCGATCTTCAAGTCCTGGCCTTTTCGCCTAACTTCAGGTCGTTACTTCGGAGTGTTTTCTCAGCTCAGCAGTTTTGGTCTCCTGTGGTTTTTGACAAAGGACTGGAAGTACTCGCTTGTGCTTTGGGTCAGTGTGAGAGTTTTCGCGTTGTGGATAAACATGGTGCAGAATTACTGGACCCATGATCGGCGCTTTGGCACTCGACGCTATCAGGAGGAGCGCGACAATGCGATGAACCTGGGCGAATGGCTTCCCGTGACCGCCTCGTTTAGTGCGAGTCTTCAGAATAATCACCATCACTTTCCGCATTTCCTGCGAACGAGCCACGCCCCCGGGGAATACGATTTCGGCTTCTTGACGGTGCGCGCTATGAAGGCTATGGGACTAGTTAAAGCGACGTCTTCCGGGGCTCAGAAGCCCGAAGGAATTCCCCTTCGAAGTGTCGGTTTTTGAATTCGTCGATCTGAGTAGAAATGCTGCACACGGCAAAACTGCTAATCGTTCTCGGTATTTTGATCTGGCCGTCGGGCATTGCCGTTGCGCAGACTCCTTCACCGTCCCCAACGCCGATTCCGCTGGTCAGTGACATCTTCATCATTGATCTGAAGCACAACCAGGGAAAGATAAAGCTGGGTCAGCCGGTGAAGATTACGAATTGGGCCGGCTATAAGAATCAGCCTTCGTTCCTGCCTGACGGCCAGAGCATCCTCTATACATCCATCAGAGAAAAGCAGGCGGACATATACCGCTATGACATTCGCGCGGCCTCTACAACTCAGATTACCAACACGCCTGAAAGCGAGTACTCACCTACGCTGATGCCCGACGGCAAATCTATCTCCGTAGTGCGCGTCGAAGGCGACGGGACCCAAAGACTTTGGAAGTTTCCACTCGCCGGTGGTAGTCCTTCGCTGATCCTGGAAAACATTAAGCCGGTCGGTTATCACCTGTGGGTTGACGACCACACTCTGGCGCTTTTTGTTTTAGGGAAACCGAATACTTTGCAGTTGGTTGATCTGCGATCGGGAAAAGCGGAAGTGATCGTCGATAACCCCGGACGGATTTTTCGTCGGGTGCCGCATGAGAACAAATTCAGTTTCGTGCAGAAGGTTTCCGATCAGGAGTGGCTGATCAAATCCTTCGACTTGAAAAGCCGGGCGGTCGAGACATTCATCAAGACGTTTCCCGGGGTTGAAGACTATGCCTGGACGTCGGCGGGTGTACTCCTGATGGCGAACGGTTCGAAGGTATTCGCGCGCCAGAAATCGGATTTCGCCTGGGTAGAGCTCGCGGATTTTTCCAACGCCGGTTTGAAAAACATCACACGCATCGCCGTTAGTCCGAAGGGTGATCGAATTGCGATCGTCGCGCGACGCTGATCTTGGTAGCTCTTAAAGCCGCAAAAAGGCACAAAAAGCTCAAGAGAAATGAAAATGCAGGCCCTCATCTCTGGTGTGCCTTTTGTGCCTTTTCGTGGCTAATCAATCCTGAAATTTTCTCCGTGGAAATTTAATAGCCGCAACTGTCGCGCGCTGGCGCGATATTCGTAGGTCTGTCCGTTTGCCTTAACACGTATGCGCCAACCCGGCGTGATCACTTGCGCGCTCATTTCGCCTTCGGCCGCTGCGCCCAAAGCGGCATCCGGGAAATCGGTTGGCTCAATCGACTCTTCATGAATGTCCTGTTCGCTCACGCCGAGACGTTGCGCGAGATGGCCACGCGCTCGATCAAGCATTTCTTTGACGTCGAATGCCATAGCTATTCAAACCCGGCTTTCTGCTTTGCGACTCAAACCAGATCTCCAAACCGATGCTGCAAGAGCGCGACGACGGTGATGCCCGCGGTCTCAGCCCGCAGCGTGCGGCCGCCGAGCGTGACGATCTCCCAGCCGCTTTCACTCGCGAGTTTGATCTCGTCGTCGGTCCAGCCGCCCTCCGGACCCACGAGGGCGACGATATCTTTCGGGGCGTTCGCAAAGCCGTTCGTCGCCTCAGACAATGAACGGCCTCCGCGCTCGGAAAACATTAGCCACGAAACATCCCTTAACGTTTCGTTTTCATCGGCGACGGACATCAGCAGAAGATTAAAGGTAAGGGGCGCGGCAATCTCGGGAACGTATGCGCGGCCGGATTGCTTGGCTGCCTCCAGAGCAATTCGGCGCCAGCGAGCCAGCCGCTTCGTTACGCCGCCGCTATCTCGCATCCGAACATCCGCGCGGTCGGTATCCAGAGGCACTATGCGTCTTACGCCGAGCTCGGTGGCTTTCTGGATCACCAGATCGAACTTCTCGCCTTTCAATAGAGCGATCGCAAGCGTGAGACTCAGGGGTGATTCAGGACGGGCCGGTTCGACTTCGGTTATCACACTGAGGTCCGCCGAATCTTTATTTATGGTTTGGATGGCGCAGAGGAACTCTTGGCCGGCGCCATCAAAGACAAAGATTTCATCGCCGCTTTGCAGCCGCAAAACATCGCGCGCATGACGCGTCTCTTCCGCGCCCAGCGTTAAGGACTTCCCATCCGGCGCGAATGCCGCTCGCGGTGCATAGAATCTTCGCCGAGTCATCTTCTCCTTTGCTTTGCCTCTTTGCGC
>JAWVEM010000137.1:0-21032 GCA_033856735.1 Blastocatellia bacterium
CTAAGCCTCGTTGAACTCAAAAAGCCTCACTTAATATAAAATGCCTCACAGGTAAAGCCACACAACCGCTCTCCCGAAGCACACAGTTACCGCAAGTCATCGGGTTAAGTGAGGTTTTTCAATCATCCCAATTATCGCGGAACGCGGCACGCTCCTTGCACCTGATCGAGCGAATCGGTTTGCCAATTCGACGCACACAAGATTTGCTTACAGGCAGGGGACGCTGGTAGTTGATACCAAAGGGCAAGAAATTCGCGCACGGCTTGATGGTACTCGCGCTGGTCTGCGTTTCCGGCAGCAGTTGCCGGTCCGAACACTTTGCCGACAGCGCCGGCGATCCCACTCAGAAGCCTATAGCCAATTCAAGCAAACCCGCTTCTGAGTCAGCGCCGATCACGTGGAACGATGTAACCGCCAGCTATGAACGGGTGCTGGACTATGTTTGCCTTTATGAGAAGGAAGAGCGAGCTATATCAGATGGAGAGAAACAGACGATTCGTCTCTTCTTTCGCAAGCCTCTGGACGTACGATTGGAATGGCTGAACGACCGCGGGAATGTCGATCAGACAGCCGTCTACCGCCAGGGGTTCAATGATGGCAAGGTCCTGGGACGGCAGAACGGTTTGCTCGGTGCGCTGGCGGGCAAACTTCGACTTGATCCAACTGAACCGCTCGCGTTATCCGATTCACGGCACCCCATCACCGAAGTCGGCCTGGGAAAGATTATTGAAAGGGCCCAACAGGACGCGGCTAATCCGCGTATCGCTTCACATTTTGACGGCGAGGAACCGCTGAACGGGCGAGCCGCTTACAAGTTCGAATTTACCGCGAAGGACGACGCCGTAGGAGGTCTGCCGGCAGCGCGCAAAGTGTTGATTTGGATTGATCGGGAACTGAAGCTGCCCGTCAAGCTGGAGCTTTACGACAGCGGAAAAACTTTGCTGGAACGCCACCAGTTCAAACAGGTGCGCATCAACCAGAAACCGAGCGACAAGACGTTTACGTTATAGGCTTGCAGTTAATTCGCGCGGGCAAGGGACAGGGGAGCGTTGAAAAAAACCTTAATGGCCAGGAACGCGCTGCGGCAATTGCGGCACCGTTTCAACCGTCCCTTCATGGTGATGTTTGAAACTACGCTGCACTGCAATATGAAGTGCGGCTATTGCGCCATCTGGCAGAATCAGCAACCTGAGGATCGCGCGGTGCGCGATCGCGTCTTTGCGCGAATGGACGAGGCGGCCGAGTTCGGCGTCTTTGCCTGGAGCTTTTCGGGTGGCGAGCCGCTGATGAATCCGCACATGCCCGACTATATCGAGTACGCGGCGCGGAAAGGCTTCTACACTTCGATGCCGACCAACGGTCTGGCGCTTAAGAAGTACGCTGAAGCCTGCGTAAAGCTGGACCAGTTGGAAGTATCCATCGACACGCTCGACCGCGAAAAGTTTGCGCAGCGCCGTGGGATTGACGGCTTGCCGACTATCCTCGAGGCGCTCGACTACATTAAAGGCAGTCTTCAGTACAACACGATCCAAATCAACGCGGCTGTCGATCTAGAGAACCTCGACGATCTGCCGGCACTGGCTGAGTACTGCGAAGAGCGTGGCTTTCTCCTGCACACCGAAGCCGTCCACAACGTCGTGCGCACAACCTGGAAAACAGAAGACGTTGAAATGCGAGCAGAGGAACTCGACCGGGTCGCGGCGTTTGTAACTGAACTAAAGAAGCAGCACAAATGCGTGCGCTTCTATCAGGACTATTTCAAGTTCTATCGCAACGATGGATTCACAAAGAAGTTTCCCTGCCGCTCGGCGTCGCATCTCGTCAACATGCGGCCTGATGGCTCGATTCAGTTTCCCTGCGCATTTGTCTCGCTTCATCGCGGCGCGCCTGAGATGAGCTTGCGCGAAATTTATGAGTCCCCTGAAGTGAGAAAGATTATCCAGCAGTCGCCACAGATGTGGGACTTCTGCAAGGGCTGCAAGATTGGCTGCCCTTACGAAGTTTCGGCTTATCGGAACAGTCCGTTCACGGCGATCCGTGGTGGGCTCGACTTTCTGCAGTGGAGTTAACAAAGGACTCTAATTTGGCCGTCAGGATCAAGAGCCTATCTTCTATTCGGGTTGAGCGCGCGCTGCCCGCGCCGGCGCCGCGCGAGATTGCTGTGCGCGTGCAGGATTTGGTTAAGACCTACCGCGACGGCACCGAGGCGAACCGAGGTATCAGTCTCGAAGTGCAGCGTGGTGAAGTGGTGGCGATCGTCGGCCCGAATGGCGCGGGTAAAACGACCTTCCTGCGGCAACTCACGACGGAACTTCGTCCCACCTCGGGCTCAGTCAGCGTGTTTGGCGTTGATGCCCTCGCAGAGCCGCAGCAGGCCAAGCGCGCAATGGGAATAACGCCGCAGGAGGCTGGCGTCTTTGAAAGATTGACGGTGCGCGAGCACTTCGAATTGTTCGCGCGTCTTAAGCACCTGTCGAAACGCGAAGCTTGCGAGGCGGCGCGGGAAGCGATTGCGGAACTCCAACTGATCGGCGAGACAAACAAGAGTGTCGGCTCGCTATCGGGCGGTCAGCGTCGACGCATACTGATCGGTTTGGCCCTCCTGGGCCGTCCGCCGCTGCTGGTCTTGGACGAGCCGACCACTGGGCTTGATCCGGCGTCGCGGCGCGCGGTCTGGAACGTGATTCGTCGAGCGGTCAACACCGGGACGACGGTGATTCTGTCGACGCACTATATGGAAGAGGCGGAACGGTTAAGCGATCGCGTCGGCGTCATCGCGAATGGGCGGCTCATCGCGTTCGGCAGATTAGACGAACTGCTGACCCGCGTAGACCGCAGCTATCGGGTGAGTTATCGCGGTGCGATCAATTCGATCGATCCGGACGATCCGCTTAGCGACTTGAGAATCCGTTACTTTGCGAGCTTTGCGCAAGCGCAGCAGCATATTGCGCGCGAGCTGCTGTCCGAATACTCCATCGCTCGGGCTTCGCTCGAAGATGTTTACTTCAATCTCACTGGCGAGCCCTTCGATAAAGACGAAACGGAGACGATTGGGTGACCCGAGCGACCGACATCGTCTGCGTTTTTCGCATTCAGTTTGCCGGCACGCGCCGCGAGGTTGGCCCGTTTCTATTGGCCGCGCTCATTTTTCCGGCCGCGATGTACCTATTCGCCAACGCCGTCGCCGGTGGTGAAGGCGCGCCGCAACAGAGCCGTCTGCGTTTTCTCGCCGGCTCAATCGTTTTTTCGCTTTCACTGACTTCGATCAGTTGGTTGGGCTATCTCCTTTTGGAAAATCGTTTCACCGGACGGCTCAAGCTGTTCGCAACGCTGCCGCTGGCGCCGTCCTCCTATGTTTTCGGCGTGCTGCTTTTCGCAGTGGCTCAGGCTGCAGTAAGCACGACCACGCTGCTGATACTTGGACGTCTGCTCGGTGTTCAGATCAGTCCCAATTTGCTCCTGCTGATGATCGTAATCCTGTTGACGATCCTGTGTCTGTGCGGGCTGGGAGTGATCGTCGCGGCGCGCGCGCGCAGCTTTAGCCAGGGTTCGCTGCTAACTGACACGCTCGGCGCGGGGCTGATCTTTCTCGCTCCCGTTTATTACGAGCCGGAGATGATGCCGCGCGCGTTACGTGTGTTTGCGCAACTGCTGCCGACCACGTTTGCCGCGCGGGCAGTGCAGACGACACTCGCGGGCGGACACGAGATTGGAAATGATTTGTTGGTGCTCAGCTTGATGGCCGTCGCCTCGCTCGCGCTTGGTTTCAGATTAATGAAGTGGCGGGAGAACTAAACGATATGCGCAAGTTGGTAACTTGCAAGGACGAGCAGGATGCTCGCGAACCCCAGGCAAGGATGCCTGCGCCCCAGTGATATGAAGATTCTGGTGCTCACATTGTCATTCGGTTCCGGCCATGTTCGCGCCGCCGAGGCGGTCGCGGATGAATTGAGCCGCCAGGCGCCCGCGTCGAATGTTCTCGTTGTCGATGCCCTGGCTGAGTGCCGCTTGTTGTTTCGGGCCTGCTACGAATGGCCCTACTGGCTGATGCTGCGATACGCACCGGGTGTCTGGGATCGCTTCTCGACTGCGCGTGTCAATCAGAAGCATGAAGGCACCGCGCCCGCGTGGGCATTTCGAGCGGGTTGTCCGAAAGTGTTTTCAACCATTAAGAGTTTCAATCCCGACGTCATTGTGGCAGCCGAAGTTGCCGCCTGCGAAATGTCCGCTATCGCGCGACGTCTGGGACTAACTAAAGCGCCGATCCTGAGTGTGATTACGGACTACGAATCTGAACCAATCTGGGTGCAGCCTGAGGTTGCCGGCTTCACTGTTCCTGACGAGCACGTGCGTGCCGAAATGATCTCGTGGGGCGCGCCCGCGGATCGTATCTCGATTTGCGGCATCCCAGTCGATCCTGCGTTCGCCGTTCCGCACAATCCAAAGGCCACCCGCCTCCGTTATGGAATTAGCGACAACGCGCCGATGGTGCTGTTAATGGGCGGAGGCATGGGACCAACGCGAATGGATCAAGTAGTCGAACGACTGGGCAATAGCGACTCACCAATGCATATCGTGGCGGTGGCTGGAAAGGACAAGCGCACGCTGCGCCGGCTGGAACGCTTAAAAGTGAAAACGCCAGTGTCGTTGCGAGTTGTTGGCTGGACCAGTGAAGTAGCAGCGTTGATGCAGGCCGCCCGGATCCTGGTGACGAAACCCGGCGGATTGACGATAGCGGAAGCGGCGTTGTGCTCTTTGCCGGTAGTTTTCTTCGATCCGATCCCGGGAGCGGAGTTCGTAAACGCGAAGCGAATGGTCGATGCCGGCGCCGCAGTAGTTACCCATGGCCCGAATGAAACGGCACAAGCGATCATTTCTTTACTGCAAGACGATAAGGCGACCGATGCGATGGCTTTACGATCGCAAAATATGGCGCGCCCCAATGCGCGACCAGAGATTGCCTGCCTGGCACTTGCTCTCTTGGAGCCGGTTGCAGCAGCGACGCGCAGGAGAACTGCCTGAAAAGCTCTTCACAGAGAACACAACGAACGATGCGATTGGGACTTCCAATTCTGGCGACGGGTTCTGTGGCGATGGCCGCGGCGAGCGTGTATTACTCGGCTGTCGCCGTGCGTTCGCAGTGGTTGGGCCGCACGTGCTGGCGCGGCCGCACGGACACCAACTCCGTGGCTTTGACGTTCGATGATGGGCCGTCGCCCGACACGGAAGGCATTCTCGACGTTCTGGCGAAGTACAACCTCAGCGCGACATTCTTCATGGTTGGACGCGAGGTTGAAAGCTTTCCGGGCATCGCGCAGAGGGTCCTTGCCGAAGGGCATGAGGTGGGGAACCATTCGTATTCGCACCCGTCTTATCTCTTCCAAAGGGCTGCGCAAACGCATGCTCAGATCAGACGTGCCCAAAGCGTAATCGCCGAGACAATAGGAGTTAGACCGCAAATGGCCAGGCCGCCGTACGGTGTGCGCACCCCTGCTTACTTCCGCGCCGCTCGCGCTCTCGATCTGCAAACCGTGCAGTGGGACGTTGCCGGATTCGATTGGAAGCGAATCACCCCGAGACAAATCGCGGACAACGTCCTGCGCAAGGCCCAACCCGGATCGATCATCCTGCTTCACGATGGCGATAGTGCCGGAAAGAACACCCGTAAGAATACGGTCGACGCGTTGCCATTGATAATTAAAGGACTCAGGGACCGCGATCTTCAGATCGCTCCACTCTCTCAGCTACTTCCGGAGAAGATTTACGAGCCTACCAAAGGAAAACGCATTCATGACTGAGCTGCAAAAACCGATTCTGTTTCTGGATTTCGACGGCACCATCTCGCGGCGCGACGCGGTTGACGCCATTCTCGAAACGTACGCCGATCCCAAGTGGCTCACCTTCGAGGAGGAGTGGCGCGCGGGGCGAATTGGATCGCGAGACTGTCTGCGTGCCCAGATGTCTTTGGTGCGCGCGGCGCGAAAGCAGATCGACGCATTGCTTGACGAGATCGGAATTGATGAAGAGCTGGTGACGTTACTTGAAATGTGCGCCATGCAGGATATCCCCGCGCACATTGTCAGTGACGGTTTCGACTATTGCATTCGTCGCATTCTATCGGGAGCGAACAAGAGAATCGCCGCTTACCTGCGGGGTGGTCGCGTTTGCGCCGCGCATCTTGAAAGTCGCGGTCATCTGTGGCGCACTGAGTTTCCGTTCTTCCATCAAACCTGCGGACATGGCTGCGCGACGTGCAAACCAGCGGTGATGCGTCTTCTCAATAAGACCAATGCGCCGGCCATTTTCGTGGGCGACGGCTTCTCGGATCGCTACGCCGTTGAGAGCGCCGACCTCGTTTTCGCGAAAGATGGGCTGGCCGAATATTGCACTGAACAGTCAATCGAACACACTCCATATCAGAACCTCGGAGACGTGGCCGTCCACATTGATCGCTGGCTTTCCGGAAGAGTGTTCTTAAGAGAAGAAACTCAAGACAGAGTCAGCGCCTGAGGAGACCGACAGCAACATGAGCACAGCTATCAATGAACTTGAGTTATTAACACCCGCGATGGACGAGCAGGAACTGCTTGCGCTCGAGCGCAAGTATTGCTCGTGGGGAGACACGGTCCACTATCTCGATCCGCCCAAATTCTTCGAGCGCGCCGAGGGCCATTACCTCTACGATCGCGAGGGCACTCCGTACCTGGACTTGCAGATGTGGTACTCGGCCGCGAGTTTCGGCTATGGCAATCAGCGGCTGAATAACGCGCTGAAAGATCAGATAGACAAGCTGCCCCAGCTTGCCTGTCAGTATCTGCACTCGGAAAAAGTTGAGTTGGCTGCCGCCATCGGCCGACTGAACGAGTCGAAGTTCGGTCTGGAAGGACGCGTGCATTTCAATGTAGGCGGCGCGCAGGCGATCGAAGACTCGCTGAAGATCGTGCGCAATTCGACAGGGAAAAATCTGGTCTTCGCATTCATGGGCGGCTATCACGGACGCACGCTGGGGGCTTCGGCGATCACTTCGAGTTATCGCTACCGCCGCCGTTTTGGGCACTTCGCCGACCGAGCGCACTTCGTACCTTTCCCATATTGCTTCCGCTGCCCATACGGCAAGAAGCCGGAAGATTGCGGCCTCTATTGCGTCGATCAGTTCGCGAAGAACTTCGACACTGAATACAACTCGTTCTGGGATCCGAAAGCTGGTGAGTCTGAGTTCGCGGCTTTCTATGCTGAGCCAATTCAAGCGACGGGCGGCTATGTCATTCCGCCGCGCGAATACTTCCCGGCCCTCAAGAAGGTTCTGGATGAACGCAACATCCTGCTGGTCGACGACGAAATTCAGATGGGCTTTTATCGCGCCGGAAAGTTCTGGGCGATGGAGAACTTTGACGTCGAACCGGACATCATCGTCTTTGGGAAAGCGCTGACGAATGGCTTGAATCCACTCTCGGGGCTGTGGGCGCGCGAAGAGTTGATCTCGCCGGAAGTGTTTCCACCGGGCTCGACTCACTCGACGTTCTCTTCCAATCCGCTGGGCACCGCGGTTGGTCTGGAAGCTGTGCGGATGATGGAGGAAGGAAACTACGAAGAGATTACGCAACGCAAGGGCGCTTATTTTCTCGCGCAAATCAGGGAGCTACAGCGGCGCTATCCGAAAGTGATCGGCAATACGGACGGCATGGGCATGGCGCTTCGCATCGAGCTTTGCCAGGCGGACGGTTTCGAGCCCGACCGCGAATTGACCGATAAGATTTTTGCCGAAGGCATGAAAGGCGATCTTGATGCTCGCGGTCGCCGCACCGGTCTGGTACTCGATATCGGAGGCTACTATAAGAACGTGTTCACCCTGGCTCCGTGCTTCGACATGACAGAGGAAGAAATTGATATTGCCGTGGAACTGTTCGAGCAGCTAATTCGCCGTTGTGGGCCGGAAAGGACTTAAGGAAATTGATTCATTGATTCATTTCTTCATTGAACCATTGGATCGATGAATCAATGGATCAATTCTTCTGATGCTGGCAAACCTAATCGAACTGATCGAACGAACGGTCCTTCATATGGAGCCGCGCCGCTCCGTGCGTTTCCTGAATGTATCGCCGCCGTGGGCGATCGAAGCCATGCAGCGCGCCCGCTTTCGGCGGACCCTGCGACTGGCCGCGGAACGTTCGTCGTTTTATCGCGAGCAGTTTCGCCGCCGTGGCATTGATGTGCGCCGCATCGAACATCCATCTGAACTGGGTGACTTCTACACGACCGGGGAAGACCTGCGCGAGCATGGCGCGGAAGCTTTTCTCACCGGCCGCGCTGATACGGCCTTTGAAACAACCGGCACAACGTCCGCCATTCCGAAGCGAGTTTTCTTTTCACAACGCGAGCTAAACGAGATGGGCCGCACTTCCGCGATTGGGCTTTATCACTTAGGTGTGCGCGCCGAAGATCGCATCTTGAGTGCTTACGACTGTTCGTTCTGGGTCTCGCCGGTGGTCTTGCGGGTGGCCCTGCAATATTTGAAATGCTTTCACGTCGAAGCAGGCAAAATCGCGCCACCGGAGTTTTACGAACGGGCCCGCGAATACAAACCGAATGTGATCTTCGGCGAGCCTTCATGGCTCATGCGCTTATCGGAGTTGGCGCGCGAACGAGGCACGTGGCCGGTTAAGCTTCTCTTCGGCGGCGGCGAGAATATCACTGAAGAGGCGCGGCAGGTCGTCGAGAGCGTGTGGGGCGCGCCGCTTTACCTCAGCTATGGTCAGACCGAATCGTTCGGCACGCTGGGCGCGGAGTGCGAGCGCAAAGACGGTTATCACCGCAACGATCTTTTCTTTTTCTTTGAAACGCCTGAAACAGATGCCGAAGGATATGGCGAACTGGTCTACACGACACTTGTCCGCAACGTGATGCCGCTGATTCGCTATCGATCGACCGACTTAACTCGACTGGTTGACGAGCCATGCGCCTGTGGCTTATTTGCCAAGCGGATCGCGAAGGTCCGATCGCGCGTCGACGAAATGGTTGTGTGCGGCATGGGGAACGTCGGGCCCTGGGTGTTTGAGGAAGTTCTGCGCAATGTGAATGGCCACGGGGCCGATTGGCAAGCAGTGATCAAACATGACGGCAGGCGCGACATCGTCGAGTTACATCTCGAGGTGGCTCACTCTGATCATCAACCCGAAGTCGAGCATGCCGTCCTGAACAACTTGCGCGCAGGATTTGCGGACTTTTGGAAAAACTATGAAATGAAGCTCTATGAGTTTCGTGTTATTCCCTGCGAACCCGGGAGTTTAAGGAATGGAAGGAAGCTGAAACGGGTTCTGGATCAGCGAGAGATGAACGTGCCACGCGTAGTGGGAAATTGAAGGCCGGTACTTTGAATATACATTCTTAAGGTGGAAGACAGCACAAATGCCTCTTGTGTTTATTCGTTCACTGGAATTTACCTACTGGACTGAATATCTCTTGCTACCGTTTGTGGTCGCCTCGGTGGTGGTGCTTGCACTATCGGGCAGGAAACGGTTGTCAGGGCTTAAGGCCTATTTGATCCGGTTGGTTGCGGCTTTGTTAATCGCGCTCGCGATGGGACTTTACTTGAAGTCTCCCTGGTTGGCGACCATTATGGTCGCAACGGCCACCGGCTTACTGTTCCGCTATTGGTAAGCAAATCGCAACGGGTTGGATTACTTATATGAACGCACTGCTAATCTATCCTGAATTTCCCGACACCTTCTGGAGCTTTCGTCATGCCTTGAAGTTTATCGGCAAGAAATCTGCTTTTCCGCCGCTCGGCCTGCTCACGATCTCGTCGATGCTGCCAAAGGCATGGAGCCGCCGACTGGTGGATATGAACGTCCGTCCGCTTACGAGCGCCGATCTAAAGTGGGCTGATGTCGTCTTTGCCAGCGCGATGTATGTTCAGAAAGAGTCGCTCAAAGAAGTGATCAGCTTATGCAAGGCGGAAGGGAAAACAGTTGTCATGGGTGGCCCGTATGCTTCGATGGGCCTCAACGATGCGATTGAAGCGGATCATGTTTTCGTCGGCGAAGTCGAGACCACGTTTCCCGGGTTCCTCGAAGATTTTGCGCGCGGCGAAGCCAAAGCCGTGTACCAGGCTCCAGAGCGGCCGGCGCTGGCTTTGACGCCGATTCCGGATTTCGCGCTGGCCGAACTCAGCCAGTACAGCGACATGTCGGTGCAGTACTCGCGCGGCTGTCCCTTTAATTGTGAGTTCTGCGACATCATAGAGATTTACGGCCGCGTGCCGCGGACGAAGAGCAATCAGCAGATGGTGGCCGAGTTGGACGAACTGCTGCGGATTGGCTGGCGTGGCGAGGTCTTTATCGTCGATGACAATTTTATCGGCAACAAGAAAAACGTTCGGCTGTTGATGCCGGTGCTGGCCGAATGGTCCGCCCTCAACAAGTATCCATTCTCGTTTACGACGGAAGCCAGCGTGAATCTCGCCGACGACGATGAGTTGCTGGAGCAGATGCGAACTGCCGGATTCAGGCAAGTATTTATTGGCATCGAAACCCCAGTTGTAGAAAGTTTGAAAGAGGCACAGAAGGGCCAGAACACGCGTCGCGATTTAATTGATTCGGTAAGGCACGTGCAGAGTTACGGAATGGAAGTGCTGGGTGGCTTCATCGTCGGCTTCGATAACGATCCGGATGACATCTTTGAGCGGCAGATAGACTTTATTCGTGAAAGCGCAATCCCGGTTGCGATGGTCGGCTTGCTCGCAGCCATCCCCGACACGCAACTCTGGCGGCGGCTCGAGCGTGAAGGGCGGCTCATGGGAGTAGAGGATCACACGGGAAGCAATACCGATTGCGTGCTCAACTTTGTGCCTAAGATGGACGCCACAACTTTGATTGAAGGTTACAAATCCATAATCCGAAATATCTACAGCCCGCGCGAGTATTACGCGCGTTCGTTTGACAGTCTTGGCCGCGTCGCGCGCGCTGGTTCCCCACAGATAGGCGAAGGAGGACTGAAGCGAGAAGACATCACCGCCTTTGCTCGCATCGTTTTTGCCCTTGGCGTGCGCGATAAGTCTCGCGGAGAGTTCTGGCGCTTCATGGGACGAGTTATTACCGAACACAGAGATAAGATTGACGATGGTCTAATGCTCGCCGCCCTTGGCTTTCATTTTCGGAAATTGACCGAAACCTACTGCTATTAGAGGAAAGCCTGTCGCATATTATTTCCACCAAGTGCTTTTCGATACAGCTTTGCGCGAAGAAAAGTCGACCTCTCCGCAACAGTGGAGCAGACCCGTGGAATTTTACTTCCACCGACTGACACTACCGCCCCCTTCAGAGAACGACTTGATAGATAAAACCAGGGGCATTCAAGCTGCAAGCAACATAGACCTTTCGAGGGCAACTGCTTACTCCAGATCATCGATGAGGAAAGGCTTAGTGAAATACGCGAAGCGCCCGTGCTTTTGCCAGCCGTGACCATAACCAATCGAGATTGATGCTGAACTCACAAAACAGAGGATGCTCGTTATGAAAGACCAAAGAAACCACGCCCGACATCACGTTGGGCTGATAACACTGGCAATCTCAACACGACCCGCGACCTACCTACGCAACACATTATCTCCTCAACTTTCCAACCCAAGGAGATCCAATACACCCGACAGTGTAGTCGAGATCAAGACTCTGCTGTTTGAGTCGTGTGAATCATTAAGCACCTGATTCCTTAGTTGGATCCGAACCGCTGCCGATATTCAGCGGATGAAATAAATGCTTTAACCATCTCAGAGTTAACATAATTGCCGTTGAACTGATTCAGTTTCGCCAACCAGAAATCGTAGCCGGTGTAATCCAGCGTCGGCTCGGGAGCATCATTCGGGTTGCGGCGCAGGTAGCCGATGTACTCGGTCAATACAAATGCCCGATTGATTTCCGTGCTGTAAAGATCCGCGTCTTCCGAAACCTGGCGCAATGCCTGTGACCGAGCGGCCACGTTCGTGGTGTCGGCCGCATTGCCAAACAAGTTAATCGCTGTCGTCCGTTCACTCCCCGACAGCACGCTGCCCGCGCGGCTATTAAGCCGGTCGACGAATTGCGCGGGCGTCATAGTCGTGGGAAATGCGGTAATAAAGCGTGATGTCTGCACGAACTCCAGCGCATACGCTTGCTTGTTATTCTCCAGCACTGTCTCCCATCCCGGTTGTAGAACCACCACTCCCCGCCCGATGCGTTGCGTGTCGGCGAGAAACTCGTTGACCCGGACAATCGGGACTGACACCGCGTGGGTGCCACCGAACGTTGAAATAGCGACGGCATCACCGTAAGCCGTCTTGTACATCCGCTCTACCAAATAACCCGTCTGCTGGAATTCGATCGAGAGAAAGAAGGCCGCCGAAACGTTGATACGCTTCACTTCGGTGCAAGCCGCATCGCTGCCACATGAAGTGATCTGGCCCGTCCAGAAATCCAAACCTGACTGATCGGCTTCGCGATTTAGGAAGTCGTGATAATGCATCCGCACAAACATGTCCGCATTATCTATTACGTTTGCTGGCGGTTCAGTTGCGTCGTCAGCAATTGTTATCGACACACTCGAAGGTGTTGCCAACAGAGCCCCAGTCGGGCTTGACAGGGTCAGCGTGATGACTTCCGGCCCCTCAACAAAAGAATCCTGACTGATGAGGATCGTGATCGATTTGCTTGTTTCTCCCGCAGCGAAATTCAATGTGCCCACCGCCGCCGTGAAGTCACACTTCGGAGACGCCACACCTGACGGCGTCGAACACGGCACGCCCGGGTCGGCGTTCGTCGAATAATTAACGGTAGCACTCAACGCTGAATCGCCGGTGCGGGTAACATTCACGGTCGTCGAGCCTGAGTTTTCGGTCGTGCTCGAACTACTCGCCTCAAACTGAAAAAAGTCAGCCGGACTCACAGTAATGGGGAACGATTGATTTGGCGATGTATCGACTCCTCCGCTTGCGGTTCCACCGTCGTCTTTCAGATTAACCATGATTGTGGCAGTGCCGTTGGCATTTGGCGCTGGAGTATAAGTGAGCGTTCCCGTCGAACCGATGGAGGGCGGCACACTAAAGATCGAGGGATTCGAATTACTGACGATTTGAAAGGTCAGTGTCTGGCCAGATTCGTCCGCAGGTCCTGGCGAAATCGTCGTAGCCCAGTTATCGACCGACTGCGCGCCCGCACTGTTAGTCACTCCCTGATTTGCGCCTTTAACGAATGAAGGCGCGTCATTGATCGGATTGACGGTTATCGTGAACGTCTGCGGCGCGGATGTGTCCCCGCCGCCATCGGCAGTGCCGCCGTTGTCCTGCATCACCATGGTGATGGTCGCGGTGCCGTTTGCATTGGCCGCGGGCTTAAAAGTTAAAGCTCCGGATGAACTGACTGCTGGAGCGACCGAGAAGAGACCCGGATTCGTGTTGTTGGTGAGCTGAGACGTCAGAGTTTGAAATTCGTTAGATGCACCAACAGAAACGGCAGCCCAACTCGAAAAGAACTGAGTACCGGCATCTTCATTGACTACCTTATCGGAACCTTTCACGAATGTAGGCGCGTCGTTGACTGCATTAACCGTAATCGTGAAGCTTTGAGGCGCCGCCGCATCGACGCCGCCGTTTTCCGTGCCGCCATCGTCTTTGAGACTGAACGTTACCGTTGCCGACCCATTCGCATTTGGCGTAGTCGTAAAAGTAAGCGTCCCAATCGAGCTGACATTCGGACCGGCCGAGAACAGCGCGACGTTCGTATTGCTGACCATACTGAACGTCAGCGTCTGGCCCGCTTCGTCGGGCGGACCAGCAGAGACACTGGCCCAGTTTGTAATGGTTTGCGGACCGGCATCCTCGTTAACGATTTGATCCGCCCCCTTCACAAAGGAGGGGGCATCATTAACTGGAATTACAGTAAGGAGAAACGTCCTGGTATCGGCGCCGCCACCCGTTCGATTGATCGTCACGGTTATATTCGACGTGCCGGAGACGTCTGCCGCTGGATTGATAGTGATAACACCGGTCGTGCCGCTCACCGCCGTCTTGAGGTGGGCTGTGTCATTAGGCACGACGGTCGGTTTGCTCGAAGTCGCGGTGACGGAGCTAACCGTGGTCAGGTCACCGGGATCGAAACCGACCAGGACTTGCGTATCTTCCTTCGTGCTGATGTCGGGAAGATTCGCTACCGGCCCCTGCGCTTCGTACGCGCCGATGTCTATCGTTGCGGTGCTGTCTGCGTCGGGTCCATCGACCAATCGTGCCAGGCCACGCTGGTCTGTGGTCAATTGCGGAGTCGCTGCATCGCCACAGTGGTCTGCGTCAGTCACGCAGTTGTCCCCTGCATCGAGCGCGGGACTGTTGACGAGTAGCGCGTGGGTCTGGGTTGCTCCTCCATTATTAGCCAGCGGTCCAAGCTTTGGATCCGCTACATTCACCTGATTGTTATTGACTCCGTTGGTGAGCCCGCCCGCGCCGCCGGCGCCAATCAAATTGTATGAACTCGAGGAATCAATGGTTCCGGAAATGTCGTTGAAGCCGGTGCCGTTAAAGAAGGTGTTTCCGGCGATGATGCTGTTCTTGAATTTCGCTGGCCCCGATTCTCGCACTACGCCACCGCCGGTGTTCGAATGATTGTTGGTAATCGTGACGTTGATGGCCGTCATCGTCCCGATGCTGGTGTCAAGCAGGTCCATACCCCCACCCCCACCGCCCGCCGTATTTCCGGAGATCGTGGTATTTATAACGGTAGCCCTCCCAGCACTCCGAATTCCGCCGCCCCATCCGGTCGTTTGGTTGTTAGTAATGAGGCAGTTCATCACCGTCACCGCCTGACCGTTGATCAAGATGCCACCACCACCAAGGAACGAAGGGTTATTAGCCGAATTATTCGAGAAGGTCACGCCGTTTATGACTGAAGTGCCGCCCGCAACCAAGCTGCCGTTAGTGTTTCCCGTGACTGAACCGCCAATCATCGTGAGCGTGCTGTTATTGAGAATACCCCCATCGAGGTTGTTGCTCACCGTAGTGTTCACCAGGGTGGCTTTGGCGCCGCCGGCGCCATTCATAATTGACCAATGACCCTTGTTTCCGGTGATGGTGCTGTTCGTCACATTGAGAACTCCAAAAGAGTTGTCAATGCCTGGGCCAAACCCTCCATGAGAGTCGTTATTACTTACTACGCTGTTGACCACGTTGACTGTGCCCGAGCCGACTGAGATGCCACTGCCCTGCGTATTCGCCGTGATCAGGCAACTGGAAATTGTCATCGTATTCGAGCCGTTAACGACGCCAGCCCCAAAACCGGTGACGGTGCAATTGCTCAAACTCAAACTGCCCGAGCTGCCGACACCAATGTCACCGAAACGCCCGGCCGGACCGACGCCCTGCAGCGTGAGCCCCGAGATCGCCACGGTGGCCGGCGAGTTAATTGTTATCGCAGTGAAATTCCCGTTCCGTTGGATCGTCAACGTACTTGCGCCAGGCCCGTTAAGAATGAGGTTAGATGAAATTGCGGGCAGCACTGTGCTGATTGTAATCGTCCCTGAAATTGCGGTGAGATCTATTGCGTCCGAACCGGAACTGCTCCCCGCGAGGCATTCACCCGCCACCACGCCTGAAGCTGTGTTGTTGTTTGCTGCAGTAATAGCTTCGCGTAAGGTGCACAACCCATCCGCCGGGTTAGCCACATCCGCAGTGCTGTTGACCAGGATCGTCGCGGCGTTGGGAGAGAGGGCCGTCTTATCAAAGGGACTCGCAAAGGACAGCGCGGTTCTCAGCCTGTGCGATGCTGTGACTGCGTGCTGATGCGTTGTCCAGACAAGCGCCAGGCCTATCGAAAAGCTGCAAAATATAATGACTGAGACCGTTCGAGCGCGCGCTAGCACGGAGAGGAATGAAGACATTTTGACTCCTTAATTGGTTGCGCTCTCGAGCTCCGGGAATCTGAGGCGAGCCTGAATTGATCATCAATGCAGCCGCAAGCCTGAGTCTAAGGACCTCCATTATCGGATATCGCCGAAGGAAAGTCGGATCGACTCGTGAATAAATCAAGGACCGAACCGTTTCCGGTATTCACTCGAGGTAATAAATGACTTGACCATTTCGGCAGAGATGAAGTCTCCGTTGAAGTTGTTCAGCTTGTTGAGCCAGAACTGCCAACCCTGAAAATCGCTGTCAGGCAAGTCGTCCGGATTGCGCCGCAGATAACCGAAGTACTGCATCAACACGAAAGCACGATTATTTTCGCGCGTTCGCAGAGTGCTGTTCTCGGCAACCTTACGCGTGACGCTCGCGCGCGCCGCAGTTGCATCAGAGGCCCCGGTCAGTTCGGCGATCAGTTGCGCCTGTTCCGTGGGCGAAAGCACACCGCCGGCATTTTGGTCCAGCTTCGTCACGAATGCCTGCGGCGTCATACTTAGGGGAAAGGCTGCGAGAAAGCGCGACGTGCTGACAAACTCACGCGCGTAGTCGATCTTGTTAGTTTCGAGTTGCGTTTGCCAGTCGCCAATTCCCACCTGGACATTGCGGCCGAGTCGCTGAGCGTCGGTAAGCAATTCGCGAAACCTGATTATTGGCACCGGTGTTGAGACATTCGGCGAGGTCGTCTCACCATAGCTCACTTTGTACATGCGATATGCGAGATATCCAGTTTCCTGAAACTCAATCGAAAGAAAGAACGCTGCGCTGACGTTGATTCGCTTGATCTCACGGCACTGCGCATCGGCGCCGCAGCTTTCAATCTCGTTCGACCAGAATGACAAACCGGCACTGTCGGGATCTCGATTGAGGAAATCGCGGTAATGTTGGCGAACATAAAAGCTGCTGGTGTCGAGCGGGTTTGTTATAGGCGTCGCGAAGTCGTCATCATTAATTGAGACATTGAACTGCGTCGGGGTGACCAAAGACGCACCGCTTGGATTGCTCAGGGTGATGCTGAAGGTTTCCGCACTTTCTTGCAGAACGTCGTTCGCAAGAAAGACCCGTATGGTTTTTGTCGATTCACCTGGGCCAAATGTGAGCGTACCTACAGCCGTTGTGTAATCTGAACGCTCACTTGCGGTGCCGTCGCTGGTTGCATAGCTGATTGACGACGAGCCGCTGAGATCGCCGGTGCGCAACACTGAGACGTCTATTCGACTCGAACTCTCGCTCACGGTAACTGTTGTGTCGGTCGCAAATTGGATCCCGGTTGGAACCGGAGCCGCCGCCGACACCAGGCCGCTCTGGATGAGATAGAGTTTGGCATCCGAGCCAGTATTCGAAACGCGCAGAGCCAGTCCATTGGATCCCCAGCGGACGAGCCTTCCGGCAAATCCGCCGAACGGTAGCGTGATCTGGCCGAGCGGTCTGAACGTGCTTAGCTCGTAAGCAGAAATTATGATGTTGCCGCCAGTCCCTGAAGCAAAGAAGATCTTGTTCAGTCCTGTATCGACGGCCATGGAATTGGGACTTGTCGTGAAATTGGTGAAGCTGCCCACCAAATTTCCGCTTGCCGGATCTACCGCTTGTCCACGCGCGCTATAGATCAATCCATTTTTCAGTTCTATAAAAGTACCTACGGGGTAGGCAGTCGCACCGGTGACGCTCACCCCCGAACTGTTGACGGTCATCGTATTCAGACCGCTGCTGTTTCCTCCGCCGTAAAGCACGGAAGGAGTGCTGTAGGCCAGCCAGCTACTGGCCACAATGTGTCCGGGAGTCGTGGTTGGCCGCATTACTCCATTGTCATAGATGGCGACGCCCCCTTCAGGTGGACTCGAGGTCGCCCAACGAGCTACAGCGATGGTATTCGGGTCGTCGGGCGCGACAGCGATGTCATTCGCGAGAAATTGTCCGCCGAAGTTCGGGTCCGTGCCCAGTCCAAATTGAATTCCGGGTGTCTGCTTGGCAAGGTCAAATCGCCTCATGGCTAGTGCGCCACGTAAATAAACATATAGCACTTGGCCGTCCTTCGAGATTCCTATCGTTTGTGGTTCGCTCCCGACAAATACGGACTGCCCGAATGCTCCTGTTGTTGGGGTGATAGGTGTAATCGTGTTGCCGCGCGTCCCACCGCTACTGGGAACACTGGCGTAAATCGTCTGAGAGGCCGGCTCATAAGCAAAGTCATTGATAGGCACGTCAACTTGTCGCGAGAAGGTCGCCGCTTGGGGCGTCGGTGACGGCACAGGGGTGGGAGTCGGCGTCGGTGTAGATGCCGGCGCTGGGTTACTCGGATTAATGAGCGAACTTTGAATCAGAAAAACAGCCGTGGCCGACCTGAAAGCGACGCCATTGTCGCCCCAACGCACGAGACTCGATAACTGTGCCCCATCAATCCCTGTGAGCGTGGCCTGACCCAGCGGAACGAAAGTGTTGAGGTCAAAAGCCCGCAGTATGTAGGTGGTTCCACTCTGGTTCGTTATGAAGTAGGCCCGTCCCAATGCTGCGTCAACGGTCATTATGGAATTTGAAGCCAGGTTCGTAGCGGTAAAGGTCCCCTTCATCTGCGGGGCCTCGGGATCGTACACCGATCCGTTGGCAGTGTAGATTAGTCCGTTAGCAAACCTGGTCACACCTCCATTGCCGAGGCCATTGCTCGAGTCAAAGGTGATTCCGTTCGCGTTGACGGTATAACGTTGAGTTCCAAACCCATAGAGTCGTGTGGGCGATCCGAATTCGATGTCTGTCGCTCCTCCGCTGGCTATGTTGGTTCGGCGCACGCCGTTGTCATAGACCGCGATACTTGAATCGCTGCTATTGGACCTGGCCACGGCGACCGTGCCGGGAGTTCCCGGCATCACCGCAATATCCGTGGCTGAAAGCGCCGGGCTTCCGGAACTCCCAGCTCCGAGATAGAACTGTGTTCCGGCACTCTGCGTGGCAATGTCGAATGCTCGGACCGACGCGGCACCATTCAAGCCGACCCACAGAGTTTGATTGTTATCGGCGAGCGCGAGCTTGTTCGGTTCACTGCCGACGAAAATAGAAGTGCCCACCGAGGCGGTGTTTGGGTCGATCGGCGTAATCGTGTTGCCGATGCTGCCAGCGTTACTCGGTACGCTCGCATAGATCGTCTGACTGGCATTGTTAGAGACAAGATCTCTTGTGAGCAGTGGAATTCGCCGCAAATTGAGATCGACCGGCGTTGGGCTCGGGGTTGGCGTCGCAGAAGGTGTCGGCGTGGGCGAGGGTACAGGCGACCCAGATGGAATGAGTGACGTTTGGATCAGGAACAGTTGAGTGCTGGTGCGAAACGCGAGGCCGTTCGCGCCCCAACGCACCATACTGCTGGCCGCGCCGTCAACGTCGGACACAGTGGCGTCGCCGACCGCCACAAATGTATTTATGTCGAAGGATCGGATGGTTACAGTCTTATCCAGATTGGTAGAATTTCCGATCATGTAGTAAGCCCGTCCCACAGTCGCATCGACAACAAACGGTCCGCTGCCGACACCTTGAAAGGTTCCCATCAGTGTGTTCGTCGCTGGATTCACAACCCGTCCGTTTGCTCCGTACACTGATCCGTTTACAAATTGCAGATCGCCGCCGAGAGTAAACGAACTAAGGCTGCTACTGGTGACGCCGCTCGCGTCGACGGTGAGTGTTCTCAAGTTACCGAATGAAGCAGGGCTGCTGTAGAGCGTTGCATCGGAATTTGAGTAAGCGAGAAAAGCAGCTGACTCGCCGAAGCCGCCGGTCAGGGTCGGCCGCGCAATCCCATTGTCGAAGATTACGATTCCCGTGCCGCTCGGGCTGAGAAAGGAACGGGTCTTTGAAACGGCCACCACGTTAGAATTGCCGGGAGAGACGGCTAGATCGGCAGCCGTTTGCGCGCCAGAGAACGGATCGATGCCGACCGCGAATTGATTTCCCGCCGTGTTCGTCGTCACATCGAAGCGTCGGACTGCCGCCGCGCCGTCGAGCCCGGCATAGAGCACCGTGCCATCGGTTGACACGGCCAACTTATTTGGCTCGCTGCCGACAAAGACTGGTTGGCTGACGCTGCCGGTAGTCGGATCCACGTTAACGATGCTGTTTCCACTCACGCCGAAACTGCTCGGCACACTTGCGTGGAGCACTCCCATCGGAGCGTTGTAAACGATGTCGTTAACTGGCTGAGTTATCACTCGGACGAAAGTCTGGACGCCGGCCTGTGGCTCAGGCGGTGCGGACATTCGTTTAATGTGAGCAGTTTCAGACCGCTCATTGCCGGCGTGTGTGCGCGATGCAGTAAAGAGGAGAGTGTTCAGTAGAAGCGAAATCAACACAAACTGGATGCAATACTTAATGCGAAACGTTTGCGCATGGGAATAGAACATAGGCGACTCCCTACTCTAAGCATCACTGGCTGTTAGCCCACGGGGTCTCAACATATGAAACTCTTGTTCGGGAAAAAATTATCCGGTATGTAGACGTGTGCTTTCGTCGCCCGCGAGCCATTCAAGTCGAGAGATTTCCCAATTCCAGGTTGGCCAAGTGTCAGGTGACGTCGATCATTATACTCTTCTCTCGAACAAGCGTCACAGCCATCGAACGTCACGGGTACATTCAAAATGTACCACTAGCAACTGTTCGGGGCGGGGAGTGTGAGTATTCATGCCAGCATTCGAGATCCGTGATGACAAAATTATCTATGGTGCGAAGACCGCTACCATGTCAACGCGATCCGGGCCCTTTGCTTGCAGCACTTACAAACTGCTTCGGAAAAAAGATCCTGCGTGCATTGCATGCGATGCATAGTGACAAATTGTCTCTCTTTTTGACAGTCTGCCAAAGTCCTGCCAAATGTGGAAAGAGAGGAAAGGTCAGGTCCTACGTGAGGTCGCGAAACAATTGATATGCTGAGAGATAAAATTGGTAGGCGCGTGGGGATTTGAACCCCAGACCCCTACCGTGTCAAGGTAGTGCTCTACCCCTGAGCTACGCGCCTATGAGGTCTCTAACTACTTACTTTATTAGCCACCCGCCGAGCGAAGGCCGAAAGTAACAAACGGGTCGGGGCCTGTCAAGCGAGTCTTCGTTTGAATCCTGGTGCAGTTTGATTTCCCGCCCGCTCATT
>JAWVEM010000138.1:0-6422 GCA_033856735.1 Blastocatellia bacterium
TCGTCACCGCGCCGGTATCCGATCCTTCGGAGAAAAACTGGAAAGAGTTCGTCGCGCACCGCCCACTCGTCAAAATTGAGGGGGTCGATTTGTTCAAGGACCACGCCGTCCTGTCCGAATGGGAAAACGGCTTGCAGCAAATAGAAGTCGTCGACTTCAAGACGAACAAGAACCAACGAATCCGGTTTCCGGAGCCTGTCTATGCCGCCGGACTGAGCACGAATCGTGAATTCGACACGAACGTGCTGCGCTACAACTATCAGTCTCTGGTCACGCCGAGCTCGGTCTTTGACTACGACATGAATACCGGCCAGGCGACTCTGCTGAAACAGACTGAAGTGCCGGGCGGCTTTGATAAAGCGAATTACAAATCCGAGCGAGTGTTTGCTACAGCGAACGACGGCACAAAGATCCCGATGTCGGTGGTTTACAAGCGCGATGTAAAGCTTGATGGCACGGCGCCGATGCTGCTCTACGCTTATGGATCGTACGGTATTCCCATCTCGCCGACTTTTTCCGCCGGCCGCCTGGCGTTGCTCGATCGCGGCGTCATTTATGTGATTGCGCACATTCGCGGCGGCGGCGAGTTGGGCGAACCCTGGCGCGAAGCCGGCCGCATGATGAACAAGATGAATACCTTCACCGACTTCATCGCCTGCGCCGATCACCTGGTCAAACAGAAGTACACCTCCAGCGATCGTTTGGTGATTCAGGGCGGCAGCGCCGGCGGTTTGTTGATGGGCGCCGTTACCAACATGCGGCCTGATTTGTTCAAAGCCGTCGTGGCCCAGGTGCCATTCGTCGACGTGCTCAATACGATGCTCGACGCGTCATTGCCTTTGACTACGAGTGAATATATCGAGTGGGGCAATCCGAACGAGAAGCCCGCCTACGAATATATGAAGAAGTATTCGCCCTATGACAACGTGCACCCGGCGAACTACCCGGCGATGCTGGTGAAGGTTTCTCTCAATGACAGCCAGGTGCCGTATTGGGAAGGCGCGAAGTTCGTCGCCAAGATTCGCGAACTGAAAACTGATCACAATCCGCTGCTGCTCAAAACCAACATGGGCGCCGGACACGGCGGCGCCTCGGGACGCTATGACGCGATTCACGAGGCCGCGTTCGACTACGCGTTTATGCTCTGGCAGATGGGCTTGGCGAAATAATTTGGAGTGCGGTGGCAAGCATAGCGCGACACCGCTTTGGATTGATTTCAAATCCGAGTACTCACTAAAGCGCCGTCGCCGCTTCGCTCTGCCGGCGCACTCCATAAACCGATGAACAAGATCAATCTCGCGCAGAAGCTTGCGCTCATCGACGATCACTGGAATCCGCGAATCGCTGGTGAACTGAACGGTCAACTGGTGAAGCTCGTTAAATTCCAGGGACCGTTTACCTGGCATCATCACGATCACGAAGACGAGCTGTTCCTGGTAGTGAAGGGCCGGTTTCGCATGGACTATCGCGAAGACGGCCGTGAGCGCGAAGAGTGGATCGAAGCCGGCGAACTGGTGATCGTGCCGCGAGGAGTCGAGCACCGGCCGTTCGCGGAAGCAGAAGCCGAAGTGCTCCTGTTCGAACCGGCCTCGACGCTAAACACAGGCAACGTCGAAGACGAATTTACCCGAAAGACACTCGAAGAGATCTAATTTGGCGTGCGCCGGCAGAGCGCAGCGGCGATGGCGCTTTGTATTTGAAGCAGTGCTCCGAGCGGCCGATCCTATTGATGAGACCGCCTTACGGCGGAACTCCGAACCATCCAAAGCGGTGTCGCGCTGCGCTTGCCCCCGCACTCCAAAAAAGACGCCTCTTCTGGTTTGTGATTCGTGCCATGCGCGTGTAACTTATCTGCATCCACCCTCTGGCAAGGAGAGTTTTTGTGAGTAAGAAAGAAGATGGTTCGACCGTCGCCGACATTTTTCGTCGTGCCCAGGCGATTCGCGGCGAAAACCCGAACGCTTCGTACAAAGAAGTCGCAGCGCAATTGGTGCGTGAGTTCTCTGGCGGCCCGCTGCCGCCCACTTATAATTTGACGATTCCGGAACAGGATGCGCGGGCCCCGGAAGAAGATTGGACCGCGGGTCTGCCGCTGGTCTTGCGAGGCATCCAACAGAACGATTGGAAGGGAATCGCGCAGGGCATTACCCTTTCGTTGGAGCAAACTGAAAACTATGAACGCCAGCGTGGCGGCGAAGGCACGCGCGACGATTGGCACGATCGCTCGAAAGGCGTTGCCGGGGCGACCGCGAAGGGCGTCGGGAAATGGATGCCCGAAGAATTGATGAAGTTGGCGGAGCGTTCGGTGCGAAATCGGGACAAGTAACGCTAGGTGGAGTGCGCTGACTTGTCAGCGCTTTCCAAAGCGGCGAATAGTCGCCGAACTCCAAAAAAATATGAACGAAAACTACGCTGAATTGATCACCACCTTTCCCTTGTTCAAAGGCTTCACCGCCAACGGCACGAAGCGTTTACTTGACGCAGGCGAAATCAAAGAACACACCGCCGGCCAGGTGCTGTTGAAAGAAGGCGACTCTTCTGATTTCGTGCTGCTGGTCCTGTCGGGCAAACTCGAGGTGTTCGTCGAGCGCGACGGCAAGGATTTGGTTTTGACTGAAGCAAATCCCGGCACAATTCTCGGAGAGTTGGCTATGCTGTGCGGCATTCCCCGCTCCGCATCGGTGCGAGCGAAAGCAGATTCTGCCGTGTTGCAGTGGCCCGATGAAGCCTTCCGTACCCTGCTGGTTCGCGATCCTTCATTGTCGCAAAGAATCTTTGGCCAGGCCCTGCGCACATTGGTTGAGAAAGAGAAGTCGCTGATTGAATCGCTGGTTAAGGAACAGTCGGACGGCAACTAAGGCAAGAGATGGCTATCGCGAAAGGTCGATCGGATGGAGGTCAGGGCGGCAAACGCGGCCACTCTAATATGGATCACTGGGATTTCACCGAAGATATTAAGTTAGCCGCAAAGAAGAGCCGCCGCCTTGAAGCGAAGAATGACGTCAAAAAGGGTGTGGGCGAATATCACGAGGACGCAACCACTCAATCGTCAGAGGAATCCGAGAAATGAGTTTTCTTGACGGCTTAATCAAAGACCCAAAATACCAGGACGCCGATCCGCGCCCACCGGAAGAAGTCGGCGATCCGGAAATCATTATCAGTCCGGATACGCGGCGCGAGAATCGAATCCCGCCCGGACAGACGCGGACTAAAAAATGGCCGGTGCTCGATGCGCACGGCGCGCCGCCGGTCGATCTGGCAACATGGAAGTTTGAAGTTGATGGCTTAGTCGAAAGGCCGCTGACATTCTCTTTGGACGAGTTTATGCAACTGCCGCCAGTGAAAGTCTACTCCGACTTTCATTGTGTGACCCGCTGGTCGCGGCTCGACAATGTGTGGACCGGCGTGGCCACCAGCGAGATCGCTAGACTGGCCGGCGTCAAACCCGAGGCAAAGTTCGTTCTGGCTTTAGCGTACGACTACGGTTGGACGACGAACGTTCCCATCGAATACTTTCTTCAGGAAGATTCGCTCTTCGCTTTTCTGCACGACGGCGCGCCGATACCGCTCGAGCATGGCGGCCCCGTCCGCCTGATCATTCCGCAACTCTACGCCTGGAAATCCGCGAAGTGGGTCAAAGGCGTGCGCTTCCTGGCAGAGGATCAGCCGGGCTTCTGGGAAGAAGGCGGCTACCACATGCGCGGCAATCCGTGGACGACTAAAGATGGTGAGCGATTCAGATGGTCGTGATTTCTTGATTCCTTCTACGCTCCCTAAGTGTGAGAAGGATTTGAAAACGCAAAGGTACGCAGAGGTTGGCGCAAAGGGCGCAGAGAATTCCCTTGCGTTCCTTCGCGAATTCCTCTGCGACCTTTGCGTTTAGACTCTTCAAACTTTGAACCTTCACTCCAATCAAACTAGAGGAGCTCAAGCGTCGCCAATAGTCCCCAAAGACGCCGCTGCTATCATCCTCGTCAGGCCTGATACCGATCCAACTAATCCCGAAATCTTCTGGGCCAAGCGCAGCACGAAACTCGCCTTTCTGAGCGGTTTTTACGCTTTTCCCGGCGGCCAGCGCGAAAACAGCGACGCCGAAGTCCTGGTGCAGGACTGCGTCGATCAAGAGACCGCCGCGATGATCAGTTGCGCCGCTCGTGAGTTGTTTGAAGAGACTGGCGTCCTGTTGGCGCGCGGTTCGCAGACGCTGACTATCGGTCAGCGTGCTTCCCTGCTGGACGATCTCGAGTCCAAACGCGTGACCTGGCCCGAGCTGCTGAAGCTTTACGGATTACATCTCGACGCCAATGACTTCACTTTCGCCGGTCGTTGGGTGACGCCGCCCTTCGCGCCAAGGCGTTTTGACACCTGGTTTTTTCTGGCCGTCTGCCCGCTAAAGCAACAACCGAACATCACGGAGGATTCTGAACTGGAGAGTGGCGAATGGATCCGCGCGCGCGACGCATATGAAAAATGGGAACGCAGCGAAATCATCGTGGTGCCGCCAGTGCTGCATATACTGAAGACCTTAGCAGGTGGCCTGACCGATGATCTGGTAGAACGATTTCTTTCGGTGCCTCAGGCGCGCCGGGTACCAACCCGACGCATCGAGTTCCATCCTCACTACATTTGTTTCCCCGTGCGCACGCCGACCAAGCCGCCGGCGACGCACACCAACTGTTATCTAATTTATGACTCGCGCGAGATTTTGGTGATCGATCCCGGCTCGCCTTATGAAGACGAGCAGCAGGCCTTGGCAGACTGCATCGATGATTTGATTTCTGAAGGGAGGTTCGTGCGCGAGATCATTCTCACCCACGTCCATCCGGACCATGTAGCCGGCGTCAATTCCCTGAATGATCATCTTGAGAAGAAGCGGGGAGCGAAAGCGCCAGTCGCCGCTCATCGCCTAACCGCCGAATCATTAAAGAATGAGGTCAGCGTCGATCGCCATATCGAAGATAACGAAGAACTCGAGTTGAACGGCGAACCTTCAATTAGGTTGCGCGCGCTTTACACGCCCGGACACGCTCGCGGGCATCTCTGCTTTTACGACGAGCGAACAGGCGCGCTGATTTCCGGTGACAACATAGTCGGATTCGGCTCGGTCCTGATCGATCCGCCCGAAGGCAACATGCGCGAATATCTCGAATCGCTTCGCAGGATGCGCGCGCTCCCGAACCTGTCGGTCCTGTTTGGCGGACATGGGCCGGCGATCGCCAATCCTTACGAGAAGATCGACGAATACATTACCCACCGATTGCGGCGGGAAGAACTGATTCTCGAGGCGGTGCGCGAAGGCGCGTCGACTCCGAAAGAAATTGTCGCGCGCGTCTACACGGACGTCCCACCGAAAGCTCACGAGATGGCGGAACGGGCGGTGCTGGCTCATTTGGAGAAGTTGGAGGCGGATGGGTCAGTGACGCAAACCTTCAATGGGTCTTTTCGTGCAGGCTCGCCAGACAACTAACTTTGGAGTGCGCCGGCAAGGACGACGCTTTGGATTAGCGGTTATGCCCTGTAATCCAACGCGGCGTCGCGCTTCGCTTGCCGCCGCACTCCAAAATAGTCTCTTCGTTCGAACTTTGCGTCCTTTGCGGTTAGAATCTCCATCATGGATCAAGCAAGGACTTTGGGCGAGCTGAAAGAGACTGGTTATCAATGCGTCTCAGTCAAAGACGAGATGCGCGCGAACCTCATTCGCAAACTACAATCGCGCGAGAGACTTTTCCCCGGCGTAGTTGGGTACGATGAAACCGTCGTTCCGCAGCTTATCAATGCAATTCTCGCGCGGCATAACTTAATTCTGCTGGGCCTGCGCGGCCAGGCGAAGAGCCGAATCATTCGCCAGCTAACCGCCCTGCTCGACGAGCAAATTCCCATCCTCGCCGGTTCGGAAGTTAACGACAATCCTTTCCAGCCAATTAGCGCTTACGGCCGACAGATGGTCGAATTGCATGGCGACTCAGCGCACATTGCCTGGGTTTCGCGAGACTCACGTTTTGTCGAGAAACTCGCCACGCCGGATGTCACCATCGCCGACATCATCGGCGATGTCGATCCGATCAAGGCGGCAAAGGGCGGGCACCTCTTGAGCGACGAGTTGACGATTCACTATGGCCTGCTGCCGCGCGCCAATCGGGGCATCTTTGCGATCAACGAACTGCCTGATCTGGCCGGCAAGATTCAGGTAGGGCTCTTCAATATCATGCAGGAAGGCGACGTGCAGATTAAGGGTTATCCGGTGCGTTTGCCGCTCGACGTAATGCTGGTCTTCTCGGCAAATCCGGAAGACTACACTGCGCGCGGCAAGATCATCTCGCCTTTAAAGGATCGCATCGGCGCCGAAATTCTGACGCACTATCCGAAAGAGATCGACCTGGGAATTCAGATCACGCGACAGGAAGCATGGACCGAACGCGACG
>JAWVEM010000139.1:0-16381 GCA_033856735.1 Blastocatellia bacterium
GCCATCGCCGTGAACAAGATGTCGATGGGACGCTATCGACACATTCCGGTCCGGAAGACCGACGGCTCATATGGCGTCACTTCCATCAAGCACGTCCTCAAATACATCGCCAGAGCAGAGTGGTAACCGTCCGACGGCCGGTAGTTGCCACGGGATCTTCCGGGATGAAGAAACACATCCTTATCTACGGTCTCTGTGGCGGAGTGCTGATCGTGCTGTTGAAGTTCATCGAGTATCGCTTTCTCGTCATTGAGCATTCTATCGAGATTTACGGGGGTCTGATTGCCCTTCTCTTCGCGCTGCTGGGCATCTGGCTCGGACTAAAACTTACCAAGACCAAAGAGACAGTCGTCGTCAGGGAGGTTCTGCTGCCGGCTCCAACGTCGTTCATCTTGAACGAGGTGAGATTGCGCGAGCTGGGCATCACTCGACGCGAGTTGGAGATACTCGAGCTGATTGCCGGCGGCCTGAGCAATCGCGAGATCGCCGAAAAACTCTTTGTCAGTGAGAACACCGTCAAGACCCATTCCAGTCGCCTGTTCGACAAGCTGAGCGCCCGGCGCCGAACCCAGGCCGTGCAGTTGGGAAAAGAATTTGGCTTGATACCTTAATGGAGCGCGGACATCCCTGTCCGCCAGCGGCAAAGCCCGCTCTGCTTTCCATGAAAGAAACGCTTTTCGCAGGGCTTGTTCGCGCTGCGCGCTCAGGCGGACAGGATCTCCGCGCTCCGTCATTCATCCGAAAGAATGATCTTCCGGCTAAAATCGCGAAATCACCCGAAAGGATGACGACAAAATTCGGCGGCGACGCTATCTTCACCGCGAAATTCAAAACAGGTTCAAGGAGATAACCAGATGAAAAAGACTGTCCTAACATTCGGGCTCATTTCCGGCGCCATCATGGCAGTAATGATGTTCGCCACCCTCCCTTTCACGGACTCGCCCTGGCTGCAATCGCATAGCATGTTCATCGGCTATACGACAATGGTCTTGTCGTTCATGCTGGTGTTCTTCGGTATCCGCTCCTATCGCGAGAACATTGGCGGCGGGACCATCACGTTCGGGCGCGCCTTCGCCGTCGGCATTCTCATCACCCTCATCTCATCCGTTTTGTACGTAGTCACGTGGGAGATCATGTATTTCGGCGTGCCCAGCTTTGGTGAGAGGTTCATGACCATGTGCGTCGCGCACGTTAAGAACTCAGGCGCCAGCCCGGAAGTGATCCAAACGGAGATCAATCAGTTGAAGTATCTGGATAACCCCTTCATCAATGCGGCCCTCACCTTTACTGAGCCGTTCCCGGTTGGATTAATCATTACCCTGATCTCGGCTTTGATACTAAGGAAGAAGAGGAAGTCGCAGGTCGAAGATCCAATCGCAATTGCGGCCGAAGCCTGAGTCAAAGCGACTGTCAATACCCGCGCGAGCGGGTGGATCCGGTATTCAACTCTCAATGGTTGACTCAGGGATCCAGCCCCTCACGCGGGTAATGCTGACTTCATTACGAGCCACTCAGCAGGCATCGCCCATCATGCTGTAAACCTCCCGCCAACGGCCCGCCACCTTCTTGAATATCACGTACGCGTACGCGTCAAATCCTCCCTGAATCGCAAAGACTTCCCCGACGCCGTTGCCGTCCAGATCCAATTGGTCGACAAAGTCTATGCTGGATAAGAAAGTCTCAGGCGGCGGTTGATAAGCCTGGAACTTGGCCAAGTCTGCGCGCATTCCGGTTCCCTGCGACTTCGCAATCAGAAAAAGATCGCGCTCGAATTTGTTTTTCGCCGCGGAAGTAAAGCTGCCGATGAGCTCGTACTTGCCGTCCCCGTCCAAATCCGTTGCGGTCAGATTTGTGATCTTGATCGCCGAGATCAGACTTGCGGGCGTGCCCTTTTGCTTGTAGATGCTTTTTACCAGAGTCATCACCGCGGTCCGTTCGGCGTCAGTCGGCGCGCGCCGCGCGCTCGCGCCTTTACCAAGTGAATCAGAATTGGTCGCCAGCGCTCTCACCTGGCCGCCCAGACGCGCTAAGGTCTTTAGTCCAACTTCCGCATGCACGCTGTTGCATCCCTCGTTCCACTTTTTTACTATCACTGATCCGGCATCGCCGCCGCCAAATATCAAACGGTAAGTCCGGCCCGTAGCGAAATATTCTGCGGCGATTATCTTTTGCCGGTCTTTCTGTTCATCATTGAAGGGCACGCGCAGTTGCTTACCATTAATCAGAACTACCGCGTCCATCGATCCATCGCCTGACTCTGCTGAGACGGCAAAGACCATGGTCGGCTTGCGAGTTTGGGCGGTGGCCAGACTCGTAACCAAAGAAAGAACCAATACAGCCAGTGAAAATCTCTTGTAGTTGTTCGTATGCACTCTCAATTCGCTCCCTCATCATCTGATCAAATTAAACCACGCGTATCATACAATGTTACGCGCTTCATCGTGGGGAGGTGACGTTTATTTCCGGTGTTGGTTTCAGTTTGAGCCTAGACAAAAACGCTGAAAGCGTTCGGGCATCGTTCAGCAAGTTTGCCAACGCTTTCAGCATTAGGTTGGTTTCACCTGCTCACCTAGGGTTGTCGCAAGCTCCAACCCTGGGCTCGAATTGGCGAACGCCTTCGGCGTTTTGCGTAACTTCCAAAACTAAACCGTCACCAATCTAATGCCCACCTTGTCACTAATCTCCAGCTTCCCTATACTCCCTTTGCTTGCCGACGGATTCAGACAACGACGACGTGGTGAAATCAGCGCCGCGCGCGAACGCGGAAAATGCGGCGAACGCTAAAGGCTTTCGCTTTGCGCTTGTCGCCAGCCGCTGGAACGATTCGCTCGTGTCGCGGCTGATCGAAGGCGCGTTCGACGCCCTTGGCGAACTTGCTGCCGACGATAATGCCATCGAGGTTTTTCGCGTGCCGGGTGCGTTTGAGATTCCGCTCTGCGCTTTGAAGGCGGCAGAGTCGGGAAAGTTCGACGCCGTGATTTGTCTCGGTGTCATCATTCGCGGTGAGACGCCGCACTTTGAGTACATCGCGGCTGAGGTAGCGCGCGGCATTGGCGAGGCAGCCCTGAAGACCGGCGTACCTTTGCTGTTTGGCGTCATCACGGCGGAGAATGTCGATCAGGCAACCGAACGCGCCGGCGTAAAGCTGGGCAACAAGGGTTTCGAGGCCGCGACGGCGGCAGTTGAGTTGGTTAATCTTTATCGTGAAGCTTTCAAGAAGTGATGCCGAGCTTGATTTGTGTACTTTGTGCTTAGTACTTTGTACTTGGCCCTCGTATTCAAAGTTCAAAGTTCAAAGTACAAAGTTCGTTTTTAGAAATTATGGGTTCGCGTCGTAAGGCGCGCGAATGCGCCTTGCAAATGCTCTTTGCGGCTGATGTTGCCGGAACGCGCGGGGATGAACTCGCGCGCACCTTCTGGTCTGAATTGGCTGATGCCGAGACTGAAGTCGGCGCCCAGGAGTTCGCCACCAGGCTCGCCATTGGCACGCTGGCTAACCTGGAAGAAGTTGACGAAAGGATTCGTTCGCGCGCGGAACACTGGCGGATCACGCGGATGGCCCTGGTCGATCGCAACGTCCTGCGTCTGGCAGTTTATGAGTTTTTGAAGGAACCTACTCCGCGCACCGTGACCATCAACGAGGCGCTGGAGATCGCCCGCCGCTTCTCGACCTACGAAGCAACCCAGTTCATTAACGGAATCCTCGATGCCATCAAACGCGATCTGGATCAGGAGTCGCCTGAGCCGGATACAGTGACCAGCGAAGAGACCGAGAGTGGTGAGTCAGCCGAACATGATCAACCAGAGTAGCGATGGATATCTTCACTCCGGTAGGAGTGAAATGTTTATAGATGCGAGCATTATTTCGCGACTGCTCCGTTCGCAGGAGCGGAAGACAACTAGACTTTTGCCACTCGACCCTCATTCCGCTCCTTCGAACGGAGCCGGGAAATCGTTGCCGTGCGTTCTATAAACATCTCACCCCTGGCGGGGTGAAACCCGCTCTACGTGGTCTGATGCGCCTGGATGGTCCCTTGCAAGTCATGCCCAAATAAGATGCAGCGGTCGCGGAGACTCGACAAAGAAGACTCATATTATCCGACAACTCTCCTCCAAAACCTCACGACTAAAACGACGAACTTGAGCTAAACTGCTTTGGCATGGGTGAAGAGCAGAGCGAGTTCATTCTTGATGCACGCGAAATTGTCGAAAAGCTTTATCGCGACCTCGAACAATTGCGTAGCGCGCGTTCGCAGGGGCGACAGCGCCGCGAACTGGCCGCGCGCATTTTTCGCCGCGTGCACACGCTGAAAGGCTCGGCGAGTTCGCTCGGCCTGACATCGGTGAGCCAAATCGCCCACGACTTTGAAGGTGTGCTCGACGGCGTGCGCCTCGGTCGCGTGGAGATCACGGACGCGGTGCTCGACGCGTTCGAAGACGGCACCGACGCCATCGCGCGCGCGCTGGAGTCCAAACCAAACGACGAAACCAGTCCCAGCGCCGCGGCGGTTATCCAGCGGCTCGCGGCGTTGGCCGCTCATAGCCAGAAGCAAGGCACGATCGCCGGTATCCTGCGCTCTGCTTTGCCGCCCGAGATTGCCCGCGCGCTGAGCGAATACGATCTACAGCAGGCGCGTGAAGCAGTTCGCGAGGGAGCAAAGCTCTTCATCGTCTCGGCTGGTTTTTTTATCGAGACTTTCGATCGGAACTTTCGCGAACTCACTAAACTGCTGAATCAAACTGGTGAAATAATCTCCACCGGTCCCGGCGCGCCTCCCAGCGCGGAGGAAATAAACTTCAGGTTGCTCTATGCTGCCGAACTTGTACCCGGCGACATCCTGCGGCAAGCAGAAGCTCTCGGGCGCATCGAAATCAGTGAAATAGAAATCGAGTCGTCCGCGGCTGACGCAAAAGCTTCTGCCAGAGGCTTCCCTTCCAGCCCGCCCTCAACCGAGGTTGGCGAGACCGTTCGCGTCGAGTTAAGACAGCTTGATGAATTGATCTCCGGAGCCAGCGAACTATTTCGTTATACGGCTAACGCTTTGCTTTCCTTAAATGCGGCCGGCGACAAACGACGCTTTGAAACTGCCACCAGGAATCTGCGGCGGAGGTTTGTCGAACTTGAAGAGCGGCTGATCAAGCTCCGTTTGGTGCCGGCCGGTGAAGTACTCGCGCGGGCCGCAGCGCGTGGCGGCCGCATCGCTGCGCGCCGCCAGGGAAAAGACGTTGAGTTTGAAATCGTGGGCGGTGATGTAGGCATCGACAAGACGCTCGCGGACACGATTGCCGATCCGCTGTTGCATCTGGTGCGCAACGCGGTCACACATGGCATCGAAAGCCCGGCAGAGCGAGAGGCGGCCGGTAAGGATTCGTTAGGCCGCGTCAAGCTGGCCGCCTTCAATGAAGGAAGCCGGATTCATATCACCGTCACCGACGACGGCCGCGGCATCGATTGGGATCGCGTGGTTGCCGCAGCCGAGGCACACGGCATCGCGAACGGCGCGTCGGATCTCTCCGCCGACCAATGCCTGCGGCTGATTTTCCGGCCCGGCTTCTCAACCGAAACTAACGTGACGGAATTATCGGGCCGGGGCATCGGGCTCGACGTAGTCGATCGCGCCATGGAGCAAGCTGGCGGCGAAGTTCGGGTGGCGACCGAGGTCAGCGTCGGAACTACATTCGCAATGATCATGCCGGCGACCCTGGCACTGGTGCAGTGCGTGCTGGTGCAGTCGGGGGATCAGCTTTACGCGTTGGAATCGGCCGGGTTCAGCGGCGAACTGACTGCAGGAAATCACCCGGATAAAGACAGCGGCCGCATCGAGTGGCAAGGCGAGTCGCTGCCTGTGCTTCATCTGAGCAAGCTACTGGGGCAGGACGATGTCGTCGATGCGGCCAGGGCGATGTTTGTCTGGCAAACTTCAGATAACGCCGCTCGAGCTAACGGTCGCAAGAGTCGATATGCGCTGGTGGTCGACAGCATCAAAGCGCCGCAGGAAACTTTGGTGCGCAGTCTCGGCCGGCACGCGGCGCGCTGGGCCGGTGTTTGTGGCGCGGCCGAACTATTTGATGGCAAAGTTGCCCTCGTGCTGGATCTTGAAGAGCTGATTAGGAACGCTCAAGCAGAAGTCGAACCAAAGCAAGTGCCGTAGGCACGACATGTTTGTAGAAACCGCCACCTATTTGATATGGGACCGTCTCGGAATACCACGGCCCGTTGCCGCATCAATGCTAATCAAGACCACGAACGCGTTCGTTGCAGCAGGTTGCGTCCTCCTGACGCTTCTTTGTGGCGTAAGCGTCTCACCGCAGGTGCGTACCTACCCGAAGGAGATTCGTGACTACAAAGTCGAACGCACGGTCGTAGAAATCAAAAAGCCGGAAACTAAAACTCAGCAGTCCAGCAACCGCCGGAGTGAAAACGACGGCGTCGCTCAAGGCAACAGTGCGGCGAACTCTGATGCTTACGTTGACGAACTAATTCAACTGGGAAAGCCGGAACTGACGCGAGTTACACCGCTGGGAATTACCTTTGAAGTTCCCATCGTCGTCTCACCAGTCAAACAAAACGGGCACGTAGACTTTCTCGTTTTCGAAGACATGGTCGTCAACGGCACGTCCGTCAACATCGACGAGTACCATCGCGCGTTCGATCTCCCGAACAAACAGCCGCTGACTCTGCACGAGCCGCTGAGCTTTTACATCTATCTGCCCAGCGCGATGCTGGCCGCGCTCGGCGATTGGAGCGATGCGAAGGAAACCTGGCCCGTGACCGGCCGCGTTTACGTCTTTGGAAAGTTTAAGAAAGGCCCTTTCAGTTTCAAGCGCGTCGTGCCGGTTGAGCTGAACCTGACGATGCGGAATCCGTTGAGGGAACGCTGATGAGTGCTGCCGCCGCTGCGGCTATTGCCGCTGCAATCGCGAATGCATTTAAGCGAGTGGTGTCGTCGTCCGAGTAGAGCCCGAGGACTCGACGAAGATTCTCGGCCGGATTGAACAGCCTTTGGTGATCTACAGTAAAGGCGGCTTCTTCACTACTAAACACCAAAACCTGGTCAGCTATAAGGTTTCGCTTTCTATACCAAAACCTCGACCATGATCGAGCTGACAAGCTCAGTCGAAGTGGTAACGCTCGGAGCATTTGGATCCTTCATGACGTCGGAGCTTCGCATGTCAGTTGGAAAGGCACAAACCTTCTGAAGATTAGGACGATCAGCGAACTACACGATACAGAAAGACAAAGGTGGTCTAGCTATTTCAAGGCCGGAAGCCTCGCCGCTTCCTTATTGTGATATAGGCTCATTGGTGATATAAGACTGACGTTTTAGACGAATTTATTTACTCTCATGTCCTATATCTTAGTGCTTGCTTGTTGTATACTACAATTAGTTGTGCTACTTTCTTGGCTGCATCGTAGTATTACGGATGAAACAGCCAGGAAGGAAACGATCGAGATTCCAGAAACTTCCTCTTCTAAGTGAAGGAGTGCGTTCGATGGCTGTAATGATAACCGGCGAGGACTTGCGGAAGATGGTAACGGAAGGCACCCTTATAGCCAGCGGTGATCTGTCTTGCGCAGAAGGGGTGAAATATGACCTTCGACTCAGTCAACGCATCCTCAAGGCTAAGTTCCGACGCCCCATAAATGCAAACGAATTGAGCGTATCAGAACGGCGAGATTTAGTAATCGAACCCGGCGAGGTCGTCTTTGTTCTTAGCGAAGAAAGGTTGACTCTACCAACCGACGTCATTGCCCAACTGAGCCCAAAGCGAAAACTCAGTCATGCCGGGATACTTACTTTGGGTGGATTTACAATCGATCCTGGTTATGTCGGGCACTTGCTAGTTGGGCTTTTCAATCTATCAGCAACGCCTTTCGACTTGATTCCCGGGAAGAAACTGGTAGGCGCTACTTTTCATAGACTAACAACAGAAGAAATCGGTGATTTCCCGCCTCCAGGTGCGCCGCTGGATGATTTTCCAGATGAACTCATCCAAGTAATGCAAAAATACCAGCCGATGGCTTCTCAAGCGGTTCTAGAACAGGTAAAGAAACTTCAAAGTGATCTGGATCGACTGCAAACCGACATACGAACCCACGATGAATGGTATCGGCGTTTTGAAGGCCTCCTAGAAGGGCATGACAAGCAAATCACTAACCTTCTTACGGGCCTCACAACCGAAAAAGAGGCGAGAGAAAAAGGTGAAGACAAACTAAGTACCATGGTTACCAAGATCGACCGAAAACTTTGGTGGCTGCAAGGAGCCGCTTGGGCAATCTTTGGTGTAATCATTTTTGTGGCCGTGCCGTTGTTCGTCACTTGGGCCGCTAAGAAGTTTTTCTGACTACCTCCTAGACCTCACAAGCCGGCGCTTATTAGTGTAATTGCTTTTGTAATGTCGCTCTTCGGGATAGTGTCATAAGCCTGCCGGCTATTTGTCCAGCTTATTGGGCAAAGCCTTTCAAACCACTCAAGCCCAATCAACTTTCGGATGCATCGTGTGCCACTTAGTCGCCTGCTCGAAAGCCAGGGCGACGCGTAGTGGTGAGGCTTCATCGTACAAGCCGCCCGTGAACATGATCGCCTGCGGCAGGTTGTTGAGGAATCCGCATGGGACGCAGACTGCCGGCTGACCCGTCAGGTTCGTGATGGTCAAGCTCGCGCTGTTGGGCGCGGGCGAGACAAAGACGTCCCACTGCGACATCAGCTTGTCCATCTCGCGCATCAACAGCACGCGCGCGCGTTGGGCCCGCAGGTATTCAACCGCCGGAACGAAACGCGAAGTGCGAAACGAGTTGGGCCAGTCGCCCGCGTCTTGTCCCGAAAGCTGATTGACGCGGCCATCGCGGGTGATATCGTCAAACGCAGTGGCCGCTTCGGCCGTGAGGATGTAACGAATGTTCTGCGTTGGAAATTTTGGCAACTCGATCGCAGTCATCTTCACGCCGGCTTTCTCAAGCGCGTTCAAAGCCTCCTGGTACATTGCCCGTCTTTGCGCCATCTGCTGTCGCTGCTGATCGTTCTGCGGTTGGAAGCCGGCTCCGTCGAATTCAGTTTTCAAGTAGCCAACACGCAGACTGCTCAGCGGCACATCAGGCGACCAGTTGAAAGCGGCGCTGCCGACTGTCAGATCATGATCGTCCGGACCGTAGAGCGCGTCTAATGCCGCCGCGCAATCTTCGACGCCGCGGCAGATGGGCCCAACCTTATCCATCGTCCAGCTCAGACCCATCGCGCCGTAACGACTGATGCGCCCATACGTCGGCCGCAAGCCCGTCACCCCGCAACGCGATGCAGGAGAGACGATAGAGCCTAAGGTCTCAGTGCCGATTGAAAATCCCACCAACCCCGCGGATGTTGCCGAAGCCGGACCCGCTGACGACCCGCTCGATCCCAAACGATCTTCATCCGGCGTCCACGGATTTCGCGTCACGCCGCCAAACCACTTTGGCCCCTGGGCCAGCGCGCCCATCGAAAGCTTTGCGACCAGCACGGCGCCGGCATTGCGCAGCCGCTCAACCACGGTCGCGTCATAATCGATCATTTGATCGCGATAGGGCTCGGCGCCCCAGGTGGTCTTGATTCCCTTTGTCGCAAACAAATCTTTCGCGCCCCAGGGAATGCCGTGCAAGGGGCCGCGGTACTTGCCGCGCTTCAGATCGTTGTCGGCGTCCTGCGCCTGCTTCATCGCCAGGTCTTCAGTAAGCGTCACTACGCATAGAAGTTTTGGTCCGTAACGTTTCAGCCGTCCCAGATACATCCGGGTAAGCTCGACCGAAGAAACTTTTTTTGTGCGAATCAGTTCAGCGAGTTGAGGAACAGTCGCAAACGCCAGGTCATCAACCGACTTGAACTGCGTCGGCTCGGGCTTACCGAACTTGAATTTGGTTTTCACCCCAGCGCGTTTGATGTGGAATCCCGGCAACGCCGGGTGAAAGACAATCGCCGGCTCAGTATCGAGAGGCACATCCATCTTGCGCACGACGTCAAAACTATCGAGGGAGCGATTGACGCCGGGCAAGGCCAGGTCTTCCTGCTTATCGGTCAACTCGATCCCGATCACCTTCTCGGCGTTGTGCATCATTTCTTTGGTGATGCGTAGCGGTGTCGGCGATGGCCGCGGCGAAGGCGACGGTGTAGGCATCTGGGCGAGGGCCTTCAAAGGAGAACTGGATACGACCAGTCCCGCAGCCCCGGCCGCGGGAAGAAGTTTGACGAAGGAACGACGATCGAGGCCGGCTCTCTTTGGGCCCTCGTTCACCGTCGAGCCTTTGGTACGCTTTTTCTTCATTGGATCCTCAGATGGTTTAGATTACGCCCTTCCCTAACGGTCGGGCCACTGCCCCGCTTTCTTCCCACTGCTCACTGCTTACTGCTCACTGCTTACTGACTCGGGTTGCCGTACTTCAGCTTCATCACCTTGGCTTTCCCGGTTCGGTAGACAGTAACGACGTAAAGATTATCGAATTCAGTATCCGGAATGATCGGAAATGTTTGGCCGCCCAGAGCGGCGATGATTTCCGGTACAGTGTTGTTGTGCCCGGCAATAAAGACGACCTGGCCTGAATTCTGCGAATGTATCCTTGCGACCAAATCGGCAGTGCTCTTGGAATCGACTTGGTTGACGGGCAATCCTAATTTGTCGGCCAGCGGCTTGACCGTCTGCTGCGTGCGTTTGTACTGCGTCGCATAGATCGCATTGATGCCAGAGTCGCCGAACATGCGGACCAGCTCCTGTGTTCGCGCTTGTCCCGCCGGACTGAGATCAGGATCGTTGTTGTTGGGATCGATGACTTTCTCTGCGTGCCTGATCAGAATCACAGTGGTGACGGGACGTCGAAAGGTTGCGAAGTAGGCGAAGACAACGACGGCGCCCAACACGGCGAACAACATTGAAAAGACCAGGGCCGTTCTAAAGCCCGACCTCGGTTCTTTGGTTTCGTTAGCCATGAACGCGATCCTCCGCAACTGAGTTATGAATGGCCGCCTACGATATCACCGGCCGGACATTAATTCGAGGCTAAATTTTCCTCAACGTGTATCTCAATCTTGGAAAAAAAGGAGTTTGCGCTTCCCGGGGAGCGCGGACGTCGTCGTCAGCAATGAGCGCGAAGCGCGAACAGGGCTGTCGGATTGGCTTCACTAGGTGGGCGCCCTGCGCGCGGCGTTCGCTCTCAGGAAGCCGGATGCAATCAGAATCGGAAGGTGCTAACCTATCGGCATCGCAAGACCGACACTAATTAACTGATGGAAAGCACGCCAGTGCCGCCTGTGTGCGAGGTGAATTTCTTTGGCCCAAGAGCAAACTAGTCCGGATTTATCTGAAACTATTGCCGAAAACTTCGGCGCAAACGCTACTTATGTAGAAGGTTTACTTACCCGTTGGCGCAGCGATCCCGCCCTCGTCGATGAATCATGGCGCGCCTACTTTGAAGAGCTTACCGGAGGGAATGGCGTTCCGGTCAATAACGTCGAAGCATCGACGACGGCGCCGCAAACGGACGGGCACAGCACCGCGGCCAAAGCCGACGGCCATCGAGATGGCGCCGCCGTCGCACCCGCAAAAACCGCGACCGCTAAGCCGCCTCAGGCGCCCGCCGTATCTGAAACCCGATCAGAAGCAACTCCGATTCGCGGCGCGGCGTTGAAAATCGTCGAGAACATGGAAGCGAGTCTTTCGGTTCCCACCGCGACTTCGCAGCGTCGCATCCCGGTTAAGCTGCTCGACGAAAACCGACGCATCATTAACCGTCACCTGGAAGAAAACGATCGCCGCAAGGCTTCTTATACACACTTGATCGCCTACGCGATCCTCCGCGCCATCGACCAGTTTCCCCAGCTCAACGACGGCTTCGAAGTGATCGACGAGCAGCCCTCGCGGGTCAAGCGGGAAGCGGTGAACCTGGGCATTGCTATTGACCTGGAAAAGAAAGATGGGACGCGCACTTTACTGGTTCCCAATATCAAGAATGCAAACAGACTTCGCTTTTCGGAATTCTTGGCAGCTTATGACGACGTGGTCACGCGCGCTCGCGGTGGCAAGTTGCAGGTTCCGGACTTTCAGGGAACGACGCTCTCTCTGACGAATCCCGGAACAATTGGCACCGTGGCGTCCACGCCGCGTTTGATGCCCGGTCAATCACTGATCGTCGCGACCGGAGCGATCGAGTACCCGGCCGAATATCAATCGATGGCCCCGACGATTCTGCCGCAACTGGGAATCAGCAAAGCGATCACCATCAGCAGCACCTACGACCACCGCATCATTCAGGGAGCCGAGTCCGGCGCGTTTCTCGCCCGGGTTCATGAATTGCTTCTCGGTAAAGACAAATTCTACGACGAGATTTTTTCCGATCTCGGAATTCCCCACGCGCCCCTGCGCTGGAATGTCGATCGGAATCCTCTTTTTCTGGGCGCTGACCAGATGCATGAGCAATCGGTCCGTCAGGCAGGCGTCATGGAATTGATCAATGCTTACCGGGTGCGCGGCCATTTGATTGCCGACGTCGATCCGCTGCATGCGCTGCCGTTGCTCTACCATCCTGAGCTGGATATTGAAACCTACAACCTGACTATTTGGGACCTCGATCGGCTATTCATTACCGCCGGTTTGGCAGGCACTAAGACCGCCACCCTGCGCGAAATACTCGATATCCTGCAACGCGCTTACTGCGGCAAGGTCGGCACCGAATACCGTCATATTCAGAGCAAAGAAGAAAAGCTCTGGCTGCGCGAGCAGATTCGGCGCGAGTTCGTTCAGCCTGAGCCGATTGATGTCGAGATCAAGAAGCGCATTCTTTGGAAGCTGATTTCCGCCGAGCAGTTCGAACGCTTTCTGAATACAAAGTTTCTGGGCCAGAAACGCTTTTCCATCGAAGGCTGCGAGACGATCATTCCGCTGCTCGATCAATTGATCGAGCGCGCCGGCGATCTCGGAGTCGAAGATATCAAGCTGGGCATGGCGCACCGCGGCCGCTTGAATGTGCTGGCCAACGTCATCGGAAATTTCTGCGAACGAATCTTCACGGCCTTCGAAGGTTCAGTCCACCCATTGTTTCCCGCGGATGAGGGCGACGTGAAATATCATCAGGGCGCCACGGGCGAACGCGAAACGGCCGGCGGCAAAAAGGTCCGTCTAACTCTTTCGCCTAATCCCAGCCATCTGGAAGCCGTCGATCCGGTCGTCGAAGGTATGACCCGCGCGACACAGGATGAAATGACCGAGCGCGCACTCGCGCGCGAGGAAGCGATGAACCATGCACTGCCAGTATTGCTTCATGGCGACGCCGCATTCGCGGGCCAGGGCATCGTGATGGAGACGCTGCAACTCGCGCAGTTGCGCGGCTATCGCACGGGCGGCACGATTCATATCATCATCAACAATCAAATTGGCTTCACCACCTCGCCGGAAGCCGGCCGTTCATCGATCTATTCGACCGACGTCGCGCGCATGACGCAGTCCCCCATCTTTCACATCAACGGAGATGATCCGGAAGCCGTTTATCGCACTCTGCGCATCGCGCTTGATTACCGGCAGCAATATAAGAAGGACGTGGTCCTCGACGTGGTCGGATTCCGGCGCCTGGGTCACAACGAAACTGACGAGCCGAGCTACACTCAGCCGCTGATGTATCAGCGAGTCAAAGCTCACACGGGTGTGCGAACCCTGTATGCCAAGCGGCTGGTGCGTGAAGGGGTGATAGACGAAGCCGGAGTGAACCAACTGATCGAAGAGCGCGTGCGTCGTTACGAAGATGCTCTGGCCCGCGCGAAAGAGATCGCCGCAAAACAGAAATCGGCGGACACGCACAAGCCGCAAGTCGTGGAACTTGATGGTTCAGACGTAGTCGCTACCGGTGTTGAGGTGGATGTTGTGAAGAGCATCGCCCATCAGATTTCGATAGTTCCTGAAGGATTCAATCTGAATCCGAAGATGGTCAGCCAACTGGCGCGGCGAGCGAAGATGGGCGAGGGCGCCTTGCCGGCCGACTGGGCGTTCGCCGAAGCGATCGCGTTCGGATCGCTGGCCCTGGAGGGCAAGCGTGTGCGCTTGAGTGGCCAGGATTCGGGCCGCGGCACGTTCAGCCAACGCCATGCTGTTCTCTACGACACGCAGACTGGGAAAACGTGGGAGCCCCTGGCTGAATTGCGTTCGAAAGATTCCGCACGGGGCCGCTTCGAAGTTTTCGACAGCTCGCTTTCCGAGGCGGGCGTGCTCGGCTTTGAATACGGTTACTCAGTAGTCGCTGCTGATGCTTTAGTGATGTGGGAAGCGCAATTTGGCGATTTCAACAACGTCGCCCAGTCGATCATCGACCAGTACATAGCGGCCAGCGAGGACAAGTGGCAACAAACGTCGCGGCTGACGATGCTGCTTCCCCACGGTTATGAAGGGCAGGGTCCCGAGCATTCCAGCGCGCGGCTCGAACGTTTTCTACAGCTCTGCGCTGAGAATAATCTGCAGGTATGTTATCCCTCTTCGCCAGCACAGTATTTTCACCTCCTACGCCGGCAGGTTTTGCCGGGTTTTGAGCGGCCTTTGATTATCATGACGCCGAAGAGTCTGCTGCGTTTGCCTGCCGCTGCATCTGCGCTTGATGAATTAACCAGCGCGGGTTTTCGTCCGCTGATCAATGACGCGGCGCTAACCGATCCCGGACGCGTCGAGCGAGTCGTTCTGTGCAGCGGCAAAGTTTTCTACGATCTGGATCAAGCACGGAGCGCCAGCCCGACCGACAGCGAGGGCTCAGATGATTCAGCAAGAGGTCGCGTCGCGATCGTCCGCGTCGAACAGTTCTATCCATTTCCGCAGAGCGGCCTCACCGAAATACTCGCCGGCTATCCTCAGGCGAAAGAACTGGTGTGGTGTCAGGAAGAACCAAAGAACATGGGGGGATGGACTTTCATGGAATCGCGTTTGGAAAACTTATTGTCACGCTGTGAGCGGCCCCGTTATGTAGGACGTGAAGCATCAGCCAGCCCGGCCACAGGCAGCTACGCGGTTCATACGCAGGAGCAGCAGCGCTTAGTGCATGAAGCGCTGACGATCGCTTAGTAGCTGGAGCGCGGACATCCTGTCCGCACTGAGCGCGAAGCGCGAACAATCCTCACCGCCTTCTTAGAACCAGAGCGATGATTGCCGAGAACACCGTTCCAAACAGAGCAAACCCAATCGAGATTCCGAAAAACGCTTTCACCAAGCTCGTCTCGCCTTCTTGTTGCATCAGCTTCGAACCCACTGTCGTCAGCAGAATCGCGAAGTAAGCGCTGATGAGAATTGCGTACGTCACCGCAATCTTGATTCCGGTGATCCATCCCTCTCCAAATCTCAATCTCCCGCCGTTCATCGCACGTTTCTGACGAATTCCCAGCGCCAATCCCGTAATCGCCGCGAGATTAAAGATCGCGATGTCGGCAAATTGGGCAGATTGGGATTCGAAGTGCAGAACAAAATGCTTCAGAGCCACCCACGCGGCAATAACGAGTGTCACCAAGATCCCGTATTTGAGAGCGAGTCTCATTTCGATGGATTCGATGACGGCAGCGCGGTAGGGACAAAACTCTCCATGGGAGCTCCGTAGATTCGCTCAAAAAGTCTGCGCTTCAACTCGTCGGCGGACAAGTCCTTTGGCAAGGACGCCAATACGATCTCACGGGCTGCGTCGAACGACCGAACACCCATCATGAAACGCTCTTCTCCCGAACGACCCATGATCATTTCGTGCAGTTTCTTTTCGATTTCTGGCGAAGTGTCATTCATGCAGACAGTCCTTCAAGAGTTCCGACAAGCTAAGCCTGGTCGTCCATTGTTGAAGATATTCGGCATCATAACCAGAGCTGAGCAGATTCCTTACGTCGCGAAGCTGAAACTCTGAATGGGAGTCTCTGGCCCATGATAGCTTCGAGACGATTAGGTCTTCTTTGCTGACGATGCAAACCCTGACGTCTCTGATTTCAACCTCATTGCGCCGCTCAAATTCAAGGCTCCGATATTCCGTGCTCTTCTTAATTATGAAGTCTACTTTGATTATGCTCTGGTTGTGAATAAGGTTGAAAAGTGATTGATTTTCGATTGCGCGGGTCACCGCGTTCCGGTCCAAATAGTAATCATCCTCAAACGAAGCCATAATTGTGTCGATGTCCTTGTGTTGGAGCGCCACCACCACGTCAATGTCTCGTGTCATCCGCGGGTTAGCATAATAATTCATCGCTACGGAGCCCGTTAGCATATAGGGAATCCCCGCTTCGGTTAGTCTTGCCGTGACGTCACGGATGATATCGAGTTCATTCTGCATGTTTCGCTAGAGTGGCTTATACACTCTTTGGAATGGGCTTGCTAGTTAACTTGAAAAGTTTGACCGCAAACATCGGATAGATGG
>JAWVEM010000140.1:0-17525 GCA_033856735.1 Blastocatellia bacterium
GAAAAGCGAATCGGCGCGGCACCCCGTCGTCATCGGCAACCTGCGGCCTTTCTTTATCTACTTTTTTCTGGCCGCGCCGTTGATCTTTGTCGCCCTGCCGGTCGCCGCCTGGAAAGAATGGCGCGCTCGCGGATTGACGCTGACCTTGACCGCGGCCGCGATCGGTTTGGCTGCGACCGCGATGCTGTTTTTTAACTACAGCACGACAATTAACTGGCGGTACTTCCTGACGGGCTTGCCGGCGCTGGCGCCTCTGGTGGGCGACTATTTTGTTAAATCTCAGGCTGGAAGATTGGGCAGCGAACGACGCGGTTTCGTTACTGCCGTGGTGGGCATAGCTTTGGTGGCGGGTTTGATGGGTCTGCTGATTAGGCCGGCGGGCAGCGAGTACTTCAACCGTCTGGCGCTGGCGAAAACTTACGACGAGAGGCTCAAGCTAATGCCGCGCAACGCGGTCGTGATTGCCGGGTCGCAGACGATCGCGGTGAATTACTGGCGCGGAATTGGCGCGGGCGAGTGGGATGCGATCGGCGTCGGCGCCGGCTGGCCGCAGGGAAAATTGGACCAGACGATCGGATATTATTTGCAGTCAGGCCGGCGGGTTTTTCTTGATACCGATCCGCGCTGGTGGCAGCCGTGCGCCTGGCATCTCACCGAAATTGAGGAGTTGGCAAAGATCGAAAAGCGCTTTCACTTTCGCAGCGTCGCGCCCACCGTTTTCGAAGTCCGGCCTCTCGACGATCCGTCGGCGACAGATCAACCTCATCTGGAAAATTTGTTGCCAGCGAACCGGCCTGAGGAAGTGCAGAGATGTTTTAATTCGGGGTGAGAACCTGGTATTCGCGGCGTGAAAGGCTGCAAGATCGCAACTACGCCACCGCGGGAACCGCCACGGGCGGAACCGCAATGAAGAAATCGCTGGTGGTGCTGGGGAACAGGCTCTCTTGCCAATGCGGCTTCTTGGAAATCCACTCGGATACCGATGCGGCATCCACCGGCCGCGAGAACAGGTAGCCCTGTCCGTACTGGCATTTCAGTTTGCGCAACTGGGTTAATTGACTCAGCGTCTCGACGCCTTCCGCGACGACTTCCATGCCCATGTTTTCGGCCAGCGAAATTACGGTGCGCACAATCTCGATATTCTCAGCGGCTTCGCCGATACGTCCCACGAACGAGCGATCGATCTTCAGAGTGTTGACCGGGAAGCGGTGCAGATAGCTCAGCGACGAATAGCCCGTGCCGAAGTCGTCGATGCTCAATTGCACGCCCAGGTCTTTCAAGCGCTTCAGCAGGCGCGCGGCCATCTCGGCATTCTCCATCACCGCACTCTCGGTAATCTCGAGTTTCAAATGCTTCGCATCGACGTGCGTCTCTTCCAGAATCTCGCGGATATCGCTGACGAGGCTGGGGACCGCAACCTGCTTGCCGGAAAGGTTGACGCTCATGAACAGTGATCGATTGGCCGGAGCTTGCCACTGCCACTTGGAAAGTTGTTGGCAGGCCCGCTTCAGAATCCACAGGCCGAGCGGGACGATCAGGCCGGTGTCTTCGGCGAGCGGGATGAAGTCGGAAGGATTGATGAATCCGCGCTCAGGATGCTGCCAGCGAATCAGCGCTTCAAAGCCGGCCAGTTGTCCGTTGTCGAGCGCAACTATCGGCTGATAATAAACTCGCAGCTCTTCGCGATCGATCGCGCGGCGCAGGTCGTTCTCCATTTGCAGCAGGTAGACCGCGTGCGTGTGCATGCCTTTATCGAATACTTCGTAACAGGCTTTGCCCTGGGCTTTGGCGCGGTACATCGCCGTGTCGGCATCGCGCAACATGTTCTCAGGATGATCATAGCCGGTTGAGCTTACCGCTATGCCGATGCTGGTGGTGGTAAAGACCTCGTGCCCGCTCAGATTGAAAGGCGATTGCAGTTTCTCCTGAATCCGCTTAGCCATGTTGGTCGCTTCGGCCTGGTTGGGAATCCCGTCCAGCAGGATCGCAAATTCATCGCCGCCCAGACGGGCTACCATATCGACCTCGCGAATGCAGCTTTCCAGACGACGCGCCATGGTGATCAGCAGTTGATCGCCGATCGAGTGGCCCAGACTATCGTTGACGTTCTTAAACCGATCCAGATCCAGGAACAGCACCGCAAACTGATAATCTTCGTGCTGCCGCGCGCGTTCGATTACGAACTTAAGATTCTCAGCCAGGAGGGCTCGGTTAGGCAGGTTAGTCAGTGCGTCGTGAAAAGCAGCGTGACGAAAGTGGTCCTTGCTCTCCTGTAACTGGACGCTGATTCTTTCCTGTTCGGCAATGTGCCGGCTCAGCTCTTCGACGTGACGCTCGGCCTGCTCGGCGCGTTCGCGCTCGGCCTCGGCGCGAGCTCTTTCTGCTTCGGCGCGCTCGCGCTCGGACTGCTCGGCCTGCGCCGAGGTCGCCTTAATCTCGTTCAGATATTTGTTATAGGTGAAATAGATGATGAAGATGACGGGCGTCCCGATCATCAGAATCGTGAGGCCGGCTTTGTCGAAAGAGTTGGCGCTGATTGACGCGACCGCCGCGCCGGCAAGATAGGTGATCGAAGTCCAAAGGTAATGTGACTGCCAGGTGCGCCAGATTGTTTCACCAGTCTTGCACGCCAGGCCGATCGTGCTGATGCCGGTGTTCGAGAAGTACTGGACCAATGCCATCGCGCCGACCGCCGCAATGAAATGGGACAAGTCCTGGAACCTGACGTCGGCTATGGGTCCGAAGAAGAGACGCACTGCCAGAACGGTGAGCGAGGTCGAGCAAAGCATCATCGCCGAATTGAAGGAGACTATCAGGATCTTCTTGCTGGTCCGCAAACCTTTGCCGACATGCAGACCTGAGACGAGTCCTTCTACTCCGGCCAGCATGATGCCCGCCAAGCCGCCGTATAACAGCAGGACTAAAAAGATGAAAGCGTCTGAGACTGTGATGCTCGTATTGACGCGCGGAATTTGCACCGAGAAGCGGGAACTGACCAGCATCATCACAGCAGCCAGCAATGTGAATCGCAGATCGAATCGCGGCCTCGGCAGCAAGGACAGCGAAAGACCGAGCGCGACAGCACCCAAGCCCACGATCAGCCATTTGTACGGATCTTTGAATCTCTGGCGGCCGGTTAGTTGAAGTGTGGTTTCCACAATGTTCCTGGCAAAGCGTGCCTAGCGCAAATAGATGGTTTCGTAGTGGCTATGAAATTGATAGCCGGCTTTTTCGTAAAATTTCAACGCGGTCTGGTTCTTCTCGTTGATCGTCAGACAAATCGACTCGCTGCGTTCCAGCAGGATCGTTGACAAGCTGTTCAGGCAACGCAGGCCGTAACCTTTACGCCGCTCTTCAGAATGGACATGCACGCCTTCGAGATAAGTAACCTGGGGTGTTGCGGCGACGACGTCCGCTTTGAACATTAATCTGTCGTCCTCCACCCAAACCCAGATCCGGCCCTGCTCGATACGGCGAGCAGTGCGAGAGCGAAAGCCTCCCGGATCATTTTGCTGCGGGTTGGCGCCGCCTTCCTGTAACGCCATCGAAGCATTAACCGCCAGAACTTTATCCAGGTCCTTGAGCGTGGCCGGCCGCATGTCGGCCACCGCTTCGCTTCTTACGGTCGTCTTCTGTTCCAGGAGCAACTCGCGACAGATCAAGCGGGGCTCCTGGCCGCTGTTGGCGTAATGTCTCCAAAAATTCTCGATGGTTTCCTGTTCGCCTCTGATCAATTGGGCGTTCAGGCAATTGCGGGCCAGACGCGCAAACAAGGCCAGCGAGTTGTCCGAGCATGCCTCGATCACCGTGGCGTGTCCCAGGAGGGCCACTCCCTCCATGCGGCCGTAACGATCGCGACAGGCGTAAAACGATCCGCGGTTATGTGGACTCACCAATCCGTTGTCGCGGATCAGGCTGGCCATGAACACCGTATGAATCGTACGCGCCGACAGGAAATCAAATACTTCAGGCTCGTCGGCAGCGTTCAGTTCACCGATAACGCAAGGTTCGTCACGCGCGAACACGTCAAGCGATCTTGCTTGGGATTCGTGCCGCATGAGTGTGACTGCCATCGGTTGCTCCTCTTTGCAGGTTTCGGATTCAGTTAGTAAGGAAAGCATCGGTCTAGCGAAGCACCGGCATTGTCGTTCCAGGGTCGCCGTAGAGCATTGCGTGCAGAGCCATCGCCTGTACGTCACCGAGCACGACGCCGTCGCCGAGCACTACTCCATCGCCCAGTACGACTCCGTCACCCAGCACGACACCGTCGCCGAGGACGACCCCGTCGCCCAGAACCACGCCATTACAAAACATCGTGCCGTCACCCAGCACGACGCCGGCGCTGGTAAAGATATCGTCGCCCAGCACAACCCCGTCGCCGAGCACGACCCCATCACCCAGCACGACGCCGTCGCCGAGTACTACACCGTCGCCCAGAACCACGCCGTCACCGAGGACAACGCCCTGGGCATAGTAGGTTTGGTACTTCGTGATCAGGCTGGTACCGGTCGCGTATTGATGCCTGAAGAAAATGCCCTGAGACCAGGTGAAGGTTTTTCCCGCGATGGTCGTGTGCGGATCAGGCGCCGTTTTGGTCGTCAGCATCGGGCTGTCTTTTGCTGTGCTGGACGTCAAATCGGTACGGACCAGCTTGGCCAGACGCATGGCGCCTTCCACGTTCAACTCGCCGGTGCCTTGCTCCAACATGTTGAAGCCCTTCAGCGGTCCGGCGGTATACATCAGGATCATCTTGACCATGTTTGGGGTGAGCTTTGGATTGGCTTGGAGCAGGAGCGCGGCCGAGCCGGCCACGACGGGCGTGGCCATCGAAGTGCCGCTCAGCCACATCAAGCGCTTGTTGGCGTCGCTGGTGACACCCGAATCGAGTTCCGGATGCTCTGCAATCAGGAGATTGTTGGCGCTGGCGCTGGCGCCGATGCCGAGCAACAGCCCGTCGCTTCCGCCTGTATCCGATTCCGCAAAGATCAGTTTGTTGCCGGGCGCTACCAGATCGGGTTTGATCAGGTTGTCATAGTGCTTGACGCCTTGTGAGTCCGTCGAATAACTGCGCGTCGGTCCACGGGAGCTGTAAGTAGCGACCCCGTCATCATTGCGGGCATCAGTGCCGAAGGTATTGGCCGCCCCGACGGTAATTACCGAAGGCTCGTTACCTGGCGCGTGAATCTGGCCATAAATCTTTCTGCCGTTGGCGTCCTTGCCATTGTTACCGGCGGCGACCACCACGACTATTCCCGCGTCCACCAGCGCGCGCGCGGCGCGGCAGATGGGGTCGTTTTTGTAAGAACTATTCGCGGCCGCTCCCAGACTCATGTTGGCGACGCGGATTTTGTACTTGTCTTTATTCAGGGGATTGGTTGAGCTAACCGCTTTAGTCGGGTCAACCGGACTGATCATCCAGTTCATTGCACTCAACAACGCTGCCGTCGTGCCGGTGCCCTGCGAGTTCAGTACGCGTAGACTGATGATGTTGGCGTTATAAGCAATGCCTTGATAGGCGTTGCCGCTGGCTGTGCTGACGCCGCCCGCCGACGCGGCGACGTGGGTGCCGTGCCCGTATGGGTCGGTGGTGTTGTTGGCTTCGGTAGTGAAGTCCTTGCTGAACACAACCCGAGCGCCGGCCAGCAGGCCAGTGCCGCCAAACGCGGCGTGCGCAGTGTCTACACCTGAATCAAGCACCGCGATGCCGATTCCGGAACCATCGTAAGTGTTGGTGCACAGCAAGCCGCATGACTGGGTGCGGATCAGGTCCGTGCCCGTAGCGGCGGTAACGTGACCGAAAGATTCGAGCTTAACGTCCGGCGAAATGTAGTTGGCAGCGCCGCTGTGCGCCAACGCTTCAATCGCTCCGACCGGTAGTTCAACTTTCATCGCGCCCAACCTGGCCATGCGCGAATCGACGTTGACGCCGTAGTGCTTGAGCAGCGAGCTGACTTCAACGCTGTGCACATCATCAACCTGCAGGATTGCCGTCACCCGGCCATTCGGACCGGCGCTCTTCATCAGTTCGCGCATGTCCGCAGAAACCTTGTCGCCTTCAAACTCTTCATTAATGGGACTCTTGCGCTTGTCCCTGGCCACCGTCGAGTCCGCGGCGCTTTCACTTGCAGCGTCGATCGAGATTGAATCGAAAAGTTTGGCGAGGCTTTCATCCGCCGCGATGTAGTTGGCATAAGCCGCGGGGGTCGCGCCGGCGATAACTTTGAAGTGATTCGCTGCGATAGCAGCCTGCACTGTCGCAGATGCCGCGTTAGTAGCGCGGGCGCCCGCATACTGCTGCATCTGATCGACGAAAAGAATTACCTGTCCCTGCGCCTGCTCCGCTTCCGCAAATACAGACTGGACCCGGCCCTCGAATTCCTCGCTGGTGCGCGCGCCTTTGGCCAGCGCTTCCAGACTTAGCCTGAACACGCGCTTGTGGCGCAGAGTCTCCGGCACATTGCCGTTGGCGATTCTGGAAGCCACACCGCGCGCGACGGCATCGCGATCGAGATCGGATTCGCCCAGCACCAGAGGCGCCTTCGTCGTCGAGGAGAGGCTGTCGATCACGCTCGCCACGCTGCCTTCGTAGCCACGGACCGGCTCGAGCTTACCGCTCAGAGCCAGCAGGGTAAGATCGGTTGCGTACTTTGAAAGGGTTGGGTACTGGTTATCAGAAGAAGAATTGCCTGTCTCGCTTTGGGTATTTTTTTCATCGTACTGGGCGTTCGTGCGCTGGCTGAAAGTCAGGCCGGCAAACATCGAAACCAGAACGGCTGCTGTGCTAATCCACTTGACGACGGGGGTTCGTTTCATTATTTGGTTTCCATCTCTTATAAATTTCAAGGCTCGTAGAGACACTCCACGGGCAGCATCCCCTAGAGCGAGACCTGTGCCAGCGTTCCGATTGCAGAGAAGTATTTGAAAGAAAGGGATTAATAGAGTTAGCCCAGGTTTGGTCTGGAAGTGAGATTAATCAGGTTGACGGATGCTCTCGGTCAGATTAACGGCGCAGGAAGCGTTGTGACGGGTGTCGTGATCAGACGTCCGCGTCGGTTGAGTGAGCAGTTGCCCGCTTCCGGAAAGAAACGCCGTTTCGCGCGCTCGGTCCTTCCCTGGGCTCCGTCGTTCCGGTAAAGCATAGTAGCCCGACACAATCGAGGTGGGTTTCTTCAAGGCTGTTGAAAGAAGTAGTAATGCCGGCCAATAGCAGCAAATGCGATCCACGAAATCAACCGAAACAACTCGAAATGGAAGCTTCTCAGTGTTGCTTAGTGTGGTTTCGTGGATCGTGATCGCGCGTGAACCATGATCTCTTACGCCGCAACTTTTTCGCCCTCTTTCTCACAAGTCGGATAGAATACTGCGAGCGCGCGCGGCATTTGAAGGATTAAGCTTCTTGCCTTTTGCGCATTGCGCTATAATGCCCGGGCTCGAAGGTTTCAGTAATAAGGCCGGGAATCATAGACAGTCTGTTAAGCGAATGTTTGAACGCTACACTGAAAAAGCGCGACGGGTAATTTTCTTTGCGCGGTACGAGGCGTCGCAGTTCGGCGCGCCCGCCATCGAGCCGGAGCATCTGCTGCTCGGCCTGATGCGCGAAGATAAGACTTTGACGGGCCGCTTCTTCCCGCGCGCCCAAATCACTATTGAATCCATCAGGAGAGAGATCGAAGGCCGCACGCTCCTGCGCGAACGGATTCCAACTTCGGTCGAACTGCCCCTGGCCCCTGAGACCAAACGTGTTCTTCATTACTCGCACGAAGAATCAGATCGCCTGCAACACCGGCACATCGGAACCGAACATTTGCTGTTGGGACTTTTGCGCGAAGAGCGTTCGATGGCCGCGCAGATCCTGTTCGAACGTGGACTGCGTTTGGCGGCTGTGCGTGACGAGATCGCTCGCCAGACCGGGGCCGACGCGCGCAACCGCAAGGACATCCCGCACCTGCTGGAGTTCTCGCGCGACCTGACTGAGGATGCTTCGAATGATCGGCTCGATCCCTTAATTGGGCGCGACGCAGAGATCGAGCGTCTGGTGCAGATTCTCTGTCGCCGCACCAAAAATAATCCAGTGCTGATCGGCGAGCCGGGCGTGGGCAAGACCGCCATCGTCGAAGGTCTGGCCCAACGCATCGTCCGCGACGAAGTGCCGTCGTTTCTGGCGGGCAAACGAATTCTCGCGCTCGATATCAGCCTGATTGTCGCGGGCACGAAGTATCGCGGCCAGTTCGAAGAGCGCCTGAAACAGATCATGCGCGAGCTGATCGAGAATCCTCAGTACATCGTCTTCATTGATGAATTGCACACTCTCGTCGGCGCCGGTTCGGCGGAAGGCTCGCTCGATGCCGCCAACATTCTGAAGCCCGCACTGTCGCGAGGCGAGATTCAATGTATCGGCGCCACCACGCCGGCCGAGTTTCGCAAATCAATTGAAAAGGATCGTTCGCTGGAGCGCCGCTTTCAGTCTGTTAAGGTGCCGCCTCCTTCGGAAGCCGAAGCGATCCAAATCCTTCAAGGCGTGCGCGAACGTTACGAGAGTTTTCATCAGGTGCGCTATACGGACGAGGCGCTGCAAGCCGCGGTTATTCAATCCACGCGTTATATTCCCGATCGCTTCCTGCCTGACAAAGCAATCGATGTGATTGACGAAGCGGGCGCGCGCGTTAAGCTGCGGGTGCGGGCCGAACAAGGCAATCTCGACGCGCTCACCGCGTCCCTGACGGAATGGGAGCGCGCCACTTATGGCCGGGCCCAGGCGCCAATTGAAGATGACGAAGACGCCATCGTGATGGCCGAAGTAAGCCGCGCCGACGTCGAAGAAGTCATCGCCCGCTGGACCGGGATTCCGATCACTTCTTTAAAGGAAGGCGAATCGCGGAAGTTGCTGCGCATCGAAGCTGAGTTGCATAAGCGCGTGATCTCTCAACGACCGGCCATCTCGGCCCTGGCGCGCGCTATTCGTCGCTCGCGCGCCGGTCTGAAAAATCCGCACCGCCCCGTAGGATCGTTTCTGTTTCTTGGTCCCACCGGCGTCGGCAAGACGGAAATGGCCCGCTCGCTGGCTCACTTCCTGTTTGGCACCGAACGTTCGATGATTCGCTTTGATATGTCCGAGTTCATGGAGAAGCACTCGGTGTCAAAGTTGATTGGATCGCCCCCCGGCTATGTCGGACACGAAGAAGGCGGGCAGTTGACTGAACGCGTGAAGCGCTCTCCTTATGCAGTGCTGCTGTTTGATGAGATCGAAAAGGCGCATCCTGACATTTTCAATGTTCTCTTGCAGGTTTTCGAAGACGGCATTCTTACCGATGCGCTGGGAAATACTATCGACTTCAAGAACGCCATTATCATCATGACCTCGAACATCGGTGCGCGGTTCATCATGAAAAAGGGCGCCATGGGATTTCAGGGCTCGGCCGATATCTCGCGCACCAAGCTGGAAGAGATGGTAATGACCGCCGTCCGTCAGACTTTCAATCCAGAATTCATCAACCGGCTGGATGAGATCATCATCTTTGATGAATTAGGCGACGAAGAACTGCTCGAGGTTCTTCAGTTACAGGTGGATCAGATCAATAGCACGATGTCCAATCACGGTTTTATCGTGCGCCTCGCTGAGGATTCCAAACGGTGGATCCTCGAAAAAACCTGTGCCGATCGTTCCTATGGCGCGCGTCCTTTGCGTCGAGCCCTGCAAAAGTATGTCGAAGATCCGCTCTCAGAGGCATTGATCCAGGGCCATCTGGGCGAGGCTTCCCTGGTCGAGATGTTCGTCGACGGTGATGAGTTGAACTTCCGCTCGATCACCATCGATGAAACCGGCCTTGAGCAGAGCAGTGATTTACTGCTCACCTCTTGAGCCCGGGTTTTATCTCCGGCAAACAAATTCAAAAAATCCGCCCCGGTCCGAGTGCGTTTTGGACTTTCGCTTTATTTTCCCGTTATAATGCGCCACTTTGCAAAATAGGAAACTGGCAACGGGCGGAGGCTGCGGTGAATCAAAGTGCTCCCCAGACAGCGCAACCGCAGCGAGTTTGTGTTACGGTTTTCCTGAAGTAAGCGCTTAACTTTTCATACGCTGAATATATTTCCCGGAGAAACCTCTAAGGGAACCGTCACTTATGCACTCTTATCGTGTCGTCTGGCTCGCTGTTTTGAGCATCGCTATTGCCACCTCCTCTTTTTTCGTCGCTAGTCGTGTGCGGGCCCAACAACCGCAGGGGCGGCTGGTCGAGGAAGTCGATGTCCAGGGAAACCGTCGTCTGCGCAAAGACGATATTCTTTACTACGTTCAGACCCGAGCGGGTGAGGTCTTCAATCCCGATCAGGCTGCGCGGGATCTACAGACACTCAATTCGCTCAGCTTTTTTGATCGAGCTGAAACGCGCGTCACCATCGAAGATGCCCCACGCGGCGGCATTAGAGTAACCTTCTTCGTCAAAGAGCTGCCGATCATCCGGGATATTCAATTTGAAGGGCTGAAGAGCGTGTCGGAGTCCGACGTCCTGAAGACATTCCGCGAACGGCGCGTCGGCGTCTCGAAAGAATCAATTTACGATCCGGTGAAGGTCCGTGGCGCGATTCGAGTGCTGAAAGAATTGCTGGCCGCCAAAGGACATCCCAACGCTACTATCGCCGAGGGCAAAGAGGACGTATCGGCCACTTCTGTAGCCATTACTTTTCAGGTGACCGAAGGCGCGCGTGTGCGTGTGGCTGAGATTCAGTTCGAGGGCAGCAAGGTCTTTAAGAGCAGCAAGCTTCGCGATCAAATGAAGTATGTCCGGGAAGCGGGATTGATTTCGCGCTTCAAGGACCAGGACATCCTCGATCGCCAAAAGCTGGACTTCGATCTTCACAAAGTAGATAACTACATGCGCTCGAAGGGTTATTTGCAGGCCCGCCACGGTGAGCCGCGCATTGAGGGCCTGGGACCTCGCCGCACTGGTTTTCCACTCCTGCCGTTGCCTTTTATCTCTTCGGTCGACGACACGTTGAAGATCACAGTGCCAATTATCGACGGCAAGCTCTATCGGCTTGGCGATATGAAAATCGAAGGCAATTCAATCTTCTCGGAACAGGTGATCAAGGCAATCATCGGCTTGCAAAAAGGCGAGGTCGCAAACGGCGAGGCCCTCAGCAAAGCGCTTTATGAAAATCTGAAGAAGTACTACGGCGCGCAGGGCTTTATCCAGTACACGGCTGAAATTACGCCGACGTTCAAGGACAGCGCGACAAATCCCAACGAGGGCGTGGCCGATTTTCTGATTTCGATTGACGAAGGAAAGCAATTTACGTTGCGCCGTTTGGAATTCACCGGCAATACCTTCACTCGCGACAACGTGCTGCGCCGCGAAGTGCTGATCAACGAAGGGGACATCTACAATCAGAATACCTTCGAATTTTCCATCGTACGCCTCAACCAGCTCGGTTATTTCAATCCGATTGATAAGGACAAGGACGCCGACTACCGCACCAATGAAGAAGAAGGATTAGTGGACGTCACCGTGAAGGTGGCAGAGAAAGGGCGCCAGCAGATCTCTTTCAACGGTGGTATTTCAGGGATTGGCGGATCGTTCTTCGGACTCGACTATTCAACCAACAATCTCTTCGGCCGCGGCGAGGTTCTTTCCTTGAATCTGGCGGCCGGAAATCGCCAGCGCTCGTTCCAGTTTTCATTTACCGAACCCTACATCAGAAATCGGCCGATCACCGCGGGCTTTACGGTGTTTGCGTATTCGCAGAAGTTTTTCGGCGAAGGAACATTCCTTTCCCAGAATACCGCGGCACAGCAGAGCCTGTTGGACTCGACGCTTGGTTTGTCGAGTGCCAACGACACAAACCTTTTCACTCGAAATTCACTGGGTGCTTCGCTTTTTGCCAGCGCGCCCCTCTCAGAGTTTTATCGCAAGCGGCCGTTTACACAGTTTTCCCGGGTTGGTCTGTCCTATCAGCTGGCCCAGTCGAGCGTTAAGGATCCCGTGGTCAACACCACCGGGACCACCGATCAGTTCATTCCGGTGATCTATCGTCAGCCAAGCATTCTTACCAGCCGTGTGACACTTACTTTCACGTATGACACTCGCAACGCGAGTATCGATCCTACCGCGGGTCGCTCATTGTCGGTGGCGGCAAATCTGGCGGGACTCGGCGGTGATGTGCGCACCTACGAACCGACCGTCGAGTTTACACAGTTCTATAAAGTCCGAAACAAGCGATCCGATCACCCGCAAGTATTCGGCTTCCGCATTTTGGCGGGAACCACTGGCAGTTTTGCTACTTCGGCCCGGGTAAGAAACGCTAACTCACTCGCCTTCGTTGACGGAGTTCCGATTTACGAGCGCTTCTTCCTCGGAGACGAGTTCACCATCCGTGGCTATAACGTTCGTTCGATCAGCCCCGTCACGCCGCTGGATACCTATATCACTTCGCGGAACGTCGTGGTGGCTACAAATCCTTCGGGGACGCCAACCCCGGTCCCGGGCCTGTCCCAGTCGCTGGCTGCGATTGGCACTTTCACCGGTTCGACGGGCAGCAACATTGCCCAATTGCCGCGCGCTTACACAGCCACGGGCGCCGATACCCAGGTGCTGGGAAACTTTGAGTACCGTATTCCCATTTTCGGCTCGGCAGTAAGCGGCGCGTTCTTCGTCGACGTCGGCTCGGCTTTTAACTTGCGCTCAAATGGCGTACAGAGTTATTCGAGTGAGTTCCTCGCCGACCAGCCCTTTCTGAGCACGATCGGTAGTATTCGGTGTTCGCGTCTCGACCCGTTGGCCGGGGCGGGCCAGGGTGCGGCGCGCGTGAGTCTCAATTCACTGGCTGCGTGCGGCAACTTCTCGAATCTGGCGTACAACGTGGTCTTTGATTCGCTGATTGGGCGCGACAGCCGCATTGTCACTCAGGCTGAATTGGATCAGGCGCTGGGTCACGGGCCGGTTCAGGGCCAGGGTCTGCCGGTGGGCTTCTTTCCGGTGTTCCTGCGCGGCGACGCGCAAACGAACACTGTAGTCCGCCTGAACGAAAGTTTGTTCGCAAAGTTCACTGATATCCGCAGCAGCATGGGCGCCGAAGTCCGCTTCCAGATACCTATTCTCAACGTGCCTTTTCGTCTTATTTATGCTTATAATCCCAACGCGCGGAAAGACCAGGTCATAGACGGTTTTCCATTCTTCTTTAATGAGAAAAAGAGTGTCTTTCGGTTCAGCGTAGGCCGCACTTTTTAGACAAGTGATTGACCCGCCAGTGGGTCGCGAATCAAAGCAAACCAAACCGGCGGCGTGGACAACTAACAGGTTGACTCAAAACCGCCTGTCCAATTTAAGGAGTAGTACAAATAACGTTATGAAGATATTTCGTGCGATAGCCGCAGTCGCTTTCTTAGCGGCGCTCAGCGCTGGATCGGTTTTAGCCCAGCCGCGCACTGCGCCGGCTGGCCCCGCGCCCCAAACCGGCGCCGTTCCCGAAACCAAGATCGCTCTGGTAAACACCGACGAGTTCGCAGACGAAAAGACTGGCATCTCTCGCTTGGTCACCGCCATGAAGCGCGTCGATGGCGAATTCCAGCCGCGGCGAACTGAATTGCAGACCTTGCAGACGCAGATTGAGAAGGCCACGGCCGATCTCGCAAAGGCTCAGCCGCTTCAGGACGCGAAGGTTTCGCAGGCGCAGAACGACAAGATCGAGGGTATGAAGACTGAGTTCAAGCGCAAAGGCGAAGACGCTCAGGCGGCCTATCAGAAGAGGCTGCAGGATGTGCTCGGACCGGTCTACGACGAGATCGGCAAAGCTCTGGATGCTTACGCCAAGGCCCATGGCCTGACGCTGATTCTCGACGTCACCAAAATCCAGGGGATCGTGAGCGCCTCGGAATCGCTGGACATTACCAGGCCTTTCATCACTGAGTTCAATAGCAAAAATCCCGCGACCGCGTCATTAACGACGCCAGAGTAACCGCCGGTTTTTGAGGAAGCTACTACGATGCGGAGGTGCGGCAAGAGCTCGCGTCTCCGCATCTTTCGGCTTGAGGACTGATCATGAATCGAAATTCTTTAACAATCGCGTTTGCCTTAGTCGCTATGGTTTCCGTTCCGCGTGTTCTAGCACAGGGAACGGCGGCGCCGTCGCGCCCGCCAGGCCCAGCCACCGCCAATGTGCCGGTAAGCAAGATGGCGGTGATTTATTCTGCGGCGTTTCAGGATTCAAAGACTGGCATCGTGCGCTTCACCATCACTTTGAACAAGCTGAACGGTGAGTTTCAAAAGGTACAGGACGACCTGACCCAGACGGCGCAGAGACTGAGGGTGCTGCAGGACGAAATCAACAAGTTACAGCAAACCGGCGCCGCAACGCCGGCCCAAATCCAGGCGAAAATCGACGCCCTGGATCTGCAAAAAAAGGAATACACGCGCAAGGGCGAAGACGCCAAGGCGCAATATCAAAAGCGTTACCAGGATGTGTTCGTACCCCTGCAGGACGATGTCAGTAAGGCCCTGGATGCGTACAGCAAAGTTCATGGTATCACCTTGATCATCGATGGCAGCCAAACACCCATTCTGTATGCTGCCGAAAGCATCGACATTACCAGGACGTTCATTAACGAATATAACCTTAAGAATCCGGCCACGGCCCAGGTAACGACGCCGAAATGATCGGCGCCATGCGAAGTTATTAACTGAACGAATTTGTAAACTGAACGCCGCGCTCTGGCCGTCTACCAACTTCTGAGAAGCTCATGGAAACGATCCTCGATTCCGAAGCCATCAAGAAACTTCTGCCGCATCGTTATCCCTTTCTGCTGGTCGATCGGATCATAGAATTAGCTCCGCTCGAACGCATCGTCGGCATCAAGCAAGTCAGTATCAACGAATCTTTTTTCCAGGGACATTTCCCCGGCGCGCCGGTAATGCCCGGTGTACTGGTGATCGAGGCGCTGGCGCAGTGCGGCGCGATCCTGGCACTGCGTGAGATTGCCGATCGCGATCACAAGCTGGTGTTCTTTACCGGTATCAAGGAAGCACGTTTTCGCCGGCCGGTAACGCCGGGTGATACCCTGGTCCTCGAAGTTACCGCCCTGCGCTTTGGCTCGCGCATTCAGCGGATGCGCGGCGAAGCAAAGGTTGATGGCCAACTTTGCGCCGACGCGGAACTCATGAGCATAATCGCCGACCGGCCGACGTCTTAGCTATGAGTGCTCCGTCCATTCCACCCCCGCGCGCCCGGAATCCTTAATGCAAATCCATTCCACGGCAGTCGTTAGTCCAAAGGCCCTGATCGGAGCGGGTTGCCGCATCGGTCCGTTTGCGGTAATTGGCGATGATGTCGTCCTGGGCGCGGGCGTGCAGATCCATGGCCATTGTGTCATCGACGGCCGCACTCGCATTGGCGACGAAACGGAGCTCTTCCCGTTTGTCTCGATTGGTTTGCCGCCGCAGGATTTGAAGTTCGCCGGAGAAGACTCGGAAACTGAAATTGGCCGGCGCAACCGGATCCGGGAGTTCGTAACGATTCATCGCGGGACGTCAGGAGGCGGCGGAATAACGAGAACGGGCGATGACTGTTTCATCATGGCGCAGGCGCACATCGCACACGATTGCCTGCTCGGTAATGAGGTGATCATGGCGAATGCGGCGACCCTGGCCGGTCACGTGATCGTCGCAGACGGAGCGAACATTGGCGCCTATTCGGGTGTGCATCAGTTCTGTCGGGTAGGCCGCGAAGCATACATCGGCGGCTATTCGGTAGTGGTGAAAGATGCCTTGCCGTTTGCGCTCACCGTAGGCAATCATGCGAAATGCTACGGCCTGAACAAAGTTGGCGTGCGTCGCCGCGGCTATTCGCGCGAGACGATTGCCTCTCTGCATCACGCTTTTCATTTGTTGCTGGCCGCAAAGCTCAACACCACCCAGGCGCTGGATCGTATTCGGGAAGAGATTAAGGACTCAGAAGAAGTGAATGAGTTGGTGCGGTTTGTTGAGACTTCGAATCGCGGCGTCGTGAAGTAAGATTCTAACCGCGGAGGACGCGAGGCGTTTACTCTGCGTCCTTTGCGAAAACCCTCAGCGTCCTCTGCGGTAAATCATTCTTGAATCACCCAAGAGTTAATCGGAAGCTATGAAGCTCGGCTTAATCGCAGGCAACGGCAGGTTTCCTTTCCTCGTGCTTGAAGGCGCGAAACGCGCAGGCGTGTCCGCGGCGGTGGCCGCCATTCGCGAAGAGACCGATCCGGAAATTGAACGCTTTGCCGATAGCGTGACCTGGGTGGGCATCGGGCAACTCGGCAAGATGCTTCGTTTTTTCAAAGCCGAAGGCGTCGACAAAGCGATCATGGCCGGCCAGGTCAAACATGTGCGGATTTTCAGCCGGGCGATTCCCGACGTGCGGATGTTGAAAATGCTGCTGCGGCTCCCGCGCCGCAACACCGACGCTTTGATCGGCGCAGTCGCCGGTGAACTCGCCAGCGAAGGAATCGAGTTGATCGATTCAACTTACTTTCTCCAGGACCAGGTGCCGCCAACAGGCAATCTAACCAAACGCAAACCAGACGAGCGCGAGCGTGTCGACATCGAGTATGGCCTCGAGATAGCGAATGAAATCGCGCGGCTGGATCTGGGCCAGACGATCGTGGTCCGGGAACGCGCCTGTGTCGCCATCGAAGCGATGGAAGGGACCGACGCGGTGATTCGCCGGGCAGGCCAACTCGTGCGCGGCCGGCTCACCGTCATCAAGATCGCCAAGCCCGATCAGGACATGCGTTTCGATGTGCCCGTGGTTGGCCTGCCCACGATTGAATCCATGATTGAAGCGGGCGCAACCTGTCTCTGTCTGACCGCCGGCAAAACTTTGATATTCGATCGCGAAGAAATGCTGGACCTGGCGAATAGGAACAAGATTGCGATTGTAGCGGTATAGCTCCCGCGAATATGCGGTGTATCTAAAGTTCTAAATGTTTATAGACCAACAGCCCAAAGAACTTTGAAGCTCCACAGGAGCGAAACACTCGGCTAGCGGAAAGGCATATTTCGCTCATCTGGAGCTAAAGAGTTCTTTCCGGCGACTTGGACTATAAACATTGGCCGCTCCGCAGCCAGGCTCTCGCCTCATCGGTACTCGAGTCCTCGACTCACCCGCTCACGCAAGGTGTTACTGACTTAATGCCCGCTACCCGCTTCCTTGACTTGCCTGCGTTTAGATATAATAGTCGCTTAGTCAACACAAACAATCCGAGTTAGTTCGAAGTGACTTCCCGGGGTCTAACTGACTTCCAAAGAAAAAGGAGTATCGATCATGGCATTACGTTTAGGCGATGTGGCGCCGGACTTTACCGCTGAAACCACCGAGGGCCCAATCAGTTTTCACGAGTGGATCGGCGACAGTTGGGCAGTTTTGTTTTCGCACCCAAAAGATTTCACCCCGGTCTGCACCACTGAACTGGGTGAGTGCGCCCGGCTGAAACCGGAATTCGATAAGCGCAACGTCAAGGTGATTGGCCTGAGCGTGGACCAGACCGATTCGCACAAGCGCTGGGC
>JAWVEM010000141.1:0-5811 GCA_033856735.1 Blastocatellia bacterium
GAATCGGCAACATGATGACGTGCATGTATATGGTCAGGCGCAGACTGCGGGCGAGTAATAATTCTGCCTTGTTACCTTTCTGCGAAGCGGCGACTTCCGGCATGAGCGCATCGGCAAGTGCATCGGCAGCCATCGTCGTCATCTCTGAAAGCCGCACCGCAATCACGTAAAGCCCGAGTGCAGCGCTTGACGCCATCGCGCCCAGCATCAACTGATCCAAACGCAAGGTCGTGAAGTCAGCGACGCCTCCGGCATAGTCGCGCAGTCCGTAGTGCATCGAGTGTTTGAACTCAGCCCAACTGGGTTGCCACCGCGGATGAAGTTGACGCCAGACGGCGATGAGAGCCAGCAGCGTCGAAGCAGTCTGGGCGATGATCAGCGTGTAGGTTGCGGTCGCCACGGTCATGTGTCCGATGAACCACAGAATCGCAAAGCCGCTTCCCTGAATGATAAATGAGAGTAGCCGCGCCGCGCCCGCCCAGCCAAAACGGCGTGTGCCTTCGAGCAACCCGCGCATTAAATTGAGAAACAGCGCCGCCGGAATATTCACCTGATAGATTCGCAATAGGGTACGGACTTGCGGACTGCGGTCGCCAACCAGATGCGGCACGATCAGATCGGCGAGGGCGATACTGACAAAGCCGACGATGGCCGTGTAGATCACTGCATTGGTGAAAAGCGCTGAAGCTCTCTCAGGTTCCTTCGCCATCCAATAGCGATAGGCCGAAGGCAGCCCGAGTCCCGCCAGCATCGCGACCACCGGCGGCCAAAGGACCACTACCAGGAGATCGCCACGACCCGCCGGCCCTAACGCTCTCGCGCCGACCAGGCTCGAGACCATGGTAAACAGCACGATCGTAACGTCGGTAATGAGGATCAGTTTTGCGCTGCGAGCAATCACAATGAATCAATTTCCTGTTTTGAAATGGCGGCACGGGCGTCTCGCCCGCGAGTCACGCGCAAGCTGCGCGGGCCACGATCACGAAGACGCCTCAGCTAGCGCCGCGCGCCAGCACGATGGCAGGTATTGTGCGGAGAAGAATCGAGGCGTCGAGACCCAGCGACCAGCGATCGATGTATTCCAGATCCAATTGCATCCACTGTTCGAACGTGAGGTTGCTGCGACCGGACACCTGCCACAAACACGTCAACCCCGGCTTAACGCTAAATCGTCGCTTCTGCCATGCCAGTTCCATGCGGGTCGCGTCGCGCACGGACAAGGGCCTTGGCCCAACGATACTCATGTCTCCCAGCAGCACGTTGACGAGCTGCGGCAGCTCATCGATGCTGGTCCGACGCAGCCAGCGACCGACGGAAGTGATCCTCGGATCGTTTCTAATTTTGAAAATCGGGCCGCTCTTTTCATTCAGGTGCTCGACTTCGCCCATCCGTGCTTCGGCATCGCGTTGCATCGTTCGGAACTTGAGCATCCGAAAGCGCCGTTTGTTCAGGCCGACTCTCTCCTGCACAAAGAATACGGGCCCCTTCGATTCAAGCTTGATCAGAAGAGCAACCAGCAGCAGGCCGGGCGCGGCAACCAAGAGAAGGACGATCGCTGATACAAAATCGAAAATGCGTTTCGCCTCGGTCCGCCAGCTAAACATTGGCGCGCTATGCAAAGAGACAAGCGGGAGGCCATCGAGATCCGTCGACTGTGAACGCGCCAGCTTCTGGGGAAAGAGATCGGACAACAAGTGCGTCGTGATTCCCTGCTCTTCCAGCAGCATGACTGCCGCTTCGATTTGCGAATACTGGGATTTAATCGGCAACGCGATCGCGACTTCATCGATAACTTCGTTGGTCAGAATTCGGGGCAGGTCTTCGATCGTCCCCATCCATGGCGCGCCGGCCATATCTTCGCCGGCGAACGCAGGATCGCTGTCGACGTAACCAAGCACACGATATCCAAGGTCCTGGCGCAGGGTTATCCGCGCGGCAAAGGCACGGCCGCGAGCACCGCCACCAACCAGCAGCAGCGTCTTGACGTTGTGGCCCCGCCGGCGCAGGCGCCGCAGGTTTAGTCGCAGGAAGAAACGCCCGGCTCCAATCAACGCGAAGCTCGTCAACCCGAACGTCGCGACTGTCCGAACATTGATTGTCGGCCAACTACCGACGTTGGAGGCTACCAGCAGCAAGACCGATGAAATCAGCACGGCGCGGCCGACTTCTTTTAGCTCCAGGCGGATCGGACGCAGCCGGTGCGAGACGTAGAGACCCTGGACGGCAAACGCCGCGTGCCAGGAAAAGAGCAGACCAAATCCCAGCAACGCATTCGTCACTCTGATTCGTTCTGAGAGATAGTCGACGACAAAACTCGGATTCTCGGCCGGCGCGTAGCGGTGCACAATCGTCAAGCCAAGCGAAACCAACAGCAGCGAAAGGTCGCTCAGCTTGAGAAAGTAATTAGAAAGAGAACCGTTGCGATCAGTCATCAAAATGATTAGGTATTCGGGTGACGGTCATTACAACCTGGGCGTCATAAAGGCCGCCACGCTCGCCAACTTCATGAATCTTTCAACCTTTGAAATCTTGTCGCGGGGCACATAGACCATATCGCCGGGTTGCAGCGTCAAATCGTTTTCGAGATCGGCGGTGCGATGAATGTTCTTGAGATTTAGCAGCTTCACTTCAGCCGTGTCGGAATTGATCCGGCGAAACACCACGACCTGCGAAGACCTGGCCGCTTCCTTCATTCCGCCTGCCAGCATGATCGCCTGCAGCGCAGTCACTCGCTCGCGCATTTCAATCTTGCCTGGAACATTTACTTCGCCCGCAATCACAAAATAGGGCTTCTGGAATTCCTTCAGGACAATGGCAGCAACTGGATCCTGCAAACGCGTGCTCGCCTTTTTCAGAATCGCCGTGCGCGCCTGTTCAATCGTCAGTCCCGCAACCTTCAGGTCTCCACCCATTTCGAGAGAGATGAAGCCGTCCGGCTGAACTGTCACTGTCTGATTGAATTCCGGCGAATAGCGAAACTGCACCTCGAACACGTCGCCTGGTTGCAGGCGATAGCGTTCCTCGGTGACCGTGGTCAGTCGCGGCGCTGTCTGCTGCTGGGCAATTGCGGCGGCGGCGCTGGCAAGAAAACAAATAGCGGTTAATAAAAGCAGGCTCTTCTTCATTGGCACTCCTAAAACTCGCTTTAGTGGCACAGGCTTCAGCCTGTGATTAAGACCGAACGATTCACAGACTGAAGTCTGTGCCACCATTTACAGTCTCCGGTACAGCCACTCGGGGACCGGGTAGCGACGCTTGTTCAGAACAAATCCCAGAAATTTCCCACCGGCATTCTCGATTGTGCGCTGGGCGTTTAGAATTTCGTCGCGCCGGGTCTGTCCGGCTTCCACCACGACTGCTACACCGTCAACGCTGGCACTCAGCACGGCGGCCTCTGAAGACACTCTGAGCGATCGGCAATCAATCAGAATGTTGTCAAAAGCGACCCGCAACGCGTCGACGGAATCCAATCCCGTATCGATATCTTCGCCTTCCTTGCTCACCCTCATCAGAAAGGATCTCTGTGGCAGCTCAGGGCCCGCGTCGTCATCCGTATCGTTGTCTTTCTTTCTGGCGTTATTTTTGGACGGCAGCATCCAGACGTTTTCAATGTTGGTCGGGTGGCAGTTCCAGGGCATTCGCAGATAGTCTTCGACGCCGAGGCTTTGCATTCTTTCCGCGCTGACGATCAAGGTGCGACGCCCGGTGTGGCGCGCCAACTCGACTGCGAACAGTTGCGTGACATGCGAGACGCCCTCGCCTACCGACGCCGAAGTGAACGCTATGGCCGCGCCGCCGCGTAATCTTTGGGTTGAGTTCTGCAGGTTTGCCAGCAGCAACTGAAGATTATGCCGCCGATGGCCATTGCTGCGGATTCGCGCCACAGGCATCTCTGATCCGTTGATTTGCTCTTCTATTTGCACAAGTTTACCGGCCCGATTAGCTCTCCAGTTGAGCCCACGGGTTATTGTCGATCTTTTTTGGTTTAGCTTTGCTGCGCCCTACCAGACGGCGGCTATTCTCGGGCACGGTGGCCAGGACGGTCGCGCCGGTGAGGGCTTCGAGCTGACGCGGCGTATGAATGGTGTCGCCCAGCATTTCCGCCGAGAAGACAGTTCCCAAGCTGAGGAACGCAGCGACGAAAACGCCCAGCACCAAATTCAAAGGACGATTCGGGGAAGACGGGATTCGCGGCACCGCGGGAGCTTCAGCGATCGACACGTTGGTGATCTTTTGCCGATCGAGTTCGTCGGCAATGCGGGCTTCCTCGCGTTTCTTGGCGTAAAGCTGATAGTTCTCTTCAGATTCCTTCACCTGACGCTGCAGGTCGTTGTGCTTGGTTGTGTCGCCTTCCAACTTTTGTAGAGCACCCTCGTACTCGCGCAACTGGCCGGCCAGCGTATCCCGGCGGGCTTGCGCGCTCGTCTGGTCCAGACGGGCTCTTGAGTATTCCGTCTCCAGCGTCTGCCGCAGCGGATTTAGATCAGTTGCCTGCTCAGTCGCGGTCTGTGATTCGGCCTTGGCCAGGGCGTCTCTCGTTGTGCGGATCTGCTCGTCAACCTCGCGCACCAGACGATCGTCGGGACGAAACTTTGTTAACAGTTGCGTGCGGCGGTTCTGCAATTCGACCATCATGGTGTTCAATCGCTCAGCCGAGTATTGAGCCGGCAGCGATTTGCTTTGCGTGATAATTCGCTTGGGCGTGACCGCCAGTTGTTGTTCAATTCGCTTAATCCGATTCGCCGCCTCGTTGACGGCCGTTTCGCTCTCGAGCAGTTTTGATTTTGCTTCGGCGGTTTTCTGCAGTGTTAGATCTTTCTGTTGGGCCAGAACGATCAGCTTGTTGTCCTGCTGAAAATTGGTCAGTTGTTTTTCGGAGTCGTGCAACTGGGTCTCGTACTGATCAGCTTTGTCTTTGAAGAAATCCGACGCGCCGGTAGGGTGATGAAGCTTCAGGTGCTTTTCTAAATAAAGCTCGCCGAGTTTTTGCAATACCGCGGCCGCTAACTCTGGGGAGCTCGCCGAGTAACTGATCGAGATTACGTTTGCTTTTTTGACGGGCGCGATTAACAGTTCCTTCGCCAGGTCGTTCGCTGCCTTCTCAATCCGTTCGGGTTCAGATATTGACCTCTGCCATAACATCGATGAGCCGGGCTGGCCCAAACCGGTTTCTTTGGCCACCTGGGTCAGCAAGTCACGGCTGGTCAGCAACTCGATCTCCGAATTGATTTCGCTCTCGCTGACTTCGCCATCGACTGCGCCCGGCGTGCCACTGGTGGCTTCCGGCGTGATTGCGACGTCGACGCGTTGGTTCTTCACCAGAATCTTCATCCGCGATTCGTATTTGTTTGGAAGTACCCAGGTGAGCAGCGCCGTGCCCAGCACCACGGTGATGAAGATGAACAGAACCAGTCCCCGGCGACGAAAGAGGGCGCTGGCCCCGTCGCGCAGACTGATTGAATTATTGCCGATACCTGTGATTAGTTGGCCCTTCATAAACTAACTTACCGAAGGGTTTAAATGATGAATTGGCTGGGAATTCCAAGGATTGAGACTGTCTTGGCAGGTTCAAGGCGAAGATAGGTAGGAAGCCCAAGCTGGCGGGCCTTCTTATTAGCACCGGCTTTCAGCGCTGTGATTGGTAATTCGATACGGTAAGGAAACCGTTTCAACGGCGCTAATATACTTGACTCATTACGGCAATGGCTCTGCCACTCTGATACGCGGCAAGTCTGCGACTTGCCGGCGGCGAACCTTCTTTTTCATTCGGGTCTTCGACCCGTCACGGTCAGAGACCGTTCAGATTAATGG
>JAWVEM010000142.1:0-2792 GCA_033856735.1 Blastocatellia bacterium
GTGTACGCGTTGATGTGGTTCCGGAATTCGTGTTCTGAGCGAACGCGAAACCGGCTGCGACAAACGCAACTGAAACGATAACGAGAAATCTCTTCACCATAATTAGCTCCTCAAGTCTCGCCACAGAGACAAGAGATCGATAACGCTAAAGGTCACCGATTACTCTAATTCTCCTGGCCCTCTGTGGCTGATGAAAATTCGTGCCACGGACGCTGGCTGCGCAGGCGCATCACCGAACGCTCGCGGCCGAGTATCTCAAAGACCTCAAACATTGACGGTCCCACGGCTTGTCCGGTCAACATGGTGCGCGAAGCATTGATCAAAAGTCCAGCTTTTACTCCCACCTCATCACTGAAAATACGCAGGGCGGCCTCCGCCTGGGCCGCGTCCAGAGGCTCGATTGTCTCCAGGCGATCGCCCAGCGCCGGCAGAAGTTCCTTCAGCTTTGGTTCCTTGAAAATGTTCTTGCGCACCGCGGCCTCTTCGAAGTCGAAATCTTCTGAGAAGTAGGAGCGGCCGTGCGACGAAAAATCTTTCAAGGTAAAAAAGCGTTGCCGGATCAAGTCGACGACCTTCCCGAACCAGACGCTTTCGTCGTCGTCGTATTCTTCGCGCCAAAGCTTCTCAGATCGCAGTTCGCCCTTGACCATCGGCAGCAACTCCGCGAGCGGCATCGTGCGGATATACTCAGCATTCATCCACAAAGCTTTGTCGTCGGTCCAATGACGCGGATCGTTTTCGTGGAAGTTGAAGACGGCGTTCGCCCTCCCGATACCTTCCAGTGAAAACTCTTCGATCAGTTCATCACGCGACAAGAGTTCTTTGCCTTCCGGCGGTGACCAACCAAGCAGCGCCAGGAAATTTCGAAAGGCCGCGGGCACGAACCCACGATCGCGGTAGGTGGTAAGCGAGACAACTTCGCCATGCTTGCGCTTGGAAAGCTTCGCCTTGTTCGGCGCGAGAATCAGCGGCAGGTGTGCGAACTGTGGGACCGGAGCGCCAAAGGCCTGGTAAAGCAGAATCTGTTTATGTGTGTTCGTCAGGTGATCCTGACCGCGAATGACGTGGGTGATGCCCATCTCAATGTCATCGAGCACCACGGACAAGTTGTAAAGCGGATGCCCGTCTGAACGCAGGATCACCAGGTCCTCAATTTCGGAATGGGCCCGCTCCTGAGCGCCGTAGACGATGTCGGCGAAACGCGACACACCTGCGGCCGCGACTTTCAAACGAATCGCGAACGGCTCTCCGGCAGCGGCACGTCTCTCGGATTCTTCCTTTGCCAGGTCGCGAAATGGATTGCTGCGATGATCGATGCCTTCGGCGGCATGAGCGCGCGCCCGATCGACGATGCCTTGCTTGACGGATTTATCTTCGCGTTGTTCCTTCGGGGTAAAGTCGCGATAGGCCTTACCTTCTGCCACCAGTTTCTTCGCGGCAGCGCGGTGCTGATCAGCATTGTCAGACTGGAAGACGATCTCTTCGTCGTAATCGAGGCCCAGCCATTCAAGTCCTTCAATGATCGATCGGGTCGATTCGTCGGTCGAGCGTTGCAGATCGGTGTCCTCGATTCGCAGCAGGAATTTGCCGCCGACTTTGCGAGCGAACAGCCAATTGAACAATGCCGAGCGCGCTGCGCCAATGTGCAGATAACCGGTAGGTGATGGAGCAAAACGAACGCGAGCAGTCATAAAAAATTAGAGGTCAGAAGTCAGAGGCAGAAGTCAGAAAAAGGTGTTGGGAACGCCCTGCTGACCACTGATCTCCGACCTCTGACCTCCTGCAAATCTGGCGGAGATGACAGGATTCGAACCTGTGAAGGGCTTTTGACCCTTAACGGTTTAGCAAACCGCCGCCTTCAGCCACTCGGCCACATCTCCGCAGCTGGGTCGAGGGGCTATTCTAAGCTGAGAGTGAGCAAAGTCAAAGCGCGTATAGACGTCGGAACCGGCCGCATCGTCCGTCAAAGGTTGCCCTACGCAGCGAGATCCAGCGGTTTGGGTGCGCGACGCAGTTGCACCGGGAGACTGGGTGCGCAACAAACCTGCATGAGCTTCTCGCGATCTCGTTGCAGTTCGGGATGTTCCGATAGGGCGGCGCGGACTTCGCGAAAGATGCGCGCCGCATGCTCGTCCGGTGGTTCAGTCAGCCGGTAGTGCATCCACTTGCCTTCGCGCCGCGCTGTAACCATGCCGGCGCGCCTCAAGTAAGCCAGATGCCGCGAAATCTTTGGTTGGCTGATCTTCAAAATCACCACCAGGAAGCAGACGCAAACTTCTGAATCACCTATCAAGCCAATCAGACGCAGCCGAGTGCGATCGGCCAGCGCTTTGAAGAGAAATTCGATGTTGTAAGTTTTTTTAGCCATACTTAATCAAATCCAATCTTCTGACTCCGTCTCTCCATCAGAATAGTGTCGCGCCAAACGCCGTCCAGCTTTGCAATGCGTTCGCGCCGCCCCACTTCGCGAAAGCCAAAGCTTCGATGCAGGGCAACACTGCGTGCGTTCTCAGGAAACATTCCCGCTTGCAGGCTCCAGATTCCATTTTCTTCAGACGCTGTGATCAGTGCTGCGAGCAATTTCCTTCCGAGACCCAAGCCTCTCTGGCTTTCAGAGACATAGACGCTGACTTCAGCGACGCCCGCATACACCTCCCGCGATGACGCGGGAGTGAGCGCTGCCCACCCGATGATCGTTACCGCCTGTCGCGCTACCAACCGGGCGAAAGGAAGGTGTGATGCGTCCCACGCTTCCCAAGAAGGGGCCGTCGTCTCAAACGTGGCCTGGCGGG
>JAWVEM010000143.1:0-3941 GCA_033856735.1 Blastocatellia bacterium
GTCTTGCCGTGACGTCACGGATGATATCGAGTTCATTCTGCATGTTTCGCTAGAGTGGCTTATACACTCTTTGGAATGGGCTTGCTAGTTAACTTGAAAAGTTTGACCGCAAACATCGGATAGATGGCCAGGGTCCACTCCCGCTATTATCACCTCATCAAATCCAACGAGGTGAAGTAACATGTTGCAGACATCAACTAACGTGACCACGGTAATGAACAATCCCGAACTTTGGAGCGCCGTAGTTGCACGGGATGCTTCGCGCGACGGCAGCTTTGTTTTTGCCGTTCGATCGACGGGGATCTATTGTCGGCCCTCCTGCCCGGCGCGACGCCCGCGACGCGAACAGGTCCGCTTTTTCCAGGTGCCCGAAGCAGCCGAGCAAGCCGGCTTTCGCGCCTGTCGCCGTTGTCATCCGCGGCGCGTCCAGACAGACGATCCGCAAATCGAACTTGTGCGACGCATCTGCCACGCGATCGACGAGCATGACGAAGAGCCCTTGACACTCAAATCGCTGAGTACCGAAACCGGAGTTAGCGCACATCATTTACAACGCACGTTCAAAAACTTGATGGGCATCACGCCGCGACAGTACGCGGAATCGCGCCGGCTGAACCAGTTCAAATCAAAAGTTAAAGAGGGCGCGTCAGTGACTGACGCCATGTACGACGCCGGTTACGGATCGAGTCGTGGTCTTTATGAGAAGTCCGCGGCGCGGCTCGGCATGACGCCCGCAACCTACGGCCGCGGCGGACAGGGGATGCGGATCATTTACACGATTGCGGGCTGTCCACTCGGGCGAGTGCTGGTGGCGGCAACTGAGCGCGGCGTTTGCTCAGTCGCGCTCGGCGACTCAGATTCAGAGCTTGGCGCGGCGCTGTTCGCGGAGTATCCCAACGCATCGATCGATTCCCGCGACACGGTAATCAGCCCCTCGCTGAATCTTTGGCTGAGTAAAGTTCTCGAGCACCTGAGCGGCAAGAGTCCGCGAATTGATCTGCCGCTCGATATCCAGGCGACCGCGTTCCAATGGCGGGTGTGGCAAGAATTACAGCGCATTCCTCTGGGCGCGACGCGCTCTTATCAGGAGATCGCCAACGCGATCGGGAAACCGAAGGCCGTGCGCGCGGTCGCGGGCGCATGCGCCGGCAATCACGTGGCGCTCGTAATTCCCTGCCATCGCGTCATTCGCGAGGATAAGAGCATGGGCGGATATCGTTGGGGATTGGAGCGAAAGAAAGAACTCCTTGAACGGGAGAGAGCAGCGGCCGAGTAGAGCTGGTTCTAGCGCCGAGGGCGCTCGCGAGTTTTAGCCCAGGGCAGCGCCCTGGGTTACGAACCCAAAAGACCCTGCGGAACTCTGAAAGAGTTCGCGAAATTTTCGAAGCTACCCGCGTTATTCGTCAACACCTTCGGCGTTCGCAATCAATTGGGGGGCCTTAACCCAGGGCGTTGCCCTGGGCTGGAATTAACGAACGCCTACGGCGTTGTCGGATGAAGGTATTTCGACGGCTTTCCGTTCTCTTCGCGCCCTCAGTCAGTGCTTGGCGCCTTTGCGAGAAAACCTAAAAGGCGTAAAGAAAATCGGAAGGCGCTAAGGTATCTTTCCGATTAAGAGTGGTTCCTACTTAATCCAAACCGTCTTAGCATTCACGAACTCCCGAACCCCGAATGCGCCCAGTTCCCTTCCATACCCCGAATTCTTCACTCCGCCAAACGGCAGGCGCGGATCGGAAGCCACCATGCCGTTAATGAAAATACTGCCCGCCTCGAGTTCCTCAACGAAGCGATCGCCTTCGGCATCATCTCTGGTCCACGCCGCCGAGCCGAGACCAAACGAAGTAGCATTCGCGAGTGCAATCGCCTCATCAATATTTGCGACGCGAAACAGTGAAGCGACAGGCCCGAAAATTTCATCCTGGTAGGCGGGCGACCCTTTCGGAATGTCCACCAGAACGGTTGGTTCGTAGAAATTGCCCCGCGCCAAGTCACCCTCTGCTTTGAACTTCTGACCGCCGGTGAGAATCTTTGCGCCGGCCGCGACTGAAACCTGCACTTGTTCTTCCAGATCTTTCAAAATTTGCTCGGTCGCCAACGGTCCGATGTCGGTCGATTCATCCAATGGATCGCCGACGCGCAACGCCTTCATCACCTCAACAAAGCGCTTTTCGAACTCATCATAAATTTGCGTGTGAACAATGAAACGCTTGGCAGCGATACACGACTGGCCGTTGTTAATCGTGCGCGCTTTCACGGCCGTGGCGACCGCCGCATCCAGATCGGCCGAAGGCATAACGATGAAAGGATCGCTTCCACCAAGCTCCAACACGGTCTTCTTGATCTGCTTGCCCGCGATGCTCGCGACACTGCGCCCGGCGGGCTCGCTACCAGTAAGGGTGACCGCGGCAACGCGCGAATCTTCGAGCACAGTCTGCACCAGATCGGATCCGATTAAGAGCGTCTGAAAAGCGCCTTCCGGAAAGCCGGCGCGGCGAAAGATGTCTTCGATCGCCAGCGCACATTGCGGCACGTTCGAAGAATGTTTCAGCAACCCAAGGTTGCCGGCCATCAAAGAGGGAGCAGCGAAACGAAAGACTTGCCAGAACGGAAAGTTCCACGGCATTACAGCGAGAACCACGCCCAGAGGTTGAAAGTGGACGAAGCTTTTCGTCGCCGTTGTTTTTACAGGCTCATCGGCCAGATGACGCTCTGCGTTCTCAGCATAGTAACGGCAAACCCACGCGCACTTTTCTGTTTCCTGGACGGCGCCGCTAATAGGCTTGCCCATCTCGAGCGTCATCATCCGGGCAAAGTCTTTCTTTTCGGCTTCCAGAATTTCAGCGGCGCGAAGCATCGTCCGGGCGCGCTCAGCAAAGCTGGTCCCGCGATAGCTCTGAAAGGTAGTGTGAGCCAGTTGAAGTTTTTCATCGAGCTGCGTTTGGTTAAGCGGTTCAAAGGTTTTCAGCGTTTCGCCGGTTGCGGGATTGGTTGATGCTATGGACATGAAAGAATTATAGCGACCCCGGTCAAGGTTTTGGTATTAGCTCGGGCTCTTCCTCGCTCGTGGGCACACTCTTGTGCCGTTTTCGAAACACGATCGCACCTAAACCTGCAATAATGCAGGCGCCTCCCGCCAGCAGCCGCCAATTAAGTCTTTCGTGAAGGACGAGCATGCCCAGAATGACAGCCACCACCGGCGTCACCAGAGCGATCAGCATTGTGTTGGTCACGTCCATGTTGCGCACCAGCCAATAGTAGAGCGCGAACGCAACCACAGACCCCACGACAGTCAGGTACAGCAACGAGACGACGGCCATAGTAGTCCAGTGAAAGTGCAGCGGATTGCCTTCGATGGAAATTCCGATCGCCAGTAGCGGAACGAAGCCGAAGATCATCTGGCACGCGGCGAAGACCTGTGGATCGATCTTGCTCCCGTATGCTTTCACCAGAACGTTGCTATATGCACCGAAGAAAGCGCTCAGCACCAATGCCACGCTGCCCAGCAAGGCCATCGACCCGGCGATCGTCAACTGATCGGAAAAAATCACGGCCACTCCGAAGACGCCCAGCAGGACACCCATCGCCCTTCCCATAGTCAGGCGCTCATGCGGGAGATAAAAGTGCGCGATGACGAGACCAAAAGCCGGGAAGGTAGATTGCAGCACTGCGGCCAGACCCGAAGAGATGTATTGCTCGCCCCAAAACACGAGGCCGTAGTTCAGACCGAACTGCAGCACTCCCACCACTGCGATCAAGGTCCATTCGCGACGGGTGCGCGGCCAAGCCGCTCGCCGCGCGAGCACCATCAGCATCAAGATTAGAGACGCGAGGGTGAACCGAATGCCCGCAAACGTAATCGGCGGCAGATCAGCAAGACCAATCTTAATGAATAGCCAGGTTGATCCCCAGATACAACAAAGGATCAACCAGACGATGCGCGC
>JAWVEM010000144.1:0-7017 GCA_033856735.1 Blastocatellia bacterium
AAGCAGATCGTGAGCTGGTGCTTTTCAAGCAGTACGATGAGGAGCGCAAAACACGCCGTGACGACGGTGAAGAACGCATCGAAGACACGCTGCCGCGTCCGGTGAATCAAGACAAACCAAACTAGACGGGTGTCAGAAGCCCGCGCGTAAGCAAGGGCAGCGCTCGTGTCAGCGCGATCCCATTCGAGATGATGTTTTTCCCGCCGATCTCTTGATCGCGAGTCGATCACTAGAGTGGCCCTCCCTTACGGTCGGGCTTCTGAAACACCTGCTCAACGGGCACCAGCCTTCAAGATCGGGCTAGTGCCCCGGGAAACAAAATAGCCCGACACCGAAGTGCCGGGCTAATCTATTCGATCCAGTTGGAACCGCCGAGCCTTCTTAAAACTGAATTCGGCCTTGGATCTCGACCACTCGCCCCGCCAAGCCGCGCTCGGCGCGACCGAAGAGGGAATTCTGCACTTGTGTGCTCGGGCTGTTGAAGTTGAAAGGTTGCAGATTGAGTAGATTAAAGACGTTGAAGAAGTTTGCCTTTATCTCAAAGAATTTTCCTTCGCCGAATAGACGGCTCAAGCCAAACTTTTTGCCGATTGCCATATCGACGTCAAAGTAGCGCGGCCCGCGGAACGAGTTTCGCCCGATACCCGGCAATTGGAACCCGACCGGCGCCGCCGTGCTAAAGAAAGCCGCGCCACCGCCCGGGAAATTGCTGCCGTTGATGAACGCGTCGTTCGATGAATTAGTGCCGGCGCCGCCGGTGTAACTTACCGGCCGCACCGGACAGATACTCGGCCCCAGCGTGCTTAGGCATTGTCCGATCACGGGCGTCCACGGAAATCCGCTATGTGCGGTAAGAATGCCGCTGAGCTGCCAACCGCCCAAAATACTCCCGGCGAGGTCGTGACGATTCCTTAAGATTGGTAACTCCCAAAGTCCCGAGGCGACAAAGTTATGTCGCACGTCATAGTCCGAAGGACCAACCTCCTGACGTACGTCCAGCGGGTAAGTAGGATTGGTGTTTGCCGTCGGTCCGTCGTATGAGACGACGTCGGTACTCTTGGCAAAGCGGTAGATTGCATCGAACTGAAAACCATTTGAAAGCCGGCGCGTCAGTCTCGCGATCAAAGCGTCGTAGCTGGCGTTGGTGTCCGGAGTCGGAAACAGGATATTCGAGAAAGCCCCTGAACCCGAAAAGAAAAAGTTTTCGTTAACAAGTCTGATCAGCTTCCGGCTGCGGCTGCCCTGATAACCTACTTCCGCGGTCAGCTTGGCCGGCAGGCTGTACTGCCCTTCCAACGAATACGTGTAGACGTATGGTGTCGGCACTTTGGCCGGCGCGCCCCAAATTTCTACCTGCGCTCCCGGAGGCAGGATCGGGATGCCGTTAGCATTGAAGGTCGCCCGCAAAGCCGTGTTTGTCGGATAGCTAAAGGGCGAGTTGTTCGCGCCGAGCGCATACAGAATCTGGCCGCCGTTGAACGGGCTGCTGAAATCAGAAGACGATGTTCCGCAACAGATCGCGTAACGCGCAAAGAACGGCGGGTTGCCGCGAGTGTTGGCGAATTCAAGCAGCGGGATGCGGTTGTAAGCGATGCCGAAACCTCCGCGCAGAACGAACTTACTTTCGTTCAACAAGCCGTGATACTTATCACCAAAGTTTGGGCTGTAGGCAAAACCGACACGCGGCGCAAAGTTGTTTCGATCGGGCGGGTAGAGGGATTTGACGATGGCCAGTCTTGCTCCCGTTAGCTCCTGGCCGGCCGGGCCCAGAATCAGGTTGCTAAGGATGCCGTTCTTCTCGGTCAACGGAGCAAAGTATTCCCATCGCAAACCAAGATTCACGGTCAAGTTCGGCCGCAGCTTCCAGTCGTTCTGGACAAACAACGCGTCGGTCGATGAGCGGAAGTTGCGCTTGGACTGTGCTGGTCCGCCCGTTCGCGGATCAGCATTGATCTGGTAGAACAAGGGCGCATCGTTGGCAAAGTTGAATAGCCCGGCGAAGGTGTAGAGCGGTCGCGAACCACCTGACAGGTCGTTGTTGTCCTGCTCCCAACGTTTTTCTCCACCTATGCTCCAGGCCTGGTTTCCGCGCACCCAACGGAACGTATCGCGCAATTCGAAAGTGTTCTCAGAAAAGATGCCGGGTGTCGTCTCAGCCCAGGGAGCGCCGAAACGGATGCGGTCAAACGGCAGAGTTTCGATTTCAATTCGCGGAATGCCAAAGTTGGTGCCGGTGGATGAAGCGATTTCGTCAAACGAGAAGCGCGTCGCATTGAAGCGCAGCTCGTTAGTCTTATTCGAAGAAATCGTTCGGGCCCAGGTGAGCATGCCGAACAGGTTTTGTGGCGCAGTAGTGATATCGCCCATGGGCCGGCTGCGGCCCGCCGCGTCGCCGCCGAGACCTTTGAATCGCGAAACGTAGGAGCTAAAGGTTAGCGTGTCGTTCTTTGTCAGGTTGACGTCGATGCGTGGATTGAACTGATTGCCACGGCTGATGGTCGGAACTCCGAGTTGGGCAAATTGGATATCGGGAATGCCGTCCAGCGCTCCATTGAGATTGCCGAATGAGATGTATTGACCCTGAGCGCCCTGCAGACTGCCGATGTCCAGCCCTCCAGCCAATTGCTGACAGTTAGTGGCGTTGAAGCCCGCGAAGGCGCAAGTAGCGGGAATAGCGGACACCACTCTGGGAGCAATGCCGGGAGCGCTCAAGATTCGCGCCGCAATGCTATTCGGCCGTCCAGAGATGACGGCCTGTCGGAATTGCGAGGTTTCAACGAAAGCATTAACCGTGTCGGTATTGTTGCTGCGCAGGCCTTCATAGGAGAAGAAAAAGAAAGCCCTATGATTGTTTCCGGAGGTAGAGTGCCACGGTAAGGAGATCGGGCCGCCCACGCTGCCGCCGAACTGGTTAAGGTGCTGATTTACGCGGATACCCGGCGCGCCATTGGGGCCGCCATACTTGTTGACGGCGTTTAGTCCAGGACTGTTGTTCTTAAGAAAGAGACTGCCGTGAAAGTTGTTCGTGCCATTTTGTGAGACGGTCATCACCTGCGCGCCTGAGTTACGGCCGTACTCTGCCGAGTAGACATTCGCGATCACACGCACTTCTTTGACTGATTCCTGGTTCGGGGTAATCACCGCGGCGCCGCCATTGGTCAAACTATTCACGCTGGTGCCGTCGATCTGGTAATTGTTTGAAGTGATCCGCTGACCGTTGGCTGAGATTTGCGGTTGATTCTCTGTCTGAAAGATTGATCGGTTCGATCCCCCGGGCCCGGCGGTGTTAGGTAGGCTAACCGCGCCGCCTGTGCCGCCACGCGCGGCGTCGCCGAATACTCCGGGAGTCAATCGCACTAACTCGTAAGGGTCCCGTCCGAATTGTGGCAGCGACCGGACCTCCTGGGTGGATATTGCCTTGTCGACGTTTGCGTTTTCGGTCTCTAAAGTTTGGGCAGTCTCCTGAGTTATGGTGACCGTCGCGCTGATATCACCTGGATCGAGCGCCACGTCCAGTCCCTGAACGGCCTCGGCGCTGACCGCCACGTTGTCAAAAACTTTCTGCTTGTATCCGGCTTTTTCAACGGCGAGTTTGTATTTGCCGGGCGCCAGGCCCGACACTCGGTAGAAGCCTTCGTCGCTCGAGGTGGCCTCCTGAGCTTTGCCCGTCTCGGTGTTGGTCAGGGTGATTTTCGCTGCCGGTATCAAACCTCCGGCGGTGTCCGTTACTGTACCCTGGATGCCGGCCTTAAATTGTGCGGCTACGCCAGTCGACAGGAAGAGCAGGACGAAACCACAAAACATTATGCGAAGAGAAAAAGCCACTTTATGCATTCAAACCTCCAGCCCGAAATCTTTCGGGCGCATGTACACGCTGAACATGAAATCGTTGATTTGCCAGGGACATCTTTCGGCCGGCATTCTCGTAAGCTGATTTATCCGGGGGGATTGGCGATCAAGTTAGCACCGAAGCGCGTAGAACACAAAGCCGAATGAAGTGTCTTGATTTGAGAGGTGTTTAGAGAGCCGACTTTAGTCGGGTTCTTTCCCCATTGTAAGAGACCGGCTGAAGTCTGTACTCCGTACACCAGCTTCCCTTCAAGTCGAAGTTTTCTTGTCATGGTGTCGTGAAGGACGGCGATTGGTTTAGGAAAAGTTTGTGGAACGGTGCCTGTTATTTAATTGAGCATCGCTTGCTTCGACTGCGACTCTGAAATCAGCCGAAACACCTCAGCGACCAATTCATCGTTATCAGCGGGCTTTACCAGATAACCCTGCGCGCCGCTGGCATAAGCGTCGGCTTTGTCTTTAGGATATCCCGCCCCGGAATAGAACAGTATGGGCGTCTTCGCATCGAAGAGGCGCAGCCTTTCACTAAAATCCGTTCCGGACATGTGCGGCATCCAGTTATCGACCAGATAAAGATCGAACTGAGCTGCTTTAGCTAGCTCCAGGGCGAGGGCGGGAGTTTCAGTGGTGGTAACGTCACAGTGGTTACCGTTTAGAATGATCGAAATAAGCTCGCGCGTGTCGGCATCATTCTCGGTACAAAGTATTCGGTGTCGGGGGAACTGCATTCTACCTCCTTGGAATCCTCCGTACAGGTGCTTCACGCAACTGACAAGAAACTCCTGAAAAGACGTTTAAGTCCACCACCCTACACCGAGCGTTGATCGCCGTCTGTGCGTTATTACACAAATGAGCAAAACTAGAGATTGAGCCTCCCTAACGGTCGGTTCGTGCTCCGGTAGTCGATCAATTGAGCGAATTTGCGAAACTAGAGTGCAACGTCGATCGTCCTTCCGAATTAAACGAAAACACTGCCGAACCTGAAGCCGCTGGCATCTCGAAAAATCACGTTTGATGCGCTCGTCATAACACGCTATAATCTCGGCCTGCAATTCGCTTTGGGTAATCGCCCATCCCAGACTCTATTGCATACCGATTCAATTGGCCTTTGGGCTTCTTTTGCTGACCCGAGGTGTTAGAAAAGGAGAAGACTCATGAGCGTAGCGACTCACGAGAACGACGTGCTGGGGAATCATCTGTTGGCTGGCCTGTCAGGTGATTCATACGAACGGTTGCGGCCTCATCTCGAGCCTATTTCCTTTTCTCTCGGCGAGGTAGTCTATGAATCCGGCGCGCAGATGCGTTACGTTTATTTCCCAACCACCTCCCATGTCTCTCTGCTGTACACGATGATTGATGGTTCGACCGCCGAGATGGGCTTGGTAGGAAACGAGGGAGTCGTCGGTATTGCCTTGTTTATGGGCGGCGAAACCACACCGAACCGGGCCATGGTGCAAGGCAGCGGCAGGGCTTTTCGAATGAAAACAAAGGCCATGCTGGATGAGTTCAGGCGCGGAGGCGAATTCCAGGAGGCGCTGCTTCGTTATACGCAAGCGCTAATCACTCAAATCTCGCAAACCGCTGTTTGCAATCGTCTGCACTCGGTAGAACAGCGCCTTTGCCGCTGGCTGCTGATGACTCATGACCTGACTGACTCAGACGAATTGCAAATGACCCATGAGTTCATCTCAAACATGCTGGGAGTCCGCCGCGAAGGCGTGACGGTGGCTGCCCAGCGATTGCAAGAGATGGGAATGATCAGCTACGTGCGAGGCCACATTCAAATTCTTGACCGGGAGAAATTGCTCTCCCATGTCTGCGAGTGTTACCAGGTAGTCAAGAACGAACACAAGCGCTTGCTTGGCGATAAGGCACTGGAGTCTCTTTGAGTTACCCGCAGACTAAACGTCTTACGAATCTTTTCGTTTTGGACGCTCATTCGCACGCAAGACACGTTTGCGGAGACGAATGCTCTTGGGCGTGACCTCCACCAGTTCGTCGTCGGCGATGAACTCCAAAGCCTGTTCCAGCGAAAGATCTTTCACCGGCACCAGGCGCAGGGCCTCATCAGCCGAAGCCGCGCGCATGTTCGTCAGCTTCTTTTCCTTGATCGCGTTTACGTCCAAATCGACTGCGCGCGCGTTCTCACCCAGCACCATTCCTTCATAGACCTTCGTGCCCGGCCGCACAAACAGCGTTCCGCGTTCCTGAATGTTGTACAGGGCGTACGTCGTGGTTTCGCCCATGCGGTCCCCAATCAGCGAACCGGTGGAACGACCGCGCATCGTGCCCAGCCACTCGCCCCAGCGCAGGAACAGAGTATTCAGCAGGCCGGTGCCTTTTGTTTCGGTCAGGAACTCGTTACGAAAACCAATCAAACCGCGCGAGGGCGTTTCGAACTCGAGCCTGACTCGGCCCGTTCCATGATTGACCATCTTCGTCATCTGGCCCTTGCGGCGCCCCATCGCTTCCGTAACAACTCCGATAAAGTCTTCCGGTAGGTCGATTACGACCTGCTCGATCGGCTCGAGCAGTTTTCCATCAGCGTGACGAGTAATTACCTGGGGCTTTGAGACCTGCAGCTCGTAACCTTCGCGACGCATCATTTCGATCAGGATGGCCAGTTGCAGTTCACCACGTCCCGACACTTTGAATTGATCCGGCGAGTCGGTGGGTTCAACCCGGATCGCGACGTTACCGAGGACTTCCTTCTCGAGACGTTCTTTCAACTGCCGGGATGTAACATATTTTCCTTCTTTGCCTGAGAAGGGAGAGTTGTTGACGCCGAAAATCATCGCGATGGTTGGTTCATCAACGGCGATTATCGGGAGCGGCTGCGGGTTGTCGACACTGGTGATGGTCTCGCCAATCTCGATCTCGTCCATGCCCGCCAGGGCTACGATCTCGCCATAGTAAGCGCGCTCGGCGGGCTCGCGCTTTAAACCTTCGAAGATGTAAAGCTGAGAAATCTTCGTCTTCTGGATCGTGCCGTCACGTTTGGCGATTGCCACCTGATCTCCCACGGCGATTTCGCCCGAGTAGATTCTCCCGATGGCCAGACGCCCGACATACTCGCTGTAATCCAGGTTCGCTACCAGTAGCTGAAGACTGTCCTGGCGAATCGGCCGCGGCGCCGGAATGGTTTCCACAATTTGATCGAACAACGGT
>JAWVEM010000145.1:0-3742 GCA_033856735.1 Blastocatellia bacterium
GACGCCGCAGGATATGCTGGTGGGACGACAGGCGGAGATTCATGCGGCGCGCGATCGTAAGTTGGAACAGGCGCGCCGGCACCGGCAACTTCGTCGGCAGCAGGCAATGCCTGAGCTGTTTGCGCGATCCGGCTCTGCAGCTACAATGACTGCGCCAGGTGAAACAGAAGCGGGCGCTGCGGGGACGCAACCATGCTGAGGGATAATCTGGCGGGGCTCATCGAGCCGATGGTCTACCGCGCGGGAGCTCATTCGCTCGCTGGTCATCACCAAGCAAGACAAACCGGGGGATGCTCCAGGTCCACCGAGTTGGCAATCGTCGCTCTGAAGCGATCCTGGCGCCAAATTTTTCGCTGGAAAACAGGGCGACGTGCAGAAAACAGCAAATGGCCCGCTTGGGAAATGACCACCGCCGCTCATGACTCTCGTGCGGTTGGTACCGCATGGCACCAGAGTCATCGGACGATAGACCCCCAATGCCTCACAAAATCCCCGCCCCGAAGCTGCGGAATCTTTGCACTAACGAAGAACGTCGCTTCTCCGGTTCACGCTGAGCCAGTACATCCGTCAGACTTGTAGTTGATCTGTAAGCGTGGTTTTCTGGTCGAGTCCTTCGCTAAACTTCGATCCGGAAAGAATGACGATGCAGTCTTGATTCCGGAGAACGTATCATACAGTCGATTCGTCAATTTTCAGCCGAAGGCTGGTCCGGATTGCCCAAAACAAGGAATGAAATGATCAAGAATGCCATTATTGCAATATTCGGCTCTGAACAAGAATCTGGAAAACTATGCATACTACGCGGCTTTCTGAAGAACGAGGAATTCGGTCTTGGTCGCGGCCAAGCGCTGCGCCTTCAGCAACAGATAGTTCATGTCTCGGTAACCACGGCCACGTCGGAGCAGAGCTTTGATGTTGCCGTTGACGGCTTCAATCACTCCCATCGGTACCTTCGTCCGGCAGTAGTTCAAGATGCCCTCGAGATGATCCAGTAACATGCGGGCTAGTTTCTCCATCGGTTTCAGCCGCTGCCAGCGCAACTGGTCGATCCAGCTCTGCAAGTAACGCAACATGGCCCCTTCGTAGGTGTAGTTCCACAACTGCGAAAGGCTTTCCTTGAGGAGATAGGCTTTGAGGATGCGCCGGTTCAGAGCAAACAGGGCGTTCAGCTGACGCCGCTTGCCACGGTCCAGGTTGAGCCAGCTACTCAACAGCAACCAGCGCTTGCCCCGCACCAGGTCCCGCGCTGCGCCTCCTTTGCGGAAGAACTCAGCCCGCCGCACTTCGTCCACCGCTTGGCTGGCATGCTGCAGAATGTGAAACTTGTCGTACACGATTCGACATTCCGGCGCCCACTGCTCCAGGCTTTGTCGGAACGGTTCCCACATGTCCACACACGCGGCTCGAATCGCACTTCGTTGAAATGCACTCAGATGCATCTCAAAAAACTCATCCAGCGTCTCTTTCTTACGTTCCCCACCAAACCACAGCGGTTCTCCCGTCTCCAGGTTCGTCACTACTGTCAGAAACTTCTGCCGCTTCCCCAGGTAAATCTCGTCCACTCCCATCTGCCGCAATGCCGGTCGACGTCGCCCCTGAGCCCAGCGCTGTAGATACCGCAAGTCGATCGCTCGCACCGTGCTCGCGGCCAGGCCAAACTGTCGGGCCACTCGTCGTACCGCGGCGCTCTCACAGGCTTGCCCCACCTCCTCCTCAAAGCGCTTGCTGAAGGGCGCCTTGCTCGGCAGCAGCGCTACTTTCTCGGCCTTGATCCCGCACTCCGGACAGCGCAATCGATAAAGCTCGATCACTACCGTCGTGCGGTATTCGAAGCACGGCAGATCCCGTACCTCCCGCTCGTACACCTCGGCAATTTCATGGATCCTTCGACCACAGCCGGAACACTCCAGTTTGCGGTTCCCGCGCTTGCGGCGTACCCACAGACGCACAGTCTTAGCTTCTTCGTTGATCTCGCTGCGATAGACCCTATACCCCGGCCATCCCAGAATCTTTGTCCACTCGCTTTCGCTCATCCTGCTGAGCGTACTGAAAAATCTCCTCCTCGAAAACCCCCGTTAATCGAAGAGTTATTCAGATTCCTGCACAGAGCCGGAAAAAGTAACAAGGGAAAACCGAGACAATGAAGGCAAATGGACCGAAGTTCTTCCCAGGGACTAAATCCGAGCTTCTGCGTCGGCTGGGATCTCAAAACCAGTACTCGGGAAATAGTATGCGGCACATTCATGGCACACCGAATCAGCAACCGATAATGGGGTGAACCCACAACGTGAGACAGTTTTGAATGACACACATGCCATTGAATTGGGTTTGGGTTGGTCATAGCTAGCCGGGGATGAGGTCTGGAGCAGGGGACGGCGTTTGAGTCTCCTGCTCCAGCATCCTCGTAGAAGTCTTCTCTTCGCCTCCTCGGAAAAATTCTAGGCTCGGACTGCACAACTGTGTCATGGGATCTACATGCTTCGCGTGCCGTTCAAATTCTTCCGGAGAACGGTAGCCCAGCGCAGAATGCAATCGCTGTTGATTGTAGTACCGGTCGATAAATTCCTCGATGTTAGCGCGCAAGTGATCGAGATCGCGATACTGGTTAGCATAGATTTCTTCCCGCTTCAAAGTCTTCATAAAGCTTTCGCAACTTGCATTGTCGTACGGATTTGCCGGACGGCTCATACTTGGAATCATCCCCTGCTTTTCCAGAACTGCCACATATTCCTCGCTGGCATATTGCACGCCACGATCGGAATGATGGACGAGTCCGGGCGGAGGTTTTCGCGTTGCGATCGCTTCTTGCAATGCGGCCACCGCCAAGCAGCTGGCCAGGGTCCGAGACAGCGACCAACCCACGACCTTGCGAGAAAACCCGTCGAGGATCACCGCCAAGTAGACGAACTCGGTTTTCAGTCGAATGTAGGTGATGTCGGCCACCCACAGCTGATCCACTCCCGTTAACTTCATACGCCGGGCCAGGTTCAAATACACCTCCAACTTGTGATCCGACTTCGTCGTCACTACAAACTGTCGCGGCTGCACGGCTAACAGGTTATCCTCCCGCATGATCCGCGCTACCCGCTTGTGATTCACCGCTATGCCGCGGCGGCGCAGTTCCGCAGAGATCCGTCGATATCCATAGCGCCGCCGATGTTCGATCGCGATCTGCTGAATCGCCGACCGCACTTCCATTTCCTCTTCCACGGACTCCGGTTCCTGTAACCAGCGATAAAAGCCCGCCCGACTCACCCGCGCGAGTTCGCACATACGCTCGACGCTCAAGCCACCTTGCAACGGCATCATCTCTTGGATTTGCTTGTAGATGCCTTCTCGCCAGACCTGCTGCTCTGCTGGCGTCGAGCCTCGACTTCTTGCAAGGCACTTCTGAAAAAATCCACCTCCAGGGTCTTTTCCGCCAAGACCCGCTTCAAATGGTTCACCTCTTTGCGCAGCGTGGAGGCGCGTGCCTCTTGCCCGGGTGCTTCCATCCCGGGTATCTCGGGATCCAGTTCGTCGCGCCACCGGTAAAGTTGCCGGCGTGAGACCTGCAGCTCTCTCGCCAGTGCCACGATGTTTTCGCAGCCTCGCAGTCGCTCCACCGCAAACTCACGGAACTCTTTCGTATATCGTCTCTTTGCCACTCGCAGTTTCCTTTCCTGCAAGTGTGCCATTTTCGTCTGTCTCAAAATAGGGGTTCAGTCCAGATTTCTCCGGAGGGAGCGTTGGGATGGTTGAT
>JAWVEM010000146.1:0-33291 GCA_033856735.1 Blastocatellia bacterium
TCCATGTTTCCGCCCGATTGATTTACAGTCGCAATCTGGTCAGTCCCGGCGAGCAAAGGATTGCCGCGAGACTCAGCCCAATAAGCTGTCGTGACCCCGGCGAAGAACAATACCGCCATGGCCGCGAATACAGCCCAGCCGTGCTTCTGCGATCCAGTCATCCGGCCAAGCGTGAAAGTCAGCCCAGCGGAAACGGCGAAGATCGCAAACATCTGCAGCAGATTTGAAAGCGGCGTCGGATTCTCAAAGGGATGTGCCGAGTTGGCGTTGAAGAAACCACCGCCATTGGTTCCCCACATCTTGATCGCTTCCTGCGACGCGACTGGCCCTTGCGCGATGGTCTGTTCGGTAACGGCCTGTTTTTCTTTTTGAGTCGTGCCATCAGGATTGGTTACGACATTGCCGCTCGCATCCTTCTTGTCTACCTCTATGGTTTGCGGTTCGAGCAGCTTCGCTGTGTCATACGGCCTTAGGTTCTGTACCACTCCCTGCGAGACGAGCAGGAGAGCGCCCACGACGCAGAACGGCAGTAGGACCCAAAGCGACGCGCGAACCATATCAACCCAAAAATTCCCGATAGTATCCATCTCACGACGCGCGATGCCGCGGATGAAGGCGATAGCCAGGGCGATACCTACCGCCGCCGATGCGAAGTTGTGATAAGCCAGTCCCGCCATCTGCGTGAGATAGCTCATTGTTGTTTCGGGAACGTACGACTGCCAGTTTGTATTGGTAGTAAACGAGGCGGCGGTATTGAAAGACGACCCCGTGAAGCCAGCAGAATCCACGCCAGGTAGATGCTGGGGATTGAAAGGAAGGTGACCCTGCAAGCGTTGGATTAGGTAAAGCACGAGCATCGACACAAGGCTGAAAAGTAGCATTGCGGTTGCGTACTCCGTCCAGCGCATTTCGCGCTTTTCATTAACGCCAGTTAGCTTGTAGATCAGCCGTTCGATTGGACGGAGGAGTGGATCGAGAAAAGTCTTGTCACGATTGAAGACATGGGCCATAAAGATGCCCAGCGGCTTCGTAACCACCAGAATGATCAAAAAGAAGACCAGAATTTGTAGCCAGCCATTAACAGTCATTTCAAAACTTCTCCGGACGCAGGAGCGCGTAAATGAGGTAAATCAGTAGTAAAGCGGAAACCGCCAGGGTCAAGATCGTTTCCAGACTCATTTTGGAACTCTCCTCACTGTAACTTCTCGCATCCACGCACGTAGGCGAGCGCGATCAAAAAGAAAAGAACTGTTGCGGCAATAAAAACTAGATCAAGCATAGATTCACCCTTAACGGTCCAATGTAAATATCGTGGCGAAGATCAAAAGGTGTTGACCCGGAGTCAACCCGATCAAGCCCGGACTCCCTACGCGCCCTCTGAAGAATCCGCCATCAGGCCCGGTCGATTGGTCATAGCGATGCTCCAGCCGAAAGATTGTGTTACTGGATTTGTAGGGGAGCTTATATTCGAGGGTGCTTGTCAGTGCTGCGACTGTCTGCCTCGCCAGCGTCCAGCGACCCTGGCTGTCCCATGCAACCTCTGGTCGAACGGCCACGGCCCAACGCGGGTTCAGACTCCAACGCATCGGCAACTGAGCCGAGAACCACCACGCACGTGGAGTATTTGGAGCATCAACATTTTCGGTCGAGAAATTAGTCTCGAAGGCTATCGTGCGTTTCTCTGTCTTGTGCTCGAGGATCGTGTCAGATAGAAAACGCCAAAACTTGAACGCTGTATTCGACTGATGGGGCCCAACCAGAAGGGTCTGCTTAACTGTCAGGTGTGAAGTCGTGCTGATAGCCGCCTGCCCGCCCCAACTCGGAACATGGTTAGCCGTCGCCAGATGCCAGTATCCATTGACGACGAAGAACGTGCCGGTGACCTTCTTCGTGAATGGATAACTTACGTTTACACCCATCATGAAATACGGCGTGAAGTCCGCGCCCCACGGCCGCGTGTAGTTGAGATTGTCTTTGGCGTAGAGGGAATCGTACCCGATAAAACTGCTAAAGATTCCGCCTTGGATCGTCAGCCCTTTGCCGACCGGAGCGAGATAAGAAATATTCGTTGGCCCCAGGTGACGCAGAAACTTGAAGCCGCTCATATTAGGCGCCGTCGCGGAAAAACCAAACAACTCGACGTCTTTCCCTGCTTGCGCCGTCAACTCAACGCCCCAACGCGACTGCTCATCAGCTTTCTTTCTAAGATAGAAGGCGGCGCCGTTGATGTGGGGCCGGTCGGTATGCCACGTTGTGCCGCGACTGCGAAATACGCGATTCTCTGGATGATTGAAGTCGAGTAGGTACGCCGCATCAATGAATCCGCCGTAATGCCACTTAGTCTCTGCGGTTTGCGTTGTCGGGCTTGGAGACGGTGTCGCTTGAGGAACGGCACTGTCGACCATAGGGCTCATCAGCGCGTCGGATTGAGAAGCCTTAGTATTTGTCTCTTCGGAGTTGGAACGCTCCTTTTTGCTCTGGCCAGTCTGTTGCGCTTGGCCCTTAATAGTTAGCGCTGTCATCACCAGCGCGAATAACGCCAGTCCGACTGCCGCTTTCCAGATAAGTTCGAAGGTGTCTCGGTCAAGTATCACTTTTCTGCTTCTGCTCAAACCTATTACTCTCCTTCTGCAAAGACATCGTTCGCTTCTGATCCAGCAAACCGATTGTCATTTGTCGCAATCCCACCGTCTGGCGAGATCAATATCGTCAAGGGTTAACTGATCCGCCGTGAGGTGCGCATCGGGCGGATAGTCATCGTTTTCCCACAAATAGGTGGCCAGGTGTCGTTCCGCCAGCGCGATCCAATAGGAACCCTCTTTGGTTATGCGACCTCTGCATCGCATATCAATCTCCGCTATTACCTCGCTCGAAATTTCAACTGTGATGTGGAGCTCATATCCGTGCGGGTCGCGGACCATGAACTCGTGCGTTGCCCCCACAGCCGGAATCGATTTGTTGATGTCGCTAAGGCGGATGATGCTGAAGCCGTTCTCGGTCAGGTATTCAATGGGCCAGGACTCGACCGCATAGTTATCGGTCGTTAGCTGATTCGAGATTTGTGACATTTCAGTGCTGGACAACATGCCAACACGAAGGTAGAGCAAACGGAATAAAATAGGGCTTAAAGGTTCGTTAAAAGTTCGTAAAGATGGCGCCTAACCCAAAAGCAGGCAGAAAGGCCTCGGCTTTCCGTTTCGGGTTGTTAAGTTTTGGAGGGCTTGGTGCGCTACTTGCCCGGAATGAACCGATAACCAACCCAGGGGTCGGTAAGGATGTAACGCGGTTTGGCGGGATCGGGCTCGATCTTTTTACGCAGGTGACGAATGAAGACGCGAAGGTATTCGGTTTGCTCTACGGAGTTTCCACCCCAAATTGCGCTGAGTAAATTGCGATGGGTCAGAACCTTTCCCGAATGACGAATGAAGTAGACCAGCAGATCGAACTCTTTTGGCGATAGTCGAATCTCTCTTCCACCAACGCGCACTTCACGCGTCTCAAGGTCAACGCTGAAGTCTCCATCTTCGATTAGTGTCCCTTCCTGGCTGGCTTCAGGTGATCGCCGCAAGGCCGCTCTAACTCTCGCCAGCAACTCGCCCATGCCAAAAGGTTTTGTTACATAGTCGTCAGCGCCAGCGTCGAGCGCCTCGACTTTCGTAGCTTCATCGCCTTTGACTGATAGAACGATTATGGGAACACTTGATATCTCGCGCAGCCGCTGACAAAGTTTCAAGCCATTCATATTTGGCATGGAAAGATCGGTGACGACCAGGTCCGGCGTCCAGGCTTGAAAGAGTTCCAAACCTGCTTCGCCCTCGCCGGCGACTCTCACGTCATAGCCATGCTTCGCCAGGCCGCTGCGCAGGACCAAAGTAATTTCCTGCTCATCGTCAACGACGAGGATGCGTTTCTTAATTTCCATTCGGATTCATGTCTTCTGTTTTGTTCTGGCGAAAGTTTTCTGCGCCTTGCGCGTTTCCATCAGCACCGCGAGGCTCATCGTCCCCCACCGGAACTGTAAAGACGATGCGGGCCCCGCGACCTACGGGACCGCCGTCAATCCAAATGCGCCCACTGTGGGCTTCCACAATTCCTTTAGCAATCGCCAGCCCCATGCCAATCCCACCGGAATGACCACCCGCTGGTCCATTGCTGTCGGCACGATAGAACCTTTCAAACACGCGCTCGCGCAAGGGTGCGGGAATACCGGGCCCTTGATCTTCCACTGCGATCTCTATCATGTCATCGGCAACGCGAGTGGCCTCAATGATAATTAGTGTGTCGGCCGGGGCGTACTTGCTGGCGTTGTCTATCAGTGTATAAATCACTTCCGCTACTGCTCGCGCATCGACACGCACCACTGGCAGTTCGTCTTCCACCGACACTCGAATTTGATGTTGCCTGGTAAGAGGCTCCGCCTGCGCCAGCGCCGCATCAATAATGTCGTCCACCGCGCCCCAGTTGCGATACAGCTTCATGTCGCCCGTTTCGATTCGCGCGAGATCAACAATGCCTTCGACGAATCGGTCGAGCCTGTCTGCACCGTGCGTGATTACTCTCAACATTGCCTGCTGCTCTTCAGAACTTAATTTCTCGACCTGCTCGTTTGCCTCACGATCTTCGAGTAGCAAAGTTGCCGACGCCTTAATTGAAGTTAGCGGCGTTCGAATATCATGAGTCACGGCGTCCAGCAATGCTGATTTCAGGCGTTCACTGCGCTTGACCGCCTCAGCTTCGCTCGCGCGATCAAAGGCGGTTTGCAAATCCTCGTAGAGCTGCTTGATTTCGCTCTTTTGCGCTTCCGCTTCCGTAGCGCGTCGTCGTGCGCGCGCTGAAAGCTGGCCAACAGTAAGAGCTGTAATGAAGAAAACCGCGAGCGCCACCCAATTCTGTGGGTCGGCAATTGTAAAGGTATGAAACGGTGGCAGAAAGAAGAAGTTAAAGCCAAGCATCCCTAGTATTGAAGCAATAAGAGCCGGTTTGCTCCCCCAGAGGATTGCGGCAAAGAGGACAACCAGCAAAAAGGCCAGCGCCACTGTCGTGGAATTGATGTGGCCGCGAAACGGGATCAGGAAAGCAGTAACGGCGGCAGTGCCTAATAGAGAACCGCAATAACCCGCCCATCTGTTCCTTAATAGCTTTTCCCACACGCTCTTCATTGTAAGGCACTGACGGTTTCAAGTGTATCGACTACTAGCCCACCACCCTTTGGTAGAACACCCCCCAATACGACAATAGGCGGTGAGTAGCGGAGCACGGATTTCTAAAAACTTATTTCTTAAGATAAAAGCTCTGCCGGCGGTGACCGTTAAAAGTTGCGGCTTTTCATTGGTCTGAGCGGCATTGTAGGCGGGCCAATCTTGGCCATAGGTGCCTTTTCCAATCACCTTTCTCCTTGATCGGGAAAGCGACGGCCTCTACAATGCGGATGTTCTCGACCTCGCACGTGAGCAATCGCGTTCGTGGTTGAACGGGCCTCTTCGTTGTTAGCGCACCGGGGAGGCCTTAATGCTATAAGGGGCTTCTTCCTTCGTCCGCGTTACGGATCAATTAGGAAACTGCCGAAATCTTAACTGGCTCAGTCTTCAGCCTTTTCCATTCGACCAACTCCCACTTGGGCCTTTCACCTGGCACTCTTACAACAACAAACAAGTCTTTCCGTCGAGCCATAGCGGTGCGAAAGGTCTCGGATGTGCGTTTCGATGAAGTCGCCACCTTGCCATGCAGGAGCGTCTGGACAAGTTCTCCGTGCGTTAAGGCATGACCCACTAGCCTTAGGCATTTCACAGCCGCCTCGGTCAACATTTACGGATGGGAAGACCTCGAGAAAAGTCAATATTCAGGGCAGGAACGTCCGTTTTAAGGCAGGAGCGTGCTTTAAGGCAAAGCAGTCAGCAGTCAGCAGTGTCAGCAGTCAGCAGGCCGAAAGGGCTGCGTACCAGGCCAAGGACGGCTAGCGCTGAGCCACGGCCTCGCTGCGGGCTCAAGACAACAAACTCACGATAGGTTTCTCACGACAATTACACAGACTCTAATGAGCCGCTGATCACCCTAACGAGTCGATATTGGCCGTCGAGCCAAGACAGATTTACACCCGCTACCATCTGAGTGGCTTAACATTTCCATCTGTGTAAACTACTATAGCAAGCGACGCTACGATCTGTGATCACCTTTCTCTCCTAACTTGGGCTCCCGGTTCATATAAACGGGGCGACTTGTCCGTCTCTGTGCGACAAAGGCTTGTGTGTAATTAGCGAATGCTTTCCCCCAACACAATTCTTCGCGAGCGCTATCGCATCATTCATCAACTCGGCCACGGTGGGATGGGCGCAGTCTATCAGGCGATGGATGAAAACCTCAGTTGCGTCGTCGCCGTCAAAGAGACTTTCGCCACCAGCGAGGCGCAACGGCGCGCGTTCAGGCGCGAAGCCGAGCTACTCGCGAACCTGACTCATTCCAACCTGCCCAGAGTCATGGACCACTTCACCCACGGCGATGGGCAATTTCTCGTAATGCAGTTCGTACCGGGTCACGATCTGGCAGAGTTGCTGGAGTTAAGAGAGCAACCATTCGCCGTCGCAAAAGTTGTTGAGTGGGCCGATCAATTACTCGATGCCCTCGAAGAATTGCATTCATCCATTCCGCCGATCATTCATCGCGACATCAAGCCGGCCAATCTGAAAGTGACACCGAAGGGCAAGATTCTCCTGCTGGACTTTGGACTTGCAAAAGGCACCGCTGGGCAGATGTCCACCGCCGACGTAGACAGCCGCGGCAAGAGTATTTACGGTTACACGCCGAACTATGCGCCGCTCGAACAGATGCGCGGCGGCGGGACCGACCCGCGCAGTGATCTCTACTCCCTGGCGGCTACAATGTGGACTTTGTTGACAGGGCAGATCCCACCGGATGCCCTGTCACGAGTTGCCGAGAAAGAGGACGGCAATCCCGATCCACTTCGTCCTGCTCACGAGATAAACCCGCAAGTTCCAGTCCCCTTCTCTAACCTGCTTAAGCAAGCCATGTCTCTCAATCGCAACCAGCGCCAGGCCACGGCTTCCGAGTTCCGTAATGGATTGCGCGATGTGCGACAAGCTGAATTCGAACGCGCAACACTGCCTCTACCCCGACCGAACGCGCTTGAGTCAACTTCACTTCCTCCGTCTGCACCGATCGAACGCACGATTAAGGCGCCAGAGAGTGCGTCGCAGGGTTCGCCTGCTAGTCCTCATGTGCCGACCATGTGGGTGGGCTCCCCGCCGATAGTACCGTCGTGGGAACGTGGCGCAACGTCCTCGACGGCGACGTCCCTTGCCGAAGAGGGGGCCCATCAGAGAAAAGGAAGGAAGCCTGCGGCGTTGATTGCCGGCGGTGTCTTGATTCTGGGGATTGCGATTGGCCTGTTCGCATGGCGACCCTGGGCGAGAGAACAGGCAAATGGCCCGACGACGCCGAATCACCAAGTGGGCGCCGCTGAGCCCGGCAATCCAAAAGCGCCAACGGGAATGGTCTATGTGGCCGGCGGCGAATTCCTGATGGGTCGTGACGGAAAAGATGGAGGTGACGAGTACGAGCGTCCCGCACACAAGGTTACTGTCAAACCCTTCTTTATGGATACGAACGAAGTCACGCGGCAACAGTATCAGGAATTCGTCAACAAGACGGGCCACGCAGCGCCGGCGAAATGGATGAACAAACATTTTCCTGCCGGCACAGGCCAACTGCCGGTTACCGACGTGACATGGGACGACGCGAACGCTTATGCGAAGTGGGCCGGCAAGCGTTTGCCGACAGAAGAAGAATGGGAATTTGCCGCGCGCGGCACAGACGGTCGTCGTTATCCGTGGGGGAACGATTGGCAGCGCGGCAGCGCGAACGCCGATGACGCCAGTAAGTCACTGGCAGACGTTGGATCATACCAAGGCGCCTCGCCCTATGGCGTCATGGATATGGTCGGCAACGCCTGGGAGTGGACAGCAACTAAGTTGGTCGCTTATCCGGGCGGGCAATTGCCGAACGCGATGCCCGGCGACCTCAGAGTGATTCGTGGTGGTTCATACACTGAATCGAAGGATGAAGCGACAACCAGTTATCGCCGCGGCTATCCAGCGCGTGGCAACTATGATTACGCGAACACCGGCTTTCGCTGTGCGAAAGAACTGACGAGCGCATCTCAATAGCAGGTGATAGGTAGGAGAGTAAGACGAGTGATGAAACCAGACTGCTTTAAGTTGAGAATGCGACTGCTTACGCTCGTGTTTTCGTTCGCTGCTGTGCTGCTTTTGATGATTCCCTCATTAAAGCCGAACGCCTCCGCCAGGACTCCGCAAGGTAAAGGCGGCGAGGTCATCGCGAAACCGACACCCACGCCGACTCCGAAGAAAACAACCGTAAAGAAGAAAGCGCCTGCAGGGAATTCGCGAATCAGCAGACCCGCGAAACCTCCAAGTGACAGCGCCACCGCCGCGGAAACGATCTTTTGGAATTCGATTAAGGACAGCACGAACCCCGATGACTTCAAAGAGTATTTAAAGAAGTATCCCAATGGCGAGTTCGCAGATTTGGCGAAGAATCGCTTGAAGACAATTGGGACAGAGCAACCTAAGGCGCCAACTTCGGAAAACACCGAGCCCGAGTACTGGGAAACAATTCGAAACAGCAAGGACGCGCAGGATTTCAAAGATTACCTGCAAGCTTATCCGCACGGCGTGCATGCTGCGATAGCCGGGCTGAAGATCAAACAGCTTGAGGCCGCAAAGACTACGACGCCGGCGAACCCCACTACGACAAACTCAAGCTCGACCCTGCCGCGCACGCGCACGAATCAAACGGGCATCGAATTCGTGTTGATTCCGCCGGGCAGCTTCATCATGGGCTCGACGAACGGTGAAGCCAATGAGAATCCCGTGCATCGGGTCACAATTAGCCAAGCGTTCTACATGGGCAAGTACGAAGTAACGCAGGCACAGTGGCAATCGGTCATGGGAAACAATCCATCGTTCTTCAAAGACTGCGGTGGCAACTGTCCGGTCGAGCAGGTGTCCTGGGATGACGCGCAGAATTTCATCAACAAGCTCAACGAAAGCAACGATGGATTCAGGTATCGCTTGCCAACTGAAGCGGAATGGGAGTATGCAGGTCGCGCCAAAACGACGGGTGATCGCGCGGGAGACGTGGACTCGATGGCATGGCACCAATTCAATTCGGCGAGTACGGCCCATCCGAACGGTATGACCCATCCGGTCGGTGAAAAGGCACCGAATGGATTTGATTTGTATGACATGCTCGGCAACGTCATGGAATGGTGCGAGGATTGGTATGATGCGAACTACTATGCAAGCAGTCCTGCCACCGATCCGCAGGGGCCAGGTAGTGGCTCGTTCCGGGTGCTTCGTGGCGGTTCGTTTGAACTCAGTACCTCGTACTTGCGCTCCGCGAAACGTTTCTACTACTCCCCGGATAATCGCTCCTTCGTCTTTGGGTTTCGGGTTGTGGCGGTGGTAAGGAGCGATTCAAATCCGACGAGCTCAACTGTGTCGAAGGTCGCAATACCGCCCAACCCGCCTTTGCCGCTGCACAGTTTCGATTTCGTTACGGTGACGCTTGATGGCAGCGGCAAATTGAAGAGTCGCGAGACAAAGAGCGCGAATGCTTACACTGATGACCTCGGCGGTGGCGTCAAGCTGGAGATGGTGGCGATTCCACCGGGCGAGTTCATGATGGGTGCGCCAGAGAAGGAAGCAGAGGTTAACGAAGTCCCACAACATCGCGTGCGAATCGGTTACTGGTTTTACATGGGGAAGTTCGAGGTGACGCAGGTGCAATGGCGCGCGATCATGGATACTAATCCGTCCTACTTCAAAGGCTGCGACGACTGTCCGGTGGAGCAAGTCTCATGGAATGACGCGACGGAGTTTTGCCACAAGTTGTCAGCGCGAACCGGCCGAGAGTATCGCTTGCCGAGTGAAGCCGAGTGGGAATACGCCGCCCGCGCGGGTACAGCGACGCCATTTGCGTTTGGCGATACGATCACGCCGGAGATCGTCAACTATGATGGCAACTATCCTTATGCCAACGCGGTCAAGGGCACATACCGTCAAAAGACAGTGCCCGGTGGCAGTTTGGGCGTAGCCAACGCCTTCGGGCTATTCGACATGCACGGGAATGTCTATGAATGGTGCCAGGATTGGTCTCACGATACCTACGCTGCGATTGCCGGCGACGCACCCACGGATGGAAGCGCGTGGGTGACAGGCGGCGAACAGAAGTACCGAGTGTTGCGCGGTGGTTCGTATGGCCTCGACGCTAGGTTCGCGCGCTCTGCGCGTCGCGTCCAGGATCCTCCCGACTTTCGCCTCAGCCGCGACCTCGGGTTTCGGGTTGTTGCAGTTCGCTGAGGTCTCTTTGCGGTTTGCTCCTTTGTTCTTTGCTCTGTTTCACTCGCGGCTACGCCCCGATTCGCGGCAACCTCGCCCAGACAGCAGCGAGCAGTTTATAGCACCGACCGCTCTTTACAACTTCAAACCAGCTCCACTAGGAGCCGGAATGTGAGCGGCAACGTTGCGGGCATTTCGCTCCTATGGAGCTGATAGTAATCTAGGGAGCGGGTGCTATAAATATCTCGCTCCCAAACGGAACGAAAGCGGGCCAGCCCTGCGATGAGCAGCACGGCCGCGGAAATATAGAATGTTAAGAGAGAGACACGTGATGCGAAGGTCCATCTTACTCGCCTCGTTACTCGCGACGATTGCGTTGCTGGTGTTCAGTTCGTTGCTGCCGACTAACAGTGCAGGATCGGCAGGTCAGGGCAAAGGCGGCGAGGTCATCGCGAAGCCGGCGCCGACTCCAGCGGCAAAGAAGTCGGCGCCCAAGAGAACTACACGGAAGATAAACGCGTCAGACGGACCGACTGAGTCAACGTCCGGGCCCTCATCTGAGCCGGACAAAACCAAATCCGTAAAAGGAACCGAGACCGCCCCGGTGGTGAAGACTTCGGTCGCTCAAAAGTACATCGATTCGGGCAACGATTTCACCAGGAAGGGAAAGCTCTCTAACGCTGAAATCGAGTACCGCCTGGCGGTCCGCTCCGACTCCAATGACGCCGAGGCCCACTTGAGATTGGGAGTGATCCTGTATCACCGGACCAGATATGCCGAGGCCGAAACAGAATTGCGAGAGGCAATTCGATTGCGACCGCAGAAGTTTGAATCGCACTACTTTCTCGCTTTACTCCTGACCAACAATCCGAACAAGAATCAATCAGATGCTGAGTATCTTGAGGCGTTGCTGCAGGCCAGAGAGGAACTGCAGCGAAATCCAAACAGCGCAGCGGCGCATCGTGATGTGGGCCGCGGCTTGGTAGGGCTATTAAAACAGTCCGACGCTGAACCTGAGTTGCGCGAGGCGATCCGGCTAGACCCTTCCGATGATGAGGCGCACAGGGTCTTGGGAAATGCACTGCGGGCTCTGCAAAAGACCGCCGAGGCCGAAGCAGAATACCGCGCGGCGCTGCGGCTAAATCCATTCAAGTTTGTAAGCCATTATTCGCTGGGGCAGTTCTTAAACGGGGTCAAGAAGTATGAAGAGGCCGAAGCCGAGTGGAAGGAATCGCTGCGCTTGAACCCCGACTATTACGTCACGCTAAACTCACTGGGGACGCTCTATCGCACTCAGAAGAAGTATTCCGATGCTGAAGCGAAATTTCGCGAGGCAATCCGTTTGGCCCCAACTCTTCCTGCGGCACATGGGAATCTGGGACAGGTGTTGAATTTGCAGCAAAGATATTCCGAAGCCGAAGCCTCTCTTAAAGAGGCTATCCGGTTGAATCCGTCTTCCGTGTTCTATCACACTGAAGTCGGCATCTCGTTACGTTCTCAGAAAAAGTATCCTGAGGCAGAGGCTGAGTTCCACGAGGCGATCCGACTGTCGCCATCCAACCCCTTCGCTTATTTTCAGCTTGGGTACACGCTCGGCGAGCAACAGAAGAACACCGAAGCGGCTACAGCATACCGGGAAGCTATTCGCTTGAACCCTTCTGACGCGGCGTCTCATAACAACTTGGGAGTGCTTTTGAAAAGTCAGAATAAGCTGGCTGAGGCTGAAGGAGAATTCAGAGAAGCCGCGCGGCTGGATCCGGCAAATAAGTTGTACAGCGACAATCTGAAATCTACCTTACAGGCGGAAGGCAAGTCGCAATAGCTCCAATGCGTCTTCATGCAACACCAGATTGAAGCCAAGGGTTTTAGGTAACAGCCGATGAGAACGAACGATCTTCAAGGCTATCGAATCGCCGTCCTGGTATCCGGCTTAATCGTGCTTGGTCTGTCTGGAGCTGCAACTAATCGCACGGCATCGGCAGGCCAGGGCAGAGGCGGCGAGGTCATTGCGAAACCGAAACCTACTCCAACGCCGAAGAAGACCACGCCACCGGCGCGCACGAACCGGATCAGCAGCCGACCGCTGCCGCGCACGCACACCAATCAGGCGGGAATCGAATTCGTCTTGATACCGCCCGGCAGTTTCAGAATGGGCTCGCTCCGCGGCGACGCCAATGAAAAGCCTGTCCATCAAGTAACGATTGGCCAGGCGTTCTACATGGGTAAGTACGTAGTGACGCAGGCACAGTGGCAGTCGGTGATGGGAACGACGATTCACCAACAACATGACAAGGTGGCCGGCTCGTACATCATCGTGGGCGAGGGAGACAACTACCCGATGTATTTCGTGAGCTGGGAAGAAGCTATGAGTTTCGTGCAGCGGCTCAACGCAATGAATGACGGTTACTCATACCGCTTGCCGACGGAAGCAGAGTGGGAGTATGCGTGCCGCGCTGGAACGAAGGGAGACTACTATGCGGACGATGTGAATGATATTGGCTGGTCTTTAGAGAACTCTGGCAATAAGACACACGCTGTCGGCGGGAAACAGCCCAATGCTTTTGGCCTTTACGACATGTCTGGCAATGTGTCGGAGTGGTGCGGAGACATTTATCATGACAACTACTATGGCGCGCCCACGAACGGCTCAGCGTGGGTAAGCGGCGGAGACTCACAGAAGCGCGTGTTGCGCGGAGGAGGGTGGTTCGATCGTGCCGTGTACTTGCGCTCAGCGGCTCGCTTCAAAGACTCTTTGGACTATCGCGAATATGACATCGGGTTTCGTGTCGTCGCGACCGGGCCGAATCAGTAGTCGTGTTATCGCTGGGCTTTCCGCGCATCGTAGGGACTTGTTCGCGAGGAATGGCGCGACTTGTTGCTTTTCATTCGACTCGCATCCTCACGCAATAACCCAATCCGGCTTCCCAATTCTCCAGGCGCATCTTCGGGTGAATTGAAGGAAACCTGGAATTCAGTGCCGGCCTGTCAGAACGTCAGCACAGTGCCCTCGCCCAAAAAGCCTTTTGATAGCTCGCTGGCGTGACATAATGTGACGGGAATGAATATGGACACGCGAAGCCAGGAAAGAGAGCGCCCGATTAAATGAAGGTGTTATTTATTGGAGGCACTGGAAGGATCAGCCTGGCTGTAAGTCGGCAAGCGATCATTAAGGGCATTGATCTGTATTTGCTTAATCGCGGTTCGCGCAATCAGGAGGTAATCGGTTGCCACTATTTGACCGCGGATATTGAACACCCGGAGGGCGTTCGCGCAGCACTGCGAGGGTTAGAGTTCGACGTAGTCGTCGATTGGATCGCCTACACCCCTGACGAAATCGAGCGCGACATCGCGCTCTTTAGAGGTAGAACCAACCAGTTCATTCATATCAGCTCCGCTTCGGTTTATCAAAAGCCGCCCCTCCATTATCTCGTCACTGAATTAACGCCGCGCCACAATCCCTACGCGGAGTATTCGCAAAATAAAATCGCTTGCGAGGACCGCTTGCTGCGAGCTTATCGCGAAGACGCGTTTCCGGTTACGATTGTACGTCCGTCGCATACGTATGACCGGCATTTCCCTTTTGCTCTTGGAGGGTCTGCGGGCTACACAGTCGCTGACAGGATGAAGAAGGCTCAACCGGTCATCGTACATGGAGATGGCTCATCCTTATGGGTGGTAACACATGCGGAAGATTTTGGCCGCGGGCTTCTGGGGCTGATGGGTAACGAGAAAGCAGTGGGAGAGGCATTCCACATCACCTCGGATGAAGTGTTTACGTGGGATCAGATCTATCAGACGATCAGCGAAGCCCTGGGGGTAGAGCCAAACATTGTGCACATAGCCTCAGATTTTATCGCAGACGTTGAGCCCAGCTTAGCCGGAAGCTTATTAGGTGATAAGACCTGGAGCGTAGTTTTTGACAACAGCAAAATCAAAAAGTTTGTGCCCGGGTTTGCGGCAATCATTCCCTTTCGCGAAGGGATTCGACGAACGGTGGAGTGGTTTGAAGGCGAGGACGGGCGGCGAACCGTCGATAAGGCTCTGAATGATACAATGAACCGCATTCTCGCCGCTTATGCCTGCTTGACACCCCTTTAAACGGGCTGCTATCGTACGCGGTCTTTTGATTTCACATTAGTGTTCCATATGCACTCAAGCTATTAATCGGAGGAGTTTGAATTGAGTAACAACCATCGTGGAGTTTTATTTACATCTGAATCAGTTACCGAAGGGCACCCTGACAAGATTGCCGATCAAATATCGGACGCCGTTTTGGACGCCGCACTGACCCAGGACCCGAACTCGCGCGTCGCTTGCGAGACCCTGCTCACCACCGGAATGGTCATTGTTGCCGGCGAGATCACAACCAAAGCGATGGTCGACTATGCCGACATCGCCCGCGAGACGATTCGTGAGATTGGTTATGACCGCGCCAAGTACGGCTTTGACTGTGACACCTGCAGTGTCCTGTCGGCGGTTCACCGGCAGTCGCCGGACATCGCGATGGGCGTGGACCCGGGCGGCGCCGGCGACCAGGGTTTGATGTTTGGGTTTGCCTGCAACGAAACGCCTGAACTGATGCCGCTGCCAATTCAACTGGCGCACCAGTTGGCCCTGAGACTTTCTGAGGTGAGAAAGTCCGGCGAGCTTCCTTACCTTCGCCCCGACGGCAAGTCACAGGTCACCGTTGAGTATCGTGACGGACGCCCCTTTCGAGTCGACGCCGTCGTCATCTCTTCACAGCACGCACCTGAAGTGAGCAACGAACAACTGCGTGCAGAGATTCGCGAACACGTCATCCGGCACACTGTATCTGGCGAGCTGCTCGACGATCAAACCAAGTATCACATCAATCCCACGGGACGCTTTGTCACCGGCGGACCGCAGGGTGATTCCGGACTTACCGGCCGGAAGATCATAGTCGACACGTATGGCGGCTATGCTCCCCACGGCGGCGGGGCATTCTCCGGCAAGGATCCGACGAAAGTAGATCGCTCGGCGGCCTACATGGCCCGCTACATCGCCAAGAATATTGTGGCAGCCGGGCTGGCGGAAAAATGCGAAGTGCAACTCGCTTATGCTATCGGCGTGGCCGATCCGGTCTCTGTCCGTATAGACACCCGTGGATCGGGTCGCATTGATGAGGCGCAACTTTCGGATCTGGTCCGTGAGCATTTTGCCCTGACTCCTCGAGAAATCATCGAGGCGCTGAACCTGCGCCGGCCAATTTACAAAGCGACCGCGTCCTATGGGCACTTCGGCCGCACCGGAGACGGATTCACCTGGGAACTAACCGACAAGGCGGAAGCTTTACGCTCGGCGGCAGGTGTGTAGAAAGCGTTGGGCCCAACCGAGACAGCCGCCTGAGTCGTTGTTCTTCTTTGCGCCTTTCGCTTTTCTTTGCGCCTAGCGTGAACCCGATCCCGACATGACGGTTCACGCAAAGGCGCTAAGGAAAAACTAAAATCGCAAAGGATAAACGGGACTTCAAACTTCACTATCACAGAAGGAAAAATTGAAAGATGAGTACAGCAATGCCTGCAATTGAACACGACATAAAAGATATTTCCCTGGCGCCCCAGGGTAAGAAACGCATCGACTGGGCCGAGCGCGAAATGCCGGTCCTCCGTTTGATCAGAGAACGGTTCAGCACTGAACAGCCTTTGAAAGGCGTGCGCCTCGTGGCTTGCGCACACATCACCACTGAGACAGCGAATCTGGCCCGCGCGCTTCAGGCCGGTGGCGCTGAGTCTCTGTTGATAGCTTCCAATCCCCTTTCTACTCAGGACGACGTGGCTGCTTCCCTCGTCGCCGATTTTGGCATTCCGGTATTTGCCATGAAGGGCGAATCAACCGACACCTATCGCCGCCACGTGCAGACCGCGCTGGATTTCGAACCGGCGATTATCATCGATGACGGCTCCGACGTTGTCGCGACGATGATCAAGGAGCGGCCCGAACTCAAGAACAAGCTGATTGGCAGCACTGAAGAAACCACGACCGGCATCGTTCGCTTGCAGGCAATGCTGGCCGCCGGCGTGCTCACTTTTCCATCCATCGCCGTCAACGATGCGCAGACCAAGCATTTCTTTGACAATCGCTACGGCACCGGTCAATCGACTTTGGACGGCATCATCCGCGCCACCAACATCCTGCTTGCTGGCCGCAACATGGTCGTAGTCGGATACGGCTGGTGCGGCAAAGGCGTGGCCATGCGCGCGCGCGGCATGGGCTCGAACGTTATTGTCTGTGAAATCGATCCCATCAAGGCTGTCGAAGCGGTGATGGATGGCTTCAGAGTGATGCCCATCGCAGCGGCTGCCTCTATCGGGGACATCTTCGTCACCGTCACCGGCAACCGTCACGTGATTGACGGCGATCATTTTGCGAAGATGAAAGACGGCGCGATCGTCTGTAACAGCGGACACTTCGATCTGGAACTAAATCTGGTGGCGCTGAAGGGAATGTCTGCGCCGGTTGAGCAGGTGCGGCCGTTCGTCGAGCAGTACCAGCTCAAAGACGGTCGCAGGGTGATTGTGCTCGGCGAAGGCCGGCTGATCAATCTGGCCGCCGCCGAAGGCCACCCCGCCTCAGTGATGGACATGAGCTTCGCCAACCAGGCGCTCTCTGCCGAGTACCTGGTGAAGAACAAAGGCAAGCTCGAACCCGGCGTACACTTACTGCCGAAGGAAGTCGATCAGGAAATCGCGAGTCTGAAGCTTAAGTCGCTCGGCATGTCGATCGATACGCTGACCTCGGAGCAGCTCGAGTACATGACGAGCTGGGAAACGGGCACCTAATCGGTGCGAACATTCTTGTCCGCTATGTCGCTTAGCGGGGTACAGCCCGACCGTCAGGAAGGGCTCATTTTCATCGCGTACAACCCGGGATTTTGAAGGCCGCGGAGTTCCCTTCTCCGCGGCCTCTTCGTTTCTTAGGCCCATCAGTTGGGCGGGCAAATTTATCCAGCCCCGTTAGCGGCGAATGATCTGTCGCTCGACCACACCCCCGCAGCAACATTGCTCTGAAGTCTTACATGACTATCCTCCACTGTCTTGCAAATAAAATGTATCTGGTTCTAGGATGAGAACATGAAAACGTCGGGCGCGAGCCAAAGCCAATCGGCATCCGATCTGATCTCGAAAAGAATCGCCGAACTCGGAGACTGGCGCGGCGAAACCCTCAGCAGAATGCGCCTGCTCATCAAGGAAGCAGACCCGGCCGTCGTCGAGGAATGGAAGTGGATGGGCACTCCGGTTTGGTCGCACGACGGCATCATCTGCACGGGCGAATCTTACAAGAAGGTCGTGAAGCTTACCTTCGCCAAGGGCGCGTCTCTGAAGGATCCGGCCCGTCTCTTCAACTCGAGTCTCGACGGAAACGTACGCCGCGCGATCGACATCCACGAAAGAGAAGAAGTTGACGAGTCCGCCTTCAAGGCGCTCGTTCGCCAAGCGGTCGCCCTCAACAGTTCTGGCAAGTCGAAACCTTCGAAGAAAGCGAAGTCCTAAGGGATTCCGCCCCTGAACACGTCCGGCATCGGGTGGTTAATATTCGGCATCGAACAAATCGTTCGGCGGCCCAGATGCGGGTAAATCTATTGCGTGAAAGCGAGGCGATAAAGTTTGGTCTTGGATGTGAAACGTGATCTATTACGCCACGTCGTTGCTACGGTGGCGTATCGCGGCGGCATAGCTGTTTCCGACTCACCAGAAAACTTCGCCGCCTTTCGCGTCGACGCGACGGCGCGCACTCCGGGGGAAATTCTGGCCCATATCGGCGACTTGCTCGAAGGGTCGCTCTATTTGGTTAAGGGTGAATTTGTTTACGTAACGTCCACCCCCTTGCCGTGGGGCGAGGAGGTGTCGCGGTTCTTCTCCGCCGTGAACGCACTTGATTCATATCTGGCGTCGGACGCCCCGCTGGCCTGTCCGGTGGAGAAACTTATTCAAGGCCCGATTGCTGATGCCCTGACGCACGTTGGACAAATTGTGCTGTTGCGGCGGGTGGCAGGAAAGCCGGTTCGTGTCGAGAGCTATTTTACTGTTGAAATAGTCGTCGGCGATGTCACTGAAGAATCCTTCATGCAAATCGATTAACCACATGCGTCGACTTTGTGAATGTAAGGCGCTGCCCAACCCTGACGTATGTGGCGTCGCGGGCTATTCTCATCGCGCTGACCAGCGCTACAATACTAATCGCATCTTGACTTGAGTCGCCTCGCGACCTACCCCCAGTATGATCGATTTTGGGAGGACACCATGGATGCCGACAATCGCTTCGAAAGAGTTCGCACAGCAATAGCGCAACTCGGTCCGGCCGACCACGTCTGCACGTTGTACGACGACCGCGACAAGGAGGTAGCGATCGCCGTCTCGTACATCTGTTCCGGCCTCGAACGCGGTGAGCTTTGCGTCTGTGTTGTCGACGACGGCGGAGAGAGCATTCTCAATGCGCTTGCGGTCGAGGGCGTCGATATCGACGCTGAGATGCGCAAAGGCCGACTGACAATCTTGGAGAAGCCGCTCGCGCAGGGGCTCCAGACGCGGGACATGCTGGGGAAGATCGAGCAGTATGCCATCGGGTCCCGCAAGGCCGGCCATGCCGGCTTTCGGATTGTCGGGGAAATGAGCTGGACGCTGAACGGCGACATGAAGGCGCTCGCTGAGTTCGAGGCGCGTCTCAACCTCAACCGGGTCTGGGAACGTCACGCCTGCACCGGTCTATGTCAATTCGACCTGCGGCGGTTCACGCCCGAAACGTTGCGCGAGATGATTATCGTGCACCCGCTTGTGGTCATCGGTGACCGGGTCTGCCGCAATCCCTATTACGTCGCGCCCGAACATTACCTCTCGCCCGATTGGCCAATGCGCGAAGTCGAGTGGATGATGACGAACCTCGATCATCTTCAGCGGTCGCAGGACAGCCTGCGAGCGTCGCAGGAGCGCTACCGCTCGCTGTCGCGCGGGCTCCTGGAGGAACAAGAGCGCGAGCGCGCCGCCCTCGCACGCGAGCTGCACGACCAGCTCGGGCAGTCGCTCTTCGCTGTCTCGCTCAACCTCGAGTCGATCAGGGGCGAACTCTCGCCCGCTTCGAGCGCGCGCGTGACCGAGAGCATGCGGGCCATCGAGAAGACGATCGAGCAGGTGCAGACGCTTGCCTTCGAGCTCCGACCGTCAACGCTCGACGAGTTCGGCCTGGTTGGGGCATTGCGGCTGCTGGTGACACGCCACGGCGAACGCGCCGGAGTCCGGACCAGTTTCACTGCCACGCCAACCGACGCGCGCGCACCGGGCGAGGTCGAGACCGCCTCCTTCCGCATCGTGCAGGAGGCACTGAGCAATGTTGCTCGGCACGCGCGCGCTCGCTACGTCGAAGTCACGCTGACGACCCAGGACGTCGCCCTCGAGGTCACGGTCAGGGATGACGGAGTTGGCTTCAACGTCGAGCGGCTGCGCAGCGGTCTGGGGCTGGTGGGCATGGGCGAGCGCGCCGAACTGGCCGGCGGCCGCCTCGACATCGAATCGGCGCCGGCTGCCGGTACCACCCTCCGCGCGCGCTTCCCGCTGCCTTCCCCGAAACTCACCGCAGGGAGCGTTCGATAGACTGCTTCGGTGCCCGCGCGGCAAATTTTCGGCGCGCTCGTAATGCATTGTTGACGGTCGGATCCTTGCTAACGGCTGCGTGAACTTCAGCGCGTTAAGCCGCGACGCGCCCCACAAATCGTTGGACCCGAGTGCGAGTAGCCTATTCTCAACTTGTGGAATCCTAAGGTTGAATCTGATTCGGTCCGGACCGCGAAGTTAGGTGACTATATATGGCTGCTATTGATCATTTGATACTTAACGTTAACGAAGTCTCATCGAGCGTAGATTTCTACGTCAACGTTTTGGGCTTTGAACTGGAAGGTGAGGACGGACCGTTCACTGTAATCAGGGTCAACGAAGACTTCATCTTACAGTTAGCGCCAGCGGGCACTCGGGGAAATGAACATCTTGCATTCGCGCTGTCTCGGGAGGACTTTGATAGGGCATTCGCCCTTGTGAAGGCAAGAGGAATCCCTTACGGTGACTCATTTCAGGCAGTGGGCAATAACTCTGGTCCTGGAGTTGAGTCCGGCGCGAGAGGTCCAGCCCCAACCGTTTATATGAATGATCCTAATAATCACCTTATCGAGATTCGCACTTATAGTTGAAACAAAGCGTCGAACAAATCGCCGAGGGCGGGCAGCGCAATCGGGGTTCAGACTCGAAAGACGCGTCGGGACCGGTTCTTTGGAAATTGTGGCTGGTTGCGATCACTGTCGCTATTTTCATGCTGTGGGACAAGACCTCTCGGGATGAAATAACGCAGCGGCCACACGCTAATGCAATGCCCGGCCGCAGACCATGAATTCCTTTGGGCCGTGGTCAACTCCGAAGCTTCGAACGTTGTCGTCAGTCAAAGATGATAGATTCGGTCCATTGAATATCAAAAACCCGGCTTGAGAAAAGTCCATCTCATTTTTGGAATCCTTGTCCTGATTATTTTCCTGTTGACAGGCCAGTATATGGACAAGCACTACAACCACATGGTCGGTGTCCCGGACGGGATACGATTGTTGTATCGTACCAGGCACATCTTTATTCTGCTGTCTGGTTTGACAAATCTTGGTATCGCGGCGTATTTCACCTATCGGGATCGGTTTTGGCCCCGGACCTTCCAGATGATTGGTTCTGGTCTTACATTCCTTAGCTCGTTTCTGTTCACCGTGGCTTTCTTTTACGAGCCCCGATTGGGAAATCTGCACACGCCATTGACTCACTGGGGCACGTACTGTATCGCGGCTGGAGTAATACTCCATGTCTTGACGGGCATGGAACAAAAGAAGACGACGACCGCCGGCAACAACTGACTGCACTCGGAGCGCGACATTGAGCGTTAGTCCGCCACGAGGATCGCGAAATGGATCTCCTCTTCGATTTAGACGGCACCCTGACCGATTCGGGCGCCGGCATCACGCGCTGTATCCAACACGCGATGTCCCGGCTCGGTCGCGAGCCCGGTTCGGGCCCCGAGCTGGCGCGCTTCGTCGGCCCGCCTCTACGCGATGCTTTTGCTGAACTCCTTTTGACAGACGACCCGCAGATCATTTCCGGCGCCATCGCTTTCTACCGCGAGCGTTACGTAACGGAGGGTATGTTCGAAAACGTAGTCTATCCATCCGTAACGGACGGCCTGGCAGAGCTTTCCGCCGATGGCCATCGGCTCTGGGTGGTGACGTCGAAGCCACGTGTGTATGCGCGACAAATTATCGATCACTTTGGTCTCAGTTCATTCTTCAGAGGCGTGCGCGGCGCGGAATTGGACGGGCGCAACGCGGACAAAGCGGAGCTGATTAGGGCCGTGCTCGATCACGATCAAATCAAAGCGAGTGAAGCCTGGATGATCGGCGACCGGGCCCAGGACATTCGCGGCGGTCGCGCCAACGGCCTCCGCACCGCCGCCGCGTTATGGGGTTATGGATCAGAAGATGAACTCCGCGGCGCCGAACCCGATCTGTTGATCCGGGATATCTCAGAGCTGCGCGTCCATCTTGGGGTGCCAGCCCAACCGTAGAACGAACGAAATCCTGATGGCGTTTAATCCAAGCCTTCATGTTAACGAAACTAAATACGATGTTGCTTTTCCTTCTCTGCCTGGCGCCGCTGCATGCTCAAACTCAGCCAACTTCGAAGTGGCAGAAAATAAACGCCGACGGCTTATTCACTTTTCGACTTCCTCAGGGTTTCAAGAAGACCGGTATGACGGGCGTTGAGAATTATCTTGGCGAATATTTCAAAGGAGAGACGAGGTTTTTGTTTGTTTGGAGTGACAGTGGCTCTGATGAATATGACGGTCAACTACAGATAGAGAACTATCGTGAGACTGAAACCAGGATCGATGGAAGACGGGCTAGCATCCGTACCTTCTCATTGATCCGCGATGGCGCGCGTCGCTATCGCGCTGAACTAAATGTCGGAGATTGGCGGAAAGGTAAAGTAGAACTCTACATGGACATGGAGAGCAAAGAGCGCGCGGACCTCGCGATAGCGAAACAAATCTTCAAGTCTATTATCTTTTCAAACGCCGTGGCTGACGCTTCGTGAGACCGGGTGCTGACGCGTCCCTATCAATGTATTCGTTGAATTGGATGTTGCCGAAGATCGCGGCAGCCGCTCGATCAAAACAATCCTGGATCTCAAAGAAACCAAGCGGTCCAAAGAAAGACAGATCCACTAGTTCACGTTCTTACGCGGGAGATGAAGTACAGCCCACCACACGCAAAGAGCACGATGGGCGTCCATACCGCCGGGGCCGCTGGTAGCAAAGAATGTTCGCCAAGTTGCTGAAAGCCGCCCGATACCAGCCAGAACGCCAGGCTCACTGCCACCGCGGAACAGAGCGCCACCACGGTGCTCTTTCTACCAAAGGATATTGCCAAAGGCATTCCGATCAGGGCCATCACAATCACGCCGAACGGTGCGGCGTATTTTCGTTGCAGGGCTACGGCGAGGGCGGCCGTGTCGGCGCCGCGATCTTTCAAAGTCTTGATGTAGATGCTAAGCCGTTCGGCGCTCAATTGCGATGGCCGGTCGACTGTGGGCCTGAATACGGAAGGCGGATCGACCCCGCTGATTTTCAGTTGCGCAGCCGACTGGCGCGTGACGCGCGCGTCTCCAACATCGATCCACTGCGCTTTGCTAATCTCAAACTCATTCGGTGAGAGCCATTTCCCTTCCTCGCCGAAGGTCACGCGCTTCAATTCGATCTGTTGATCGTCGAACTCATATATCCAGGGCTTCAGCAGTACCTGCCGGCCTTCGTCAAACTCGTATGAATAAATACGCGCGCCGTCGGTGCTCACCAGCCAACGTCTTTCGGATCCAGTTGCCACCTGCGCAATGTTCCCGCGGATTCTGGCGCGCAGGCTGTCCTGCCGCACATTCGCCTGCGGCATCACGCGCTCCTGAATGAACCACGAACCGGCCGCAATCAAGATCGCAAAGCCAAGCCCCGGCAACATCAACCGATACACGCTCTGGCCGCTGGCCCACCAGGCCACCGCTTCCCTTCTTCTCGCGATCAAGGCATACGTCATCAGCGCGGCGACCAGCACGCTCCCGGGAAACAACTCGATGCTGACGAGAGGCAGCAAATAGAAGAGGTACTGCGCGACCAGCATCACGCTTGCTTTATTGGCCGCGATAAAGCGGTACAGTTCGAAGGTCGTGAAGACATTGAAAATTAATACCAGAGACACGAACCCAAAGAAGAAGCTGAAGGTCATGGTGCGAACGATGCTCACATCCAGCAAAGTTGGAAAAGTGATCAGCCAGCGTCGCGCATTTTGCGAAACGAATCCGTGCGCTACTTGCTCAGTTGGGGCAACCGGCGTGCGATCTTTTCTGGCGCGGCGAAAATGAAACCCAAACTGCCGCCGGGTGAAGGTCAGTAATCCAATTCCCATGATCAAAGTCAGAGCCGTCGCCAGCCACGCGCCCACGATCGGTGGCAGAGAGCCTCCCCGCGCCATCTGATCTCCGCCCAGCGTTACCAGGTAATAGATAAGCAAGACCAGAAGGGACAAGAGGACGCCAAAGCCGCGGCTGCCGCGTCGCATGCGCAGAGCGAGGGCTGCTCCAAACAGTGAAAACACGAACGGCGTTAGCGAGAACGCCAGGCGCTTATGAAAGATGATGCTCGCTTCGCGCTTTTGCACGCCGTCGCTCTGCGCGATGAACGAGCGCAGCTCTGTAAATCCCAGGGAGTCGGGTCCCGACTCCTCCTTCTGCATTCTCTCCAGCAAACTACTTCGTCCGGTGGGAAAGACAATGCGCAGCAGATCCAGACGGTCGACGCTAAAGGATTGGTCGCGCGATTCCGGCGATGGCAGTCTGGTCTGCATCGCATCCTGTAACACCAGCTCGGACTTTTCTGGGGAGGAATCGATCCGGCCGGCCCGCGCGGTTACCAGCAGTGTCGAGCGATCAGCTTCCTGCGATCGAATGAAAACGCGGCCCCATTGGCCGTGCTCCTTGTCACCATCTCGGACGTAGATGACGTAGTTCGGAATGTCGGTGGCAAAGGTGCGAGGCTCGACCGGTGAATCCAGCTTGTAAAGGGCGCTGCGTATGGCTACCGATTTTAATTGCTGTTGGGACCGAGGGGCTTCTTTAAGGTTAAGCTCAGCGGTAGCTGCCGTAGCGATCAACCCGAGCGCCAGCGCGGGCCAGAGCATCCGCCACGTGCTGACTCCCGCGGCGCGCATAACCACCAGTTCACTGTCGCTGCTCATTCTGCCTAATCCGATAATCGTGCCGGATAAGACTGCCATCGGAATTGTGAAGACCAGGACTGTAGGCAAGAGCGCCAGCGCCAGTCCGTAGACAAAACTGGAAGGCATCACCCCGTGAAAGATCGTCTCGAAGTAGCGGCCAGTTTGTTGAGCAAAGAGAATTGCGGTTAGGAGGATGAGCGAGGCGACGATATAAGGGAATATCGTGCGCAGGATGTACCGCTCTATTAATCTCTTGTTCGCCATGATGCCGAGTTATTGAAATGCTCGAGCCCCGCTTCGGATTATGTCGGCAAAAGCCGACTCTGTGGTTCTCTGTGTAACCTCCGTGCCTCTGTGGTGAATGTTTTCGCAGTAGATTCCACCACAGAGACACAGAGCATCACAGAGGTTACACAATAGAGAAATATCCTTTTCCGACAGCCACGCTTCCGGGCTCGATGCAACTAAACTCCCGAAAAGCGTCCGGGCTGCTTTTACTTTTCGACCAAAATAAAGCTATCGCCGCGCAGCTACCAATGTTCGCGGACGTCGCTCCAGGGCGCGCACTATCAAGCGATGCGTTAACTCTGACAGTTGCGCGTCTGACTGTTCCGAAAGCCCCCTAAAGGTAGATGCAAAATCCGCCGGGGGAAGCTGCTGACTAGCCATCACGATCTGCTGAGTCTCGGGCAGCAACCGGGTCGCCGGCCCCCGGCTACATCTTTGACAGTGAGGATTCACTTCAACATCCAGGCAGGCCGTGTCGCTTTCACTCAGGCGCGCGCCACACTCCGCGCACGAACGCACATCCGGAAAAAGCCCCGCCAGGCGAAGCAGCCACACCTCGAAGTACCTGAGCACGAGACGCGCTGATTGCGGCGGGCCCTCCAGCGCTTCCACGCAAGCGGTCACCATACGAAATAACTTTTCGTTGGCTTCGTGGGGTGGGGCGAACTCGCTTACCAACTCGCCCATATAAGCCAGCACCTCTGACGTTTCAAGCTGGGCCGCAAGATCGAAATGCGACTTTATTATCTCAGCATTAGAAATTGAGACGAGTTCGCGATTCTCTCTTTCGTAGAAGGCCAGCCGGATGAGCGTGAAAGGCTCGAGGGCGGCGCCGAAGCGACTCTTCATTCGCCGCGCGCCCTTGGCCACTGCTCGCACTAGCCCGACACTGCGCGTGAGGCAAACGGCTATGCGATCCGCTTCGGCCAGATTGTAGGTTCGCAGAACGATCGCGTCTGTATTAACCAGCGCCATGCGCACGCCCCGTTCATTAAGGTATCCCTTTAACGCAAGGGCAGGAAGTAGAGAATCCAGCCAAGGATAAAAGCAATGAAGAGGAACTCACCAAACACCTTCAGCCCATAAATCAGACGCTGCCGGTCAGAGCCTTTAGCCACGACTCCGAAAACAATCGCCGTAATACCGGCGAATACCGCCATCCAGAAAAGATGCCTCATTGCTTCCTCCCCGCGGCGATGTCGAAAGCGTCGAGCATCGCCAGGTAATTAAGCAGGCCGGCGACGAGGAGGAACGTGTTGCCGTACTCATAGGTGACCATCTGGGCGTGATCCGCAAAGCCGGTATTCGTCAGCCAGCAGAAGACGTAGAGCAACCCGGCGCCGACGTTCGCGATCATCGGCAAGAGCTGCAGCACCACGCCAATACCCTGGTCGCTGGCGGTGAGTTTGAAGAGATGACCTCCCATCCATAAGCCGGCGAAGAACATGCCCCACACGGCGCCTCCCAATAGGAGTGCCCGGGCCCATTTGCGCTGTATCAAATGTCCCAGCCCCGGCACCGCCCACGCCGCCAACCCAATCAACCACGCGCGGGGCGGAGTATCCACACGGGACGTCTGATGAATCTGCTTTGCGACCAAGAATAATCTCCCTTCATCAATCGCCTTAAATATCTCTGGCGATCGAGCGTCTGTTAGGACGCGCTGCTACCTGCCGGAATCCGGCTCTTATTATGAATCGATCCTTTAGCTGTCGGCTCAACCACCATTTACCTGTTAATAAAGGAGGAAGCGCTCCCGCATATTTTTGAATTCCTTAAGAGGAGCCGCCCATGAGTCCTGAATCCCAGTCAAAGGCTCCCTTCGTTCGATCGCTTCGCGAACTTTCGAGGTCCCAGCAATCAGATCGAAAGGGTTGCGATCGTATTCGTATTCGTACGGCGGATCCTTCCACCGAAATTCATCGTCGTACATATCGAATGCTGTCTTCACGATTGCTATCCCCGCAATCACCGGCTCGAAAGCTTCGCGATCCGTCACATGAATCTGAACTCCGCCGCAGGCTTTCTGGGCATGCTTCTGAAACGTCGGCATGAATCCGCAGGACCGGAAATATACGCCGGGAAAATCGAACGCGGCCATGGCCGCCGCGAAGTCGTCCGCATCGATGTATGGCGCTCCCGCGAACTCGAAAGGCTTTGTGGTTCCCCTTCCCTCGGACATTTGCGTGCCTTCCAGATGCACAGTCGCAGGGAACACAACAGTCGTCTGAGGCGTCGGTATGTTCGGCGAAGGCAGGACCCATGGACCGTCCGTGTCGTCATACCAAAGTTCACGCGACCAGCCCCCCATGGTTACGAATTCCAGGTCGCAACCGATCCTGAATTGCTCATTAAACATTCGCCCCAACTCGCACACTGTCATTCCGTGACGCGTGGCAATCGGGAATTGGCCCACGAAGGAGGAGAAGGCAGGATCGAGGACCACTCCGTCGACTTTGGTTCCGCCAACGGGGTTCGGCCGATCGCAGGCAATCACCTTCTTACCCAGCTTCTGAGCTGCCCGCATGCAATTGGCCAGCGTGTAAACAAAGGTGTAGATGCGCGTGCCGACGTCCTGCAAATCAAAAACGATGATGTCGACGTCGCGCAGCATTTCTTCGGTGGGCTCGCGGGTTTCGCTATAGAGTGAATAGATCGGCAGGCCCGTCTTCCGATCCGTGGCGTGCCCCGTCTCGATCATGTTGTCCTGCACGTCGCCTCGAATCCCGTGCTGCGGACCGAACAGCGTCGTGAGATTGATGTCCGGATGTTCGTGGAGGAGATCGGCAACGTGGCGAAAGCCATGATTTACCGAAGCCTGGTTGCACACCAGGCCAATCCGCGCACCGCGCAGCATCTCGATCTTTTCGGTGAGCAATCTTTCAATTCCCAGATTGATGGGTTGGGTACTCTTAGTCATTATCTAGCCACACAACACCGACCCGCCATTCACGTTAAGGATCTCGCCGTTGATATGACGGGCCCACTCGCTACAGAGAAACACTATTGGCCAGGCAATGTCTTCCGGCGTGGCTACGCGGCCCACCGGGATCGAGTTCTCGATCGACTTGCGAAAGTCCGCGTCCTCAAAAACGTCAGTACACATGTCCGTATCTACCCAGCCAGGGGCCACGGCGTTGACATTGATGCCCAAAGGACCCAGTTCCGCTGCCAGCGACTTGGTAAAAGCAATCTGGCCGCCTTTGGAAGCCGCGTAGTTTGAAACGTTCGCTTCCCCTCTCTGTCCCGCGGTCGAGCTAACAATCACGATCCGACCAAAGCCTCGCTCCTTCATTCCCGGAACGGCCGCGCGACAAGCAGCCCACGTACCTTTAAGGTTCAAATCCATCGTACGGTCCCAGGCGGCCTCGCTCAAGGCATCAACCGCTCCGCCTTCCCAGATACCGGCATTGCAGACGAGAAAGTCGAGGCGATCCAGGCCGGCAACAGCGTCTTGAATCAACCGCTGTGCTTCATCCAGGCGTGAAACGTCGGCTTGAACAGCCAGCGCTCTTACGCCGGAATCTTCCGCGGCCTTAACTGTATCTGCCGCAGCCCGCTCGTCCTTAAAATAGTTGATGACTACATTCGCGCCGAGCCTGGCAAAGCAGTTCACTGCGGCGCGGCCAATCCCGCGCGAGCCGCCGGTAACCAACGCGACTCGGTCTTTCAAGTTTAGGGAGCCGATCAGAGCCGGCGAAAATTCCAGTGTAGTTTCCTTCAAGCAGTTACTTTACCTTTGAATTGATTTTGGCTTCCACCAGGGTTTTACAAAGCTGCAGACCTGCGGGCAGCACTCTCGTGGGTTCTCTTTGCTGCATACGAGCGTGCTTCCGCGATGAAGCGATTAAAAAGCGCCTGTGAGAAACGATCCCGTTCCCAACCGATTTCGGGATGCCATTGAACGCCCATCACGAAACGATCGCCACGCGGATCTTCGACCGCCTCAACCAGACCATCCGGCGCCCAGGCAGTCGCCACCAACTCCCTGCCAACCGTCTCAATCGCCTGATGGTGATGGCTGTTTACCGGCGCGGTTTCGGCGTTGGCCGCTTGACCGGCGATGCTGTCTGCCACCAGGCGCACACGATGCGAGTGCCGATCGCGTGGGGGGCCCTGCTCGTGCTTAATCGCGCCCGGATGTTGACTGATAATATCCTGGATTAGCGTCCCACCGCGCGAGACATTCAAAACCTGCGCGCCAAAGCAGATGGCGAACACAGGCATCGCGCGCTCTTCGGCCTCGGCTATCGCCAGCAGATCCGTTTCGTCTTTCTCCGGATGTACGACGCCAAGTTGCGGGTGCGGGTCTCGCCCATAGCGTTGCGGATCAACGTCGGAATTACTCCCGGGCAGGAGGAGACCATCCATATCGGCCAGCAGTTGCTTGATAAAGTCCGCCCTGGGAATCAAGGGAATGTGAACCGGCAAACCACCCGCGGCCTCGACGGCTTGGCTGTAATCTCGGGCCAGATAAAATCGATTAGTTTCGAGTTCCAGGCGCATCGTGATCCCGATGCGTGGTCGTATCTGTGGTTCCATTCGCTCGCTTTATCTTTCAGAATCTGAGTTCAAACTCTCTTTATGATAGGGCACATGATAACGCAAAGACATTGCCTTGTCCCAACGTAGTCTCATGCGCAATAAGAAAAGAGAGTATCGCACACTCTCAGGCGCATCGCTTGACTAATCTTCGCACGAGTTCCTATAGTGCTGTTTCACCGATGAGCAGAAAAATTTCCTTACAAGTGCGCAGCACGACCGTGTTGCTGGTACGGCGTGACGGGAAGGTCGCGATGGCCGGCGACGGGCAGGTCACCGTGGGCGAAACCGTAATGAAGGCCAACGCCAGAAAGGTGCGCCGGCTCTATAACGACAAAATTTTAGCCGGATTTGCCGGTGCTACCGGCGATGCGTTTTCGCTGCTGACACGGTTTGAGGGGAAGCTGGAACAATACCACGGCAACCTGGAACGTGGAGCGATCGAGCTCAGCAAGGAATGGCGAACCGACAAAGTACTACGTCACCTCGAAGCCTTACTGGTCGTGGCCGATGAGAAGAGTTCTTTTCTGCTGTCAGGCAACGGCGATGTGATCTCGCCGGACGACGGCGTACTCGCCATCGGGTCCGGCGGTTCTTACGCATTGGCGGCCGCGCGCGCACTAGTAGCGAACACCCAACTTTCTGCACGTGAGGTGGCGCTTGAGGCGATGCGAATCGCCGGCGACATCTGTATCTACAGCAACTCGAACATCATCGTGGAAGAGTTGTGATCCGAACTTGATTCAAGGTTGTGATGAGGAGTTGGCCGTCGACACTTATAAAGCGTCTCATCTGTTACTGGCTTTGATTTAGAAATGGTTATCTACCTGGCAGGCGACACGGAAGAGCAAGAGGCGCGCCTTGACGAGATGACGCCGCGGCAGATCGTGGCTGAACTCAACAAGCACGTCGTGGGACAGAACGCGGCGAAGCGTGCCGTGGCCATTGCTCTGCGCAACCGCGTTCGCCGCAAGAAGCTCCCTGCCGATCTTGCGGCTGATGTGATTCCCAAGAACATCATCATGATTGGATCGACCGGCGTTGGGAAAACCGAGATCGCGCGGCGCCTCGCGCGCATGTCCAACTCGCCTTTTCTAAAAGTAGAAGCGTCGAAATTTACCGAGGTCGGTTATGTCGGGCGTGACGTGGAAAGCATGATTCGCGATCTCACCGAAATCGCGGTTGAGATGACGCGCCAGGAAAAGATAGAAGAGATCGCCGATAAGGCGGAGCTGAATGTGGAAGAGCGGATCCTGGACATTCTGCTACCGCCGCCGAAGTCACCTTCTGGCAGTCCCCTTTTCGATTTCGATTCGGGCGAAACCACGGCTCCAGTTCTGGTGACTGAGGCAGAGCCAAAGGACGAAAACTTTGCGCGCACGCGCGAGAAGCTGCGCACTCAACTGCGATCCGGGAAGCTCGACAACCGTCTGGTCGAGATGGAGGTGCGCGAGAAGAGCTTTCCCACGATTGAATTTGCCGGGCCCATGGGCGTAGAGGAAATGGGCATTAATATGAAGGATATGCTCGGCAATATGTTCCAGGGCCGCAGCAAGCGCCGCAAGATGCGGGTCGATGAAGCGATGGAATACCTCATGCAGGAGGAGGAAGAGCGGCTGATCGACATGGATACCGTCGCGCGCGCCGCTCTCGAGCGCGTTGAATCGTCGGGCATTATCTTTCTGGATGAAATTGACAAGATCGCTGGGCGCGAGTCCGGCCATGGCCCGGATGTCTCGCGCGAGGGCGTGCAAAGGGACATTCTTCCCATAGTTGAAGGCACGACCGTGAATACGCGGTACGGCATGGTGCGCACAGACCACATACTGTTCGTGGCCGCCGGGGCCTTCCACGTTTCGAAGCCGTCCGATCTGATTCCGGAATTGCAGGGACGTTTTCCGATTCGAGTCGAACTTGAATCGCTTACTATTGAGGACTTCAAACGCATTTTGGTTGAACCCAAGAATTCACTGGTGAAGCAATATCTGGCCTTGATGGAGACCGAAGGCGTGATCCTTGATTTCACGAAAGATGCCATCGACGCCGTCGCCAACTTTGCCGCGCGGGTGAATCAGAACACGGAAGACATTGGCGCCCGTCGTTTGCACACGATCATGGAACGGCTGCTGGATGAAATCAGTTTCGAGGGACCCGACCTCGAGCCGAAGAACAAGACCATCGATGCCGCCTATGTCGAGCTGATGCTCGCCGATACCGTGAAAGATCAGGATCTAAGTCGTTATATTCTTTAGTGCCTCTCGCTAACTAATTTCCAGACTCCAGTGCCTGCACCGCAACCAATATCCACGACAAATCGCCAGCCGGTCGCTCGTCATCTGCTGCTGGTTCTGGCAGTCTGTGCGCTCTCGATGGCGCCGACCTGTGGAAAGCGCAGGCCGCCGCAGCCCCCCATTGAGCGAATTCCACAGCGCACTGAATTGTTGTCCGGCGCTCAGCGGGGCAATCAAGTGATCCTCAGTTGGCCGGCACCCCTTCGGAATGCGAGTGAAGGAAGCGTCCAGAGCATTCGCCGCGTTGATGTCTATCGCGTGGCCGAGCGGCCTAATTCCCCGCTGCCCTTAACCGAGGAAGAATTCGCCGTGCGCGCCACCCTGATTGGCTCCGTCACCTATGAAGAGATAAAGAAGGCCGGCCACACCCTCACCTATATCGATACGCTCGAGTTGGCGGGAGTGCCCGCTCGCCTGCGCTATGCAGTTCGGTATGTGAACGCGGCTGGTCAGAGCGCAGCTTTTTCGAACTTTTATCTGATGGAGCCCGCAGCCAAAGTTGCGGAGCCGCCCATTGTCATCAAGACCGGCAAGGAATATTCCGAGACAGCGAACACCATTACCTGGGATGCGCCGAAGACAAATACCGACGGCTCGACACCGGTTAACCTGCTCGGCTATAACTTGTATCGCAGCGAAGCGTCGCGGCCAAAGGCCGGCCAGAGTCCACTCAATCCGCAACCGATTACTGCCACGCAGTATCAGGACCGGAACTTCACGTTCGGTGAGAAGTATGTCTATCTTGTACGGTCTGTATCGTTGGGCACTGAAGGCAAGCCGGTTGAGAGTCTCAACTCAAACAGCATTCAGTTAACGCCAGTGGATACCTACCCGCCGGCTGCACCCGAGAAGCCTTCAATTGGCGCCGCAACAGGCAAGCTTTCGATTTTCTGGGTGGCGAATGCGGAACCCGATCTGGCGGGGTACTACCTCTATCGTTCAACTGATCCGAATCTGCCCCAGGACAAGTGGACCAAACTGACGCCCGCCTTGTATACAAAGACTACCTTCACCGATGAGAACGTTGAATCGGGCAAGACGTATTACTATTACGTATTAGCTTTGGACAAGGCCGGCAACACGAGCCCGTCATCTGAAGTCGTTTCTGAAGCAGTGCCCTAGCCCTCGCAAACATTCTCCGCGTATTCAAAGGAAGTCTGCATAGGAAAGCCCGGCTCCGCATTAACGGAACCGGGCTCTTGGTTGAGTGCGCCCTCGATCGGGCTACTGCCCCGCACTTTCTCCCGTAGTTAGTACCGTCTAATATCCAGAATTAAGTTCAGGACATCCCCGAGGATGTTGTATCTGCCTCCCGAATAACTTCCGTACTGGCTGCGGCCATAGTAACCATCCTCGTAACCGCGTTGAAAACCTTCGCGGAAGTAGTTCTGGTACTCAGAGACGTCGACATAATATCCGTCGTAGCCGTAGCTGGCATCCTGGAACGCATCGGAATTGTTCGGATCAAAATTCCAGCCGTCCTGCTGGTCGGCCT